>NZ_BAAHYN010000002.1:0-387500 GCF_054657535.1 Desulfosporosinus burensis
GAACATTATTGCTGACAAAGTAATCTGCTATTGAATTTTCATCATTGTAGGAGATTATTTGTAGATATATTTGCCTAAATTCCTACAAAACAATCTTACCGTCAACTTCCTTAACCCTGCCACTTTCAAGCAAATATAAGCAAGTTTTCTCCATTGATTGTGTAATGTTACCACCTGTACGATTAAATCCAAAAACACGAGCTGTTACAACATATAAGTCACTTTTTGTTATTCCAAAGCTTTTTTTAGCAATAACAAACATAGCCTCCGCTAATTCTTCAGTGCTTATATAATTAATCGCTCTACTTTCGCCATGAGATGAAGGTATTCTCACTTCTATTTCTTTTGCATTTTTGTGCCAACAAAACTCTCCTTTTTTAATCACTACACCTTTTAGTTTTTTTGCCAATACCCAATCAACCGCATTTCGCACTTTAACGGTGGCTTTTAGATTCCCAAATAAAGTCGCAACCCTTTTGCATAATAATTCATAGTGAATAGGGCATTCAAGCTCAACCACGTAGTCTATTACATCTGCGAGATACTGTGTATCATCGGAATTTCTCGTATTCTTATATACTTCAGTTACTTTGTAATAACTAAAATTATATGGATTATTATTTTTTGTAGTATTGTTATCCTTGTCAGTTTCAACTATTACATAATTATCATCAGGGAAAATCGTGTCTTCTTTAACTGTTTCATGGCAGCCAACACTTCCAGTATCCATATTGCTCATTTTGTAATTAGCTATTGCCACTTTGACTGACTCAAGCAATTTGTTCCCCTCAGTTTTTGGGTCTTTAATCCAATCAGTTGACCAGATCCTATAAATCTTCCAACCAATATCTTCTAGCACAGTTTGGCGTAATCTATCTCGTTCTCTCGCAGTCCTGGCACTGTGGTATGTTGCTCCATCACACTCAATTCCTAGGACAAATATACCACTTAATGTTGGATGTTTTACCGCCATATCAATGCGATACCCTGAGCAGCCCACTTGTGTAGCTACGTTATAACCATTTTTGATAAGAAAGTCATGTACCGCTTCCTCAAAAGGAGAATCCACATCAACGGTACTTTTATACTGCAATTCATTTTGCAAAACTGAAGCTCCATTTATCGCAAATTCAATATATTGCCGCAACATTTTTACACCCTCTGAATTGGTATTTTCTACTTTAATATCTGTTGGATGAATAGATCCAACTAACTTGACATTGTATCTGGCACGAGTAATAGCAACATTTAGTCTTCTATGCCCACCATTACGACTAAGCGGACCAAAATTCATATACATAACACCATTGGCGTCTTTGGCATAGCCGATGCTGAAAATAATCGTATCCCTTTCATCTCCCTGGACATTTTCAAGATTTTTTACAAAAAAAGCATGTTCAGCATCCTCAGCAAAAAAGTTTTCATATTGCCCATTTTGTAGTCGCAATTGTCTTATGGCTCCGTCAACAGCCTGTTGTTGTGCTTCGCTAAAGGTAACCACACCTAAGGAACGACTTGGATATTTTTTGATATGCTCAAATACAAGCCCAGCTACGCGCTTGGCCTCGTTCAAATTATTTTTCTTACCCCCACGATCATATACGCCATTTTCGACAAAAATATATTCAACTCCATTATCTGGGATCCTATCTATATTTGACGGAAACGTTATTAATTCATGGTTGTATATCTTGGCATTTGAAAAAGCAATTAAATGCTCATGACGACTTCTATAATGCCACTTAAGCGTACGCTCAGGAATCGCATTAACAGCCTCTTCAAGAATTGAATCATACGCACCGGTGTCATCGAAATCATCATCATCTTCAGTAGCATCATCAAAATCACCATCTGAAAGTGAAGCAGCAAAAAAGCTTGTAGGCGGCAGCTGTTTGCTATCGCCAGCAATAATTAATTGTTTTC
The DNA here is from genome assembly GCF_054657535.1 of Desulfosporosinus burensis. Taxonomy (NCBI): domain Bacteria; kingdom Bacillati; phylum Bacillota; class Clostridia; order Eubacteriales; family Desulfitobacteriaceae; genus Desulfosporosinus; species Desulfosporosinus burensis. The sequence continues at coordinate 1,924 of NZ_BAAHYN010000002.1, forward strand.
CCCTCATTATTGCACCTATGGCATCCTCTGTGCATACCTGTGAGGCTTCATCAAAAATAACTGTATCAAAATCATACCCATCAGCCTGCAAGAACAAGCTGACAGAAAGTGGCGACATCATTAGACAAGGTTTTAATGCCGTTAATAGATTAGGGATTTTCTTAAACAATATTCTCAGTGGCATAATTTTTCGCTGTTTTGTAAGCTCACGTTTTAGAATCCCTACCTCATCAACCGCTGATGTAGCAATATTTGTATTGGGCAATCTTTCAATTAATCTTTCTAAAATCCTCAACCGGGCAATTTTAAGTTGCTCACCATCGTATGAATTAAACTCATTAATTATGGATTGATGAGAACGACTTCTAAAAGTATAAACCGCAGGATGACGAGGTATCATCACATCAAGCCACAGCCTATAAAATCGCTTGAAGAATGTATCAACAATTATACTAGGCTGAATTTCCAACTGCTCAACCTTTTCAACAAATTCAGTCAGTCCTACTTCTCTACACTGTTGCCTAACACTTCTAAAATCTATCCATTCTTCTAATAGGGTAAGATTATCAAAGCATTTCTCGGTATTATCCAAGAAGGTGTAGATACGTGTATTATACATTTCTTCACCATTGTCAAATAAGTTGGAAAACCAGTCGAAATCTGCTTTAAGATCTGAATGCAATGTTGACAATTCATTACTATATGTCCTAGCCCATAAAGCTATGTTTTTGTCGTTACAAACGCTGTTAATATATTCACTTGATAATAAATATGTTTTACATAAATCCTTAAACCTGGCTGCATAATTTAGAGAAAATATAACCTTACCCCAATCAGTATTCATTCCGTCGAACATATATTCAAAATCATTTTCAAATTGTGATAAGTCTTCTTGTACTTGTTGCTCTATTTCTTGAATCTTATCAAGTACGGTAATATCATCCATAATAGTTTCATATAATAAGGTGCTTTTTGCACAACTTGAAAATTCAACGTATTTATCATGAGAAACGTTAACATTATCTTTAATAAGATCAAGTATGCTAATGAGTTTATCAAAATCAAGATTTTGATTATCTTCCGAAATTAATAAATAATTCAATTTATTAATTAGTTCTTTATCTTTTATATCTTCGATATCTTTTTTAAAAATTTTAAGGCTATTGTCTGAATTACCAAAGGATGTTAGGTAAACAATCAACTTACTAGGCACTTGTTTCTTATCAAAAAATCTAATTATTCGGGCAGTTATCTCGAGCCGATTTCTTACACTATTCCAATTAGTATCTTCCCCTTGATAATGGACACCAAAACAATTTAATAAGTTCTGTGTATTATCATTAAACCATTTTCTTTTTTGATTTATCTCCTTTATGGTAGAAAGCAAAGAAATTATATCAGTCAATTTTGTATCATCAAATAATCTATCATTAGTAAGATATTTACATATATTTTCATAGTCATCTTTTATATTAAATGCTGTAGAATTAGTATCATCTATTTTCTTTAGCAAATCTGCGACTGATTGTTCGATTATATTTGCGCCAAAAATGCTAGAAACATACTCGACTACATCATTTTCCAATATCTTAAGTATATTAGTATTTAATTTTGTAAATTTCTCTATACCACCTTCTATTAATAACTTTTTAAGTTGCTCCGGTATTTTATTTCCCCTGAAATAACCCTTAACAATTTTAAAATTAGCTCTACTCTTTTCAATATTCTCCCAATTTGTGTAATTGCCAATATATAAGCCACCCAACATTTCAGCTGCCAAGGATTCAATATTAGTTAGCCATTGCTCTTTTTCTTTTATAAGAGTGATTTTATTTAGCAAAGTTATAATCTCAATATCAGTTATTTTAAGATTAGGCTCTTTGCTAAAACTACGTATTGTTTTCTTATCAGAACGATAGCTACCCTTAAAAAACTTAGTGAAATTTCCATATAGAGTATTAAATCGAATAAGCATACTTTTACAATCGATATTCAAAATTTCCTGATTGAATTTTGATAGAAGGGCTTCTTTTACATCCTTAATTTCTTTTTGGGTATTCCTAATATCTGAAATTATAGTATCAATGGCCATCTCTTTATTGTCATCGAACCATGCTAATGTAGGTTTTGGGTTTTGAATAATTACTGATAAAAGCTCTCCTATTGAAGTCAGATCTTTAAGGGTGTTAACTTCGAGCCCAATATCTTCGACTAATTGTTTTGATGTCGCATATCCGTTTGTAATAAGCAAATGATACATGTTGAGTTTTTCTGATTGATTGGCCACAAATGTTAATAATGTTTGTTTGGTAAGTTCAAAGTTATTAGACAAACCATTAAAATCACTTATGATTTTAAACGTTTCAGAATAAGTCGTTTTAAACTTTTCTAGTAATTCTTCATAATTAACATTAAATACATCATCGGTAAAGTTTGATCGAATTTCGGTAATATTATTTTTCAATATGTTTTGTTCAGCTTCTGCAGCATCTAATAACTCTGTGAGATTTTGAATTTCACCGTTATTAAACCACTTACCTAATGGCTGCGGATTTTCAAGAATTAATCCAAGCAATTTTTCTAATTCGAGTATTGAACTGAAAGTTCTATATTGTTCAATCCCAAAAATAGAAGATAAGTCTTGACTTTTACTATAAATACTTTTAATAACGTTTGTATGTTCAATACACTCAGTGATTATAAAATTAGCTTTTCTAACTATATCCTTATTTGTTGAGAAATTTTCATTATTCAAATATTCTTTTACATCTGTCATATTAGATTCAAGGATTAAAATTATTTCCTTTGCATTCATCTCCAAAACTTCTTGATTATATCGGTCAAGCAAATTAGCAGTCTTTTCTTTATGCTCATTAAAAATCATCAAATATTCCTGTGCAATACTTTCTAAAATCCCAATATCTTTAGATAACCACTTTACAGGGAGAATGGGTGATTCTGATGAAACTTCTAACAAATTAATCAATGAAGAAATATTATTAATTGTTGGTGCTATTTTAGCAGTTGTCTTATCAAGAATGTGCTCATAGATTTGAGATAAGGATTTCAATTTTATTAATAAACTCTTAAGATTCACTTCTATATCGTGTCTTAATTCATGGGTTACAACTGGAACATTACAGCCATACCAAGGATTTTCCGAGTAATCTTTGCTTAATTTACCAATGGTTTTTGAGAATTCCCCTAACAAATATCTATATTTATTGATTAATTCCGTATCAGTATTCTCGATATCATTTATTCCAAAGATTATATCCTGCGTTGCAGATAATTTTGCAAGTCGGCCATTTACCTCATATATAGAAACATTAAGAGGTGCAATTTTATTGTGAAGTTGTTCTTGATATTCATTAAGCTTATTTCTTCTTTCCTCTAATACGGATAGTTTATAAATGGCATCCTCACGGATACTTATTCTTTGAACACCTAGCGTTTTAGCAAGTTGGTTTAAAATTTCTTTCTTGTTAGCCTTATAGCTGTGTAAAGTGAGGCAGAAATCCTCAAGTCCAGCTTCTGCAAGACGCTTTTTGACCACCTCAAGTGCTGCCATTTTTTCAGATACAAACAACACCTTTTTACCTTCAGCAATAACCTCCGCAATAATATTTGTTATCGTTTGACTTTTTCCTGTTCCAGGAGGCCCCTGCATGACAAAGCTAATACCTTTCTTGGACAATAAGATCGCATCTTGTTGACTCGAGTCTGCATCTACTACTTGATAGGTATCAATAGGTCTAACATTCTTATCATGGTCAAAATTATTGAGTTCACTTGGTATTTGAGCAATCTCACTTTTATCACCACAAAGTGCTTTTATAGTAGGATTAGAAACAATTTTGTCTTTACTATTATCCAGGTCTTTATACATATTGATTTTTAGGAATGACAATAAAGTGAGGTGAACATCAATTACGACCTCCCAATCATTCTTCTTTGCGATTTTTGTGATTTGTGATAAATAATCAGTAATATCATCTTCGTGGCCATCAAATTCTGGTAATATAATGCCAAAATCATTCTCAAATTTAAAGGCTAAACTTGGGTTGACGACTATTTCGTCTTCATGAATTTGTAAAATGTATGGGTCTGTTATAGCTTCAACCTTTAATATTACTGGCACAAGAACAAGTGGGGCAGAAATTACAACCTCTGAAGTATCACTTTCTTTCCATCTTATTAAGCCAAAAGTTAAGTACAGAGAATTAATACCTTGTTCTTCCATCGATGTCTTTGCTCGACCACGTAAAACTTTTAAAGTCTTTTGCTGTTCATTTAACGTTTTATTTGTTTGTAAGTCACCATCTTGAACAGAAATATTATGTTCTTCGCCATTTTCATCGTATGTAGTCTTCAAAGGAAATGGAAAACTAAGCTCATTCTCATCCCGAACAAGCCTTTTATATAACTCATCATAGTTCGGAGAAGTAATTTTTACATTAGATCTTTTAGTCTCTTTGAAGTTTATTAATCTGTTTCGTTTACCTAAATCTAGTAAGCGTTTTTTCCAGTACTCAATTTTGTCATCAATATTTTGCATGTCCCAATCTCCCCGTTATTTCCTAATCTCTTTTTTCACTCTAGCATAGTCAACGTAAAATTTCGCAAGATTAACACTTTTATAATATACTACCTTCCATACTATGTTAGCATACTGAAACGACAAATATTTGTTGTCCGGTTTATTCTTAGTGTATGTAGGGCTTTAAAGACACCAGTATTTCATGTTTAAATCTTCTACGTCTTTCCCTTATTACCTCCCAAGATCGAGAAAATAATCCAATAAAAAACAAAAAATCCAGACCGCTAATAAAAACGATCTGGCTCAATATATTCACGCACACCCCATGTTACCATAAAAAGAACATACACTTCTCAAACCTGCTTATACCAAGGCTTTCAGCTCAACCGCGATATAGCACTATTATCGTCTCCACGTGCCTCGTCCAAGAGAACATATTAATAGTTGTGCGCATCAATTATGTGGTATTGGGCAGATCTAGTAATTACATCTCCTTAAGCACCCGCCGTAAGGTATAAACAGTGTCCAATTAATATATACCTCAATATTATATCTAATTTCTCACTCATTAGGGAACCTTATGCCGTAATCCCATTTAAGCATCCACCATGAGGGTCATATTATCCCTATGAACCACCTCTCCGCCGTCAAAATCTGGAATGAGTTGGTGCAGTTTCTCAGAATGCAGCCCCTTCACCGTTTGTACTTCATCTTGGCTAAGTTCGACGACCCCTCTGGCAATCTCCTCTCCCTGCAGGTTGAGAATCCGAACGATTTCTTTACGTTCCCAGGTCCCCTCAGTCGTCGTTATTCCTTTAGCCAGTAAACTCTTTCCTTCTTCGATCAGTGCCTTTGCTGCACCATTATCGACCTGAATACTCCCTTCAGATAACCCAGCGTATGCTATCCAGCGTTTCCGTCCTGCCAGACGATGTTTTGCGGGTTGAAAATAGGTTCCTTCAGGAGCTTGACCCTCGGTTAAGTCGATGAGTTCTCGGAGCCGTGTAAAATTCAACAAAAGCATTCCGATTCCAAAACGGGTGGCGATCTTGGCTGCCCTTATTTTTGTGACCATCCCCCCGGTGCCGAATAGACTTCCCGCCCCACTAGCCATACTTTCCACCGCCGAAACCTCTGTCACTTCCTTAATCAATTGAGCCGACTGATCCTTTTTGGGATTGCCTGTGTACAAGCCATCCACATCCGTCAGAATCACCAATAGATCCGCTCCGACAAGCCCTGCCACCAATGCTGAAAGAGTATCATTGTCGCCAAAACAGAGTTCATCCACCGCTACGGTGTCATTTTCATTAATGATCGGAATCACTTGTAAGCGCAATAATTTCTCTAGTGTGTTTTGAGCATTGCGATAGTGTGACGCTTGAGCTAAATCGATGCGAGATAAAAGAACTTGCGCCCCCACGATACCATGCCGTTGAAGATTATGGGCATACCTCTCAATGAGTACCCCTTGACCTACAGCCGAAACCGCTTGTTTACCTGCTAAATCTCGAGGGCGAGAATGTAGCCCTAATTGTCCCATGCCAGCAGCTACAGCACCGGAAGTGACTATAATGCACTCCACGTTCTTTTGCTTGAGAGCAGCGATGACTGAGACGATTTCAGCGATCGCTTGATCATCTAAACCGCCTTGCGGATGATTCAAACTGCTACTCCCTATTTTCAAAACTACCCGACGAACTTCATTTAATGTCACTCTGAATACTCCCTTTCCAAGTCTTCTGCACGCCGAGCACAGGCTTTTACAGCTTTCAGTACAGTTTGTGCCAATCCGTCATCTGTAAAAACGTTAATAGCAGCATAAGTTGTTCCATTGGGAGAGGTTACTTCCTCACGCAGTTTCCCTGGTGACTTATCACTCTCAGCAATCATTTTTCCTGCCCCAATCAACGTTTCAAGCACTAAAACCTCAGCATCCTCTTCACTAAGCCCTAGTTCAACCCCGGATTTTATTAAACTCTCTGCAAAGAGATAAAAATAAGCAGGACCACTTCCACTAATTGCTGTCAGGGCATTGATATTTTCTTCTGGGACCCACATAATCCGCCCCGTAGCCGAAAAGATCTTCTCGCCCACCCCGGCCTGTTCCTCCGTGACATTATCTCCTCGCACCAATCCAGTCATCGAATGAAGCACCGTAGTCGAAGTATTCGGCATCGCTCGAATCATCGCAACCCCTGGGAGGTATTTATAAAAAACCTTTAGAGGAACACCAGCCGCCACACTAATAATTAACTTACTCTGCAACGAATAATTCGCAAGATCTTTAACCACTGCTTGAACATCCTTCGGCTTCACCGCAATAATCATGACTTGCGACGTTTCCACAAGCTCCTTCAACGAAGCTGCAACAACACCATACCGATCCACCAATCCCTGCAGACGCCCCTGATTGGAAAGATTCGTCACTCGAATCTCAATCTCCTTGTTCGTTTTCTTAAGACCACTGATCATAGCCTCCGCAATATTTCCCCCACCAATAAAACCAATTGACTGAGTCATCCTCTACACCCTTTCATATCCGTTTAAGTTGTATTGAGCTTCATTTAACCATTAGATGCCCTTTGCCTAATTTTAGTAGCATGCCACGCTCAACAAAATCTAATAAGAACTCCTAATTATAACGAACGTATTAATTAATCTATAACTTTTCTAATTTAATGAAGCATCTTGCAATATAAATCATGGCCATCTCGAAACATAAATTCGTGGTTAACGTCCCCATCCTATTTGACCCACCCAAATTACCCAAGCCGCAGGCGGTTTCTGAAACTCTGAAGCATGTGAGAGGAATTACTCATCACTGAGCTCAAAGGATTGAAGCTAGAAACCCTAACGAGATTTGTCTACGACTTATGCAAGTCAGGAACCGTCCCCAACTTGCACAACTTGCACCAACTTGCACAACTTGCACCAACTTGCACGCAAACTTTCACGGTCCCCCCATTCCCCCTCGTCCTAGCCCAATCTGACCAGAAATTAAGGGGCCATTGCTAAGTGAACACTTTAGTGGAGTTCACGATAAAGCGAGTGCCGATGCTGAAGCATTATTACGCCTAGGTTCACATCTTGCGCTACCCAGAGGTTGGCGTAATAGCTTCAGCATCCAAACGAGCCAGTGAACGCAACGTGTGTGAGCGTGCAATGTCCCCTTACTTTCAAAGACCCCAATGCACTTACTTGCAAAGACCCCAAATGCGATAAAAAAAGGCCCCTCCCATCCTTATATCAAGGACGAAAGAAGCCTTCCGCGGTACCACCTTTATTGCCAATGCCAACTTAAGTTGCAATCTCAAACTCACAACATTCCTCATAACGGTGGAAACCGACCGATTCATCATCAGTGCATCACGACTGGGGTTCTGATACCATGGGCGGAAAAACTCTCAGCAAATGTTTCTCTCTCTGGACACCACCGTCTACCATACTAGGTCGATCTTATGCTTTATTCATTATCCAATTAACTATACTCTATCTCACTAGTTCAGAAATATCAAGTGCAATTTCAATAATATCCCAGTAGCCTCGGCGAAATCCTCTACTTAAGTGCCTCTACTACAGCATTTCCCATTTCTATAGTTCCCAGAACTTTATCTCCCGGCTTTGCTAAGTCAGCTGTTCTATACCCCTCTTGTAAAACACGTTCAATCGCTTGCTCGATCATTAGAGCCTCATCCTCTAAGCCAAACGAGTAGCGCAGCATTAAAGCTCCCGAAAGAATCGTGGCTAAGGGGTTAGCAATGTTCTGTCCAGCAATATCCGGTGCCGAACCATGGGCTGGCTCATAGAGCCCTTTAGATCCATTCATGCTCGCCGACGGGATCATTCCGATCGAACCCAGTAACATTGATGCTAAATCGGTCAGGATATCTCCGAACATATTTTCAGTGACGATCACATCAAATTGTGCGGGCCAGCGAACCAATTGCATCGCTGCGTTATCCACATACATATGACTTAATTCCACCTCTGGGAAATCTTTAGCAACCTCAACGGTTATCTCACGCCAAAAGCGGGAGGACTCTAAGACATTCGCTTTGTCTACAGAACAAAGCCTTCCACGCCGCTTAGTAGCCATTTGGAAGCCAAGTTCTACAATACGTCGGATTTCCTCCTCCGTATAAACCAAGGTGTCAAAAGCACTCCTAGGATTTGTACCTCTTCCTTTTTCACCGAAGTAGAGGCCGCCGGTCAATTCGCGCAAAACTACCAAGTCTACGTTCTCGACCACCTCAGTGCGAAGTGTTGATGCATCCGTTAACATAGGAAGCATTTTGACAGGACGAATATTGGCAAAAAGACCTAGAGCCTTACGGATCGGCAGTAGCCCTCCCAATTCCGGTCGTTGTGGAGCGGGCAGGGTATCCCACTTAGGTCCTCCAACGGAACCCATTAAAATCGCGTCCGCTGCCTTGGCAGCAGCTAGAGTCTCGTCGGGCAAAGCCTTGCCTACTGCATCAATTCCAGCTCCACCGATTAATCCATATTCAAAATTCAGCTGAGTTGATCGACCTTTTAAGACCGCTTCTAAAACCTTAACGGCTTCTGGGGTAATCTCTAAACCAATACCGTCTCCCGGCAGAACTAAAACATTAGGCATTTTTACTCCTCCCTTTTACATAAGGAATAAGTCCACCTGCTTGAATCAATTCCTGCATGAAAGGCGGAAAAGAACGAGCTTGAAACTGCTTCGCAGTCGTCCGGTTCTCAATGATACCCGTGGCCAGATCCACTTCGATCTCATCTCCTGGAGTAATCCCTGCCACAGCTTCCGGGCATTCCATAATGGGCAGACCGATATTTAAGGCATTACGGTAGAAAATCCGCGCAAACGACTCTGCAATCACGACTTTGATACCACAAGCCTTAATGGCGATTGGAGCATGTTCACGTGAGGAACCGCAGCCAAAGTTTTTTCCACCAACCATGATATCTCCAGATTGAACTTCCTGTGCAAATTGTGTCCCAGCGTCTTCCATGCAGTGTGCTGCCAGATGCTCAGGAGTCGATTTATTTAAATAACGGGCAGGCAAAATGACATCTGTATCAATGTCATGCCCAAACTTCCACGCTTTTCCCAATTTAAGATACCTCCTCCGGATGAGCAATTTGCCCTTTTATCGCCGATGCTGCAGCGACCGCTGGATTAGATAAGTAGATTTCACTCTCAACGTGTCCCATACGTCCCACAAAATTCCGATTCGTGGTAGAGACTGCCCTCTCTCCTTTTGCCAAAATACCCATGTGTCCACCTAGGCAAGGACCACAAGTCGGCGTACTAACCGCAGCTCCAGCTTCAATCAACGTATCGATAATCCCTTCACGCATAGCATCACGCATGATGGTTTGAGTTCCGGGGAATACCAAGAGCCGTATTTCAGGGTGTACCTTCTTGCCACGCAGGATTTCTGCAGCAAGACGTAAATCTTCCAGTCGACCGTTCGTACAGGAGCCGATTACAACTTGGTCAATTTTAATTCCGCTTGCTTCCTGAACAGCTTTGGCATTTTCAGGAGAGTGCGGGAAGGAAACTTGGAGCGGGATTTCCGCTACGTCAAACTCTTGGATATCCAGGTAATGGGCGTCTTTATCACTATTGAGTAGCGGATATGAGCGACGAGCTCGTCCTTCGAGATAAGCAAAGGTTGTTTCATCAGGAGCAATAATCCCATTTTTTGCACCGGCCTCAATCGCCATATTGCAGATTGTAAAACGATGATCCATCGATAAAGCCGAGATACCCTCTCCAGTAAACTCCATGGCGCGATAGCGAGCCCCATCTACACCTAGTTTTCCTATCAGATATAGAATGAGATCCTTGCCTCCGACCCACTTTTGAAAACGCGTTCCGCGGAAGATAAACTTCATAGATTCTGGAACACGAAACCATGCTTCACCGGTTGCTAATCCTGCTGCTAAGTCAGTACTGCCAACCCCAGTGGCAAAGGCTCCCACAGCACCGTAGGTGCAGGTATGCGAGTCCGCGCCAATGATCAGATCCCCTGGGAGGGTAAGACCCTGTTCAGGAAGCAGGCAATGTTCAATTCCCATTTGTCCCACTTCAAAATAGTGCTCAATCTGGTGACTCTGAGCAAAATCGCGCATTACTTTGCATTGCTCAGCTGATAAAATGTCCTTATTGGGCGCAAAGTGATCTGGAACAAGAGCTACTTTTTTAGTATCAAACACCTTATCAGTACCAAACTTTTGAAACTCTTGAATGGCCACTGGACCAGTCACATCATTTGCTAAGACAAGATCCAGTTTCGCGGTGATCAGTTGACCCGGAATTACTTCTTCCAGCCCAGCATGTTGGGCTAGAATCTTTTCCGTAATTGTCATAGACATGGCTCTTACTCCCTCCCTTAATTTGCGTTTTTCTCACGAATTGTAATCCAGCCTCGAACGAACGCACGGTTTACGGCTTGAAGATAGCCGCGCACACTGGCTTCAATAATATCCGTACTTACCCCACGGCCGCCCACCAGATTTTCTCCAAACTTGACGGTCACTGCTACCTCTCCTTGCGCATCTTCACCACCATCAAGGGCTTGCAAGGAATAATGACTCAGAGTTCCCCGGGTTCCCAAAACCTTATCAATAGCCTTAAAGGCTGCATCGACGGGTCCATCTCCACACGCGGCGTCTTCTAAGCGTTCCCCATTGTACATGAGTCCGATCGTAGCAGTGGGGACTAAATGCGTTCCACTGGAGACCTGTAAATATTCCAGAGTGATTTGATCGGCCTTCTCTTTTTGCACTTCCGCAAGAGAAAATAAGTCAGCAGTTGTTACATCACGCTTTCGATCTGCCAATTGTTTGAACCGAGCAAAAACGTCTTCAAATTGATCTTCCTCTAAATCCAGTCCAAGATCTGTCAACCGTTGATGAACGGCATGTCTTCCCGAATGTTTCCCTAGAACAATGGACTCCACATCGATACCGATGACGCTCGGAGACATAATTTCATAGGTGGATCGTTCTTTAAGGACACCATCTTGATGAATTCCTGATTCATGGGCAAAAGCGTTTTTACCCACAATGGCTTTATTATGTTGAATTATCATACCAGTTAAACGACTCACCATTTGACTCGTTCTAGCGATCTCTGTCGTCACAATAGATGTTTCAACACTATACTGGTCCCTGCGAGTGCGCAGAGCCATGACAAGTTCTTCTAAGGCTGCGTTTCCAGCCCGTTCTCCAATTCCATTCACAGTACACTCCAGCTGATGCACGCCCGCCCCAACTGCGGCTAAGGAATTCGCCACTGCTAGACCTAAATCATTATGACAATGAACACTGACTTTGACCTTCTCTATTCCAATCGTACGCTCCATGACGGCACGGATAAATGCGGCATATTCTTCAGGTGTGGCATAACCCACGGTATCTGGTATATTCAGCACGGTGGCTCCGGCTTTGATGACCCCCGAGAAGACCTTTGCCAAAAAATCCACCTCACTGCGCGAGGCATCTTCCGCACTGAACTCGATATCATTGACTTTCGATTTAGCCAATCGAACAGCTTCGATGGCTTGTTCTAATACTTCGTCAGGGGACTTTTGCAGCTTATAAAGCATATGAATTGGTGAAGTGGCGATAAAGGTGTGAATTCGTGGGGACGCCCCACCCGAAAGCGCTTGCCAGGCACATTCAATATCTTTAGCATTAGCTCGGGCAAGCGCTGCCACACTCACGTTTCTGACTTCTTGGGCGATTCGACGTACTCCCTCAAAATCACCGGGGGAGGCTATAGGAAATCCCGCTTCAAGAACATTAACGCCCAGCTTAGCTAACTGATGAGCAATTTGCAACTTTTCATCTGCGTTAAGAGCCACTCCAGGGGATTGTTCACCATCTCTAAGCGTAGTATCAAAGATCTCGATCCGGCGCATTACTTTAACTTCCTTCCGAACTATAACTAAAACTATAATTAACTATCCTGAAAAAGCATTATTGTAAATGCTTTTTCCTATTCGTGCTTTTTCAACCAGCTCATCATTCCTCTAAGCTGTTCCCCAACCTTTTCAATCGGATGGTTGGCTTCATTACGAGTCATAGCGTTAAAGGCTGGACGATTTGCTTGGTTTTCCAGTAACCAGGCTTTAGCAAATCGACCGTCTTGAATTTCTTCGAGTACACGTTTCATTTCTTTACGAGTTTCTTGGTTAACGATTCGTTTACCGACGGTCATATCTCCATACTGAGCGGTATCGGACACAGAATATCTCATCCAACCCATGCCGCCCTCATACATTAAGTCGACGATGAGTTTTAGCTCGTGTAAACATTCAAAATAAGCAATTTCCGGTTGATAACCGGCCTCCACCAAGGTGTCAAACCCTGCTTTAACGAGTTCTGAGGCCCCTCCGCAAAGAACTGCCTGCTCTCCGAATAAGTCGGTTTCGGTTTCCTCGCCGAAGGTCGTTTCCAGTACTCCAGCCTTTGTCGAGCCAATTCCTTTAGCATACGCGAGGGCTAATTCTTTAGCTTTCCCTGTAGCATCTTGATGCACTGCAATCAAGGCTGGAACTCCTGCACCTTCAGTATAGGTGCGGCGTACCAAATGTCCTGGGCTTTTCGGAGCCACCATGAAGACATCAACATCGCTAGGAGGAATGATTTGTCCGAAATGAATATTAAAGCCATGGGAAAAGACGAGTGCTTTTCCTGATGACAAATGTTGCTTGATTTCTGCATAATAAACCTTACTTTGTGTCTCATCCGGTAGTAAGATTTGAATGACATCCGCGCGTTTAGCTGCTTCTTCTACCGTCATAACCTCAAAGCCTGCGGCTTGGGCACGCTCAGTACGAGCACTGCCTGGACGAAGACCAATCACAACGTTAAGACCTGAATCTTTAAGGTTTTGAGCTTGAGCATGCCCTTGGCTCCCATAACCCATTACTGCAATAACCTTACCTTTTAGTAACTCCAAATTTGCGTCAACCTCATAATACATTTTTGCCATTTTTCTAAACTTCCTTTCAACTATAAACCTTTTTATCAAAAACCCACTATATTATACTACAACTTGTACAATTTTTGTCTAGGCATCCGAACGCAAAATTGCAATCTTGCCGGTGCGTACCAATTCTAGTAATCCATGGGGTCGAACCGCATGAACAAAGGCATCTATCTTAGGAATATCTCCCGTTAACTCCACTGTTAAATTGGTTCTACCCATATCTACAACCCGTCCTCTGAAAATATCGACCGTCTGAAGAACCTCAGATCGAGTTTCTGCGCTAACTTCCACGCGGATTAATGCCAACTCTCGATCAACCACGCTTTCCCCGGTCAAGTCCGTTACGGAGTGTACAACCACCAGTTTACTGAGCTGATTTCTCACTTGCTCAATGATTTGGTCATCACCATTGACCACGATCGTCATCCTGGAAAGTTCAGGATCCTCCGTCTGACAAACCGTAAGACTATCAATGTTATAACCCCGACGCGCGAACAATCCAGCCACTCTTATTAAAACACCTGGATGATTCTCAACAACAACCGCCAGTGTATGCAGCATACTATTACCTCACAATCATTTCAGTAATGTCTTTACCAGGAGGAACGAGGGGCAAAACATTCTCATCCATTGAAATCTTAATATCGATCAGAACTGGTCCAAGATGATTGAACGCCTCCTCAATGGCACTGCGAACTTCTTCCGCGGAATTAACATGGATGCCGAGAATACCATAGGCTTCCGCCAATTTAACGAAGTCCGGATTTCCTTCAAGCTGGATTTGACTATAGCGCTCTGCATAAAACATCTTCTGCCATTGGCGAACCATGCCAAGAACCCCATTGTTCAGAAGGATAATTTTAATAGGAAGTTTATTTTGAACAACCGTTCCTAACTCCTGGATTGACATCTGTAATGACCCGTCTCCCGTGATCAGGATGACCCTATCTTCCGGACGGGCAAATTGAGCCCCGACGGCAGCAGGTAAACCATAGCCCATCGCGCCTAATCCGCAACTGGTCGCATAATTGCGGGGGTGTACAGTGGGATAATATTGGGCGACCCACATTTGATGCTGTCCTACATCCGTCGTAACAATAGCGTTTTCTCCGGCCAGTTCCCCCAGGCACTCCATGACCATCTGTGGATTAAGACTGTCCTTGTCATAGCTTAGGGTATGATTGACTTTCCAGTTACGCAGCTGGGTCCACCAATCAGCAACCTCGGGGGCAGCGAACCCAGGCACTGCTTCTAAAATCTCTTCCAGAACTTGACGCGCATCGCCAACGATTTTGATATCCGTTTTTACGACTTTACTGATTTCTACCGGATCAATGTCAATATGAATAACCTTAGCTTTGGTCGCAAAACGATGACCCATACCACTTGTTACGCGGTCATCAAAGCGTACGCCCACCGCAATCAGCAAGTCACAATCATCCACAGCATAGTTCGCGGTCACTGTTCCGTGCATTCCGACCATTCCCAATAAATTAGGATGTCCTAAAGGAATGCTACCAATCCCCATCAAGGTCGTAACCACTGGCGCGGCCGTTTTTTCAGCGAGTTGCCTTAAGACGTCTTCCGCTCCCGCAGTGACAACACCGCCCCCTGCATAAAGCACAGGCTTGCAAGATTCAGACAGGGCCTTAGCCACTTCTTCTATCTTACCGTTGTTGGCTTGACCAAAGATTTTGTATCCTCTCAACTTCATCTCATTAGAAAAAGGAACCACGTTTTCTTGAGCTAAAACGTCCTTGGGAAGATCGATGAGCACGGGTCCCGGTCGACCAGTTCGGGCAATATAAAAGGCCTCTTTGACAATTCTCGGTAAATCCCGTGGATCCTTCACTAAATAAGAATGCTTAGTAATGGGCATGGTAATCCCGATGATATCCACCTCTTGAAAGGAATCCGAGCCAATTGAACTCGTAGAAACCTGCCCCGTCAAAACCACCAAGGGAATGGAGTCCGAGTAGGCATTGGCAATACCCGTAACTACATTCGTCGCTCCAGGTCCAGATGTGGCTAAGCAAACTCCAACTTTCCCACTAACACGCGAATAACCATCCGCTGCATACACGACCCCTTGTTCATGCCGCGCTAGCACATGTCGTATGGGACTATCCAAAAGGGCATCATATAATGGAAGTAATACCCCGCCCGGATAACCAAAAATAACGTCAACCCCTTCTTGCTGCAAAGCATTCAATAAGATGGTTGCCCCTTTTAAGCCTGTTTTAACTTCACTCATACTCTTTCCCTCCCTTAGCTTCTGCTTCTACTTGCTGTAAATTTCAGGACCATTGATGTGGGTAAGAGCCCTAAAGGCCTCCAGAAGCTGTTTAAACTCTGGACCAGGAACCCCATCCCCGATCTCACGCCCGTCTACTTTGATCACTGGGATTAATTCGGCTGCGGTACCGGTAAGAAAACATTCGTCAGCAGTATACAAGTCATGTCGAGTGAATAATTCTTCCTTCACATTAATACCCAGTTCACGAGCAAGCTCCATCACAGAGTTGCGGGTGATGCCTTCGAGTATTCCTGCCGAAAGAGGAGGAGTCATTAAGACGTTATTACGATAGATAAAAATGTTGTCAGCCGTTCCCTCAGCTACATAACCGTCTTGAGTGAGCATAATCGCTTCAATCACACCAGCCTGTATGCTCTCGAGTTTAGCCAGAATATTGTTAAGATAATTGAGGGATTTAATCCTCGGGTTCAAGGAATCTGGATTGTTTCGACGAATAGCCACAGTTTTTACTTCTAATCCTTGCTCATACATGCTTTGCTCAAAGAGCTTAATTTGCGCAGCAATGCAAATAATAGAAGCCTTTGGACATTTATTGGGGTCAAGTCCTAGGTCCCCCTTACCTCGTGATACCACCAAGCGAATATAGGCATCTTTCAAACCATTCCTGCGCAGCGATTCCAAGACAACCTCTTGCATTTCTTCCTTACTAATGCCAATCGTCAATTGAATGGACTTAGCAGATTCATAGAGGCGTTTCAAGTGTTCTTCTAATTTAAACACTCGGCCATGGTACGCGCGAATCCCTTCAAAAATACCGTCTCCATACAAAAACCCATGATCAAACACCGATACTTTTGCATCTTCTTCAGGAACAAATGAACCATTCAAGTAAATAAGCAGTCCCATTAATTAACCCTCCTTAAAATCGCGAACAAATAAAAACCCTAAGCTAAGTCCCCCCTAGAAACGTGGAACTTTCCGCTTGGGTTTTTTCTACCCACGGTGTAAATCCAATCTGGATTCTGTACCGCTCGGACCAGACAGGTTGTCCCCCCGGAACCCTAGGTACACTTCCTTTTCTGTTATATCACATTTATATTGAGAACGTTGTGTATATGATACAGAATACCTTCCTCAGTGTCAACCCTATTTACAATAAATGTTACGAATTTCCTTAAGAATTTCCTTGTCAAAGCTAGATCGAACGCGTATAATGTCCACTATGCAGATACATATGTTTTTTTGAGAGGAGTTGTCTTGACTTGCCAATTCAAATAGGAATTTTGGGCTTGGGTACTGTAGGGACTGGAGTCGTGCGCATATTACAGCAAAATGCTACGGATATTCAGACTCGAACCCATTGCGAGGTAAAAATCAAAGGCATCCTTGAGCGTGATCCTGATCGAGCACGCGAGATTAGCGGTGACTTTCTACTCACAGATCAACCTGAAGAAATTCTACAGGACCCTGAAATTGATATCATTGTCGAAGTAATGGGAGGCATCGAACCAGCGCGTACTTTTATATTAGAAGCTTTACGCAACGGGAAAAATGTCGTCACCGCGAATAAAGACTTAATCGCGCTTCATGGGCATGAACTTCTTGACGCTGCTAATGCAGCCGGAAAAGACCTCTATTTCGAAGCAAGTGTCGGAGGCGGAATTCCGATTATCGCAGCTATGAAAGAATCCCTTGCTGCTAATCGCATAACCCATGTCCTGGGGATTATTAATGGAACGACAAATTACATTCTTACAGCTATGGCTGAACAGGGCCGTGAGTATGCTGAAGTCCTAGCAGAAGCCCAGCAATTGGGGTATGCTGAATCCGATCCGACCTCCGATGTTGATGGCCTAGATGCTGCGCGAAAGCTTGCCATCCTTTCATCAATCGCTTTTAATTCACGGGTTGCCCTTAAAGACGTCTTTGTGGAAGGGATCTCCAAAATCACCCGTGAAGATCTGGCTTATGCCGCTGAACTCGGTTGTACCATCAAACTTTTAGCCATAGCCAAACACCAAACTGAGGGAATCGAAGTTCGTGTCCATCCAGCGATCTTGCCACTTACCCATCCTCTTGCCTCAGTTGGCGGTGTTTTCAACGCTATTTACGTAGTAGGAGATGCCGTCGGAGAAACGATGTTTTATGGTCGAGGTGCTGGTTCTCTTCCCACAGGAAGTGCGATTGTCTCTGACATTATGCGTATAGCGCGCAATATTGAATCCAACTCCACTTCAGCCATTAATTGTACTTGCTATCTGGACCTCGAACTCAAAGCCGTCTCCGATTTCTATACGGCCTTCTACATTCGTCTACTTGTTAAAGACGAGCCTCGAGTTCTGGCTACTCTGGCCCTTCTTTTTGCTGAAGCAAATATCAGCTTCGCCTCGATCATTCAAAAACCACGCGATGAACATCAGGCTGAAATTGTCCTCGTGACCCATCCCTGTCGTGAAGGGGCCCTTCAAGAAGCCTTAGATTCTGTCAAAGCGTATAGCAAGGTCCTTAATATTCACAATGTTATTCGCTTTGAAAATGGGGATCATGGGTCAACGACCTAAATCAAATTCTTACTAAATTAGGGAGGAAAAGAATGTTTCGTGTAAAGATACCGGCCACCTCCGCCAATCTCGGACCTGGATTTGACTGTTTGGGTCTGGCTCTTCGACTATATAATACAATGACAGTAGAACCAAACCGACCGTTTCAGATTACTTTGACTGGGTCTTATAGAGATGGGATCCCTGCCGATGAAAGCAATCTGGTCTGGCGAACCATGCGTCATTTTTGGGACCTTGTCCACTTCCCCACTCCCACAGTCGCTCTAACCTTTGAAAATCACATTCCCCCTGCGCGGGGCTTAGGAAGCAGTTCTGCTGCCATTGTCGGAGGACTTGTTGCTGCCAACACCATAGCTGGATCCCCATACTCCCAGTACGAATTGCTACAAGTCGCTAATGCCCTAGAAGGGCACCCTGATAATGTTACTCCTGCCTTATATGGTGGCGTGACACTATCTGTCCCCACGGAAAGTGGCGTTCTTCCAAGAGTCCTAGCCCAATCCCCAAATTTAAGAGCGGTTGTGATTATTCCTGATACCCACCTCAGTACGAATAAAGCTCGAGCTATATTATCCCCTGAAGTTCCTCGCAAGGATGCCGTCTTTAATATTTCTCATGTTGCGCTACTTACCGAGGCCTTTATTCGTCAAGATTATTCCCTCTTAAAAGAAGGAATGCGTGACACGCTTCACCAAAATCAACGCGCCGCACTCATTCCAGGCTTACTCGAAACTTTAGAAGTAACCCTGCAAGCAGGTGCCTTTGGAGCAGCGCTTAGTGGTTCAGGACCAACGCTATTAGCACTGACAGAACCGGAATTTGAACAAGCTATTGCTCAGAAAGCACTTCAAGTTTTTAAAAAGCATGAAGTTCGTGCTCAGGCATTTGCCTTAGGGATCGATTCAGATGGAACACAAGTTGATTACACCCTGTAGTTACCAATCCCGATAGTCAGATTAGTTCGTGTCCCAAATTATCTTAAACAAGGGCAGGATTTTTTTCCTACCCTTGTTTTTTTATTCCCTTCTAATTTAAGCATAACCAATGAACAGACTAGCCATCGCTATAAGCATTTTCCAGTTTTCTACATATTCTAATAGAGATAACATTTTTAAACAAATTTTTGTTTTGATTTAATAAAGGAGGACGAAATCCTATGATAAAGAAACAATTGGCTTCTCTACTATTTAACAAAAATCGGACGGATAATGATTCGAGTACTACGGAACAACTGTCCGACTTAAAACAGTCTTCAAGCGACATCATTATTAATACGCTTGATTTCACCCATCAAACCTCAGAATTATCTCCAAAAACCAATGCATCCGACCTCCTTGACAGTTTCCAAAAGGCAGCCCGAAGAGTTAAGGAAGTACTGGGTAAAAGCAAGCATCTATTTTCTGAACTCAACAAGTGATTGCAAGTTGTTTCTATTTAGTTGCTGTCCAAGCTCTGTGATGGTATACAACTTGGTGCTTTAATGCGACAACGACATGAAGCAACACGTGCATTCTAATGTAGAAGCCTGCATTTTACTGTTATTAGTAATTACAGGCTTTTATTTGGGAAATAGGAGTCCTTTAAACGGTTTTCCGACCCCCTGTTAATAAAGTCGGGGTGGTTCTTCGTAAGCTTCAGGAGAGGGTGGATTCCCCATTAAAACCTCGATGTTCAGTTTTAGCTGAAACGAGTTCACTTTAGGTTATCCAGATACTTTACAGCCTGTAAGGCTGCTGTTCCACCTTCTCCTGCCGCTTTAATTAATTGATAAGGTTGACCTGTACAATCTCCTGCCGCAAAAAGTCCCGTCAAACTCGTCTCTAATTTATGGTTAACCTTGATAGCCCCCTCATCCATTTCCAAGCCAGATACAAGCTGCTCAGCTGGTAGCGTTTCTCTCAGGATAAACACACCGTCTACAGGGATTTGTTCCTCTTCAAGAAGGATTTGTTTTACGCTGCTGTCTCCGATTATTTCCTTTACTTTACCTTTTTTGACTTCAATTCGTGGATCAAGCCGCGAAATATTGCTGTAATAGGGTATGTAATACACTTTAGCACAGATATCCGCCATGAAATTGGCTTCATCTTCCCCTTCTTGACTATAGGAAATGAATGCGACTTGTTTATTCTTAAATAAAGGTCCGTCGCACGTTGCACAATATCCTACTCCACGACCCAATAATTCGGTTTCTCCTGGAAATAGTTTATCCACGGAAACACCCGTAGCTAGAACTATCGCATCCGCTTCGAAGGATTGGTCTTTGCCAAGTAGCGTATAAGGAGGCCCTGGGTAAATATTAGTTACTTTAATCGGAACTATCTTAATTTCCATTTCCTTAAGATGATCTAAAAACCGTTGCCGCAATTCTTCCCCACTTATTTGGGGAAATCCCAGCCAATTATCGATTCGCGGAGCTTTCGAGAGCTTGGGGCTACAGAATTCCGTGCCAAGAAGTATGAAATCACGTTTTCGAATTTTAGCATTCAGCGCTGCAGCCATTCCTGCCGGTCCACAGCCAACAATTGCCAGTTCGTAGTGTTCTTTAAGTGTTTTCAGATCTTCAGACATTATGGGCATCTCTCCTCTAACGATAAATCCTTTACAAATAAAAGTGTTCCCAGAATAACTTGAAAATACTTACGTAGTCTGAATCCATTGACGGATCATGGTTTCAGGAGTAGAATAAATGCTAAGCAAACCTATATGCACATTGATAATAGCTGAGGTGTACACTATGAGTGAAGATCTTTTAAGTAAATTCGATCCCATGATTTCTATGGAGCGTTCTATTCAAGCGGAGCTACTTCTTCTACTAGGACAAAAACCGTCTCACGGCTACGAGTTAATCCAACGCCTCAATGACGCAGATTTTAAAAGTGGAGAAGCAGATACTGCCACAGTTTATCGTAATCTAAGGCGTATGGATAAGGACGGGTTGATCCAATCCCATTGGGAGATCGGTGAAGCAGGCCCAGGTAGGAGACTCTATGAATTAACCCCCTTAGGAAAACAGTCTCTAGATTTATGGTCCCAATTTCTAACCCTTCAAAAAACTAAGCTCCAAAAATTCTTACAAGCCTACAAGCAGTATGAAGATTCTTTATCTAAAAGGGAAAACGAGGTGAACAAAACTTGAATACTTCGTCGAATGCTCTCAGACTTATCCATGCCGGCGCTTTACAGCGCGTGATGGAAACCTGCCTTGACCTCTATACTAAGATGAACCCGAATCTCAAATCCGAGCTAAAAGGGGTAGGTTCGAGGGAAGGTGCCAAACGGTTGTTATCTGGAGAACACTATGACGTCATTGCTCTCGCTGACCAAGCACTCTTTGCAGAACTGTTGGTCCCGGATTTAGTCGAAAACTACTTTGTTTTTGCGGCCGATCAGATCGTCATCGGTTATACCGGACTTTCTAAAGGAAGCAACGAAATCACTCCCGACAACTGGATTGATATGTTACTTCAATCACAAGTTCGGTTCTCTCATTCTAACCATCATCTGGATCCCTGCGGTTATCGAGCCCTTATGGTTTGGCAATTGGCCGAAACATTCTATCAGCGGCCAGGTCTCTCAACAGAGATGGAAGCAGCCTGTTTTCCTTACGAGACATACCCGAAATCATTAAATCTGGCCAGTGATTTATTGAAAGGTAAGGTTGATTACGCTTTTCTGTATTCCTCACAAGCCAAACAATTAGAGTTGCCCTGCATAACCCTACCCTCAAAAATTAATCTCTCCAACCCGGCGTATGCCAATTATTATGACCAAGCAGCAGTATCCGTAGAAAGTAAAATTCCAGGCAAAAACATCATCATTCATGGTAAACCTATAGAATTCGCAATCGGCAAATCCAGAAACAGCCCCTTATCCGAACACGCTCAATCGTTTATTGATCTGCTCACAGGTCCGGAGGGAGATTCGATTCTAGAGGAATGTGGCTTAATCCCCTGCTGAGTAAATTCGTATTGCTATGAGTTTTCCCCACTTTGTAATGTTGAAAAGCCCTAAAACAAGACTATTAATAGGGGGATAGGTTATGGAACTCAAAACAGAAAGCAAACCTCTAGAGACAAAACCACCTAGGCAGGTGAGCCTTTGGGAAATTGCTAAAACCGTATTTCATATCGGACTCGTGTCTTTCAGTTTAGCTGCTTTAGGAGAAGCCAAAAAATCCTTGGTAGACAAGAAACACTGGATGACGGATGAAGAATATCTAAACGGAGTCGCTCTATCTCAACTTTTGCCGGGCGCACCCGCTGTAAATCTAAACACCTACATAGGCTATTTCCTGAGGGGTTTTCCTGGGGCCTTAGTGGCCAGTATTTTTTTCGTAATTCCTTGTTTTGTACTTATGGTCGTGCTTACCCACCTCTATCTGAATTATAACGATATCCCCGCTGTAACCTCGTTATTTAAGGGAGTAGGGGCTTTAGTCGTAGGCCTAGTCTTCAATACCATTATTGATCTCTGGAAAAGAGGGGTAAACTCCCCACAGCTAAACATCTTAGCGGTCGGTGGTTTTCTGATGATTTTCTTCTTAAAGGTTAATATCCTGTCTCTTCTTCTTTTTGCTGGAGGAGTCAGCCTAGTGTTTACCTTCTTAACAACAAAGTTTTCCAGTTGGCAAGCTATCATGAATCGACGATTTTGGGTTACGAACAAGACCTTACATAAGCCTGTTTCCGCAGTCAAGTTTGAATTCAGTAAGAAAAAATACCTCATCATGCTAATCATGCTGGCAGTGCTGCTTATCATTAATTTAGGGATTAATTTTAGCAATCCCACCTTTCGACAATTGGGTAATACCTTATTTAGTATCGGTGGACTGACCTTTGGGAGCGGCTACGCTATGCTCCCGTTTATCCAGGATGCAATGGTCAATCAATACCACTTTTTGACCGATCAAGAATTCGGAATTGCCTTAGCCTTGAGCTTACTAACCCCCGGTCCAGTCACCGTAATTTCCGCCTTTATCGGCTACAAAGTGGCAGGATTATTCGGGGCAGCCCTAGCTATGGCAAATATGTATTTGCCTGCTTTTGCCGTAGTCAATCTCATTTCTGACCTTTATAACCGGGCGGGTAAGATCGATATCATCAAGATGGTCATCAATGGAATTGTAGCCGCTTTTATCGGCACGCTCTGGGCCGTGATTTTCAAATTGACGAGAAGTTCAATCCTTGATCTACCAACTTTCGGCATCGCCCTAGCAGCTTTTGGAGTACAGCGATTCACTAAAATAGATACCCTCTGGATTATCATCGCCGGAGCACTGCTCTCCCTCATAATTTTCTAGCGAAACAAGGGGACGGGCACCCTGTTTCGCTGGTCCCTGTTTCAGAATAAAACTAATCGAGACCTTTAGCGGGTCTCGATTCATGTATCTCGTGAATTGTAAAAAGAAATTCGGAACAGTAACGGGAGAACAGGTCAGTCCGTGATTAACACAGGTCTGAAACAGTGCACCTGTCCCTCTGTTTCCCTTATAAAGGCGGCAAGATTTATGTATTGTGATCTCTTAATAAGGAATGGTTTCATCATTGATGGTACAGGGAAACCGGGATTCTATGCTGATCTCGCTGTAACCCAAGGAAAGATCCTAGAAATCTCCGCAAGAATTGAATGCCAAGCGGATCGAATCATAGATGCTCTCGGATTGACAGTTTGTCCAGGGTTTATTGATCCCCATGTACATGAAGAGCTGACCGTTTTAACAAGTGGTAAGTTTGAGGAATTTTTACGTCAAGGGGTTACAACGATGGTGAACGGGAACTGTGGACATTCCATAACTCCCTATTCTTCGGATAATATCTATGAGTATATGGCTAAAAAAGGACTTATTTCAGTTAAGATAAAAGAGCGAAATCAACGAAACGTACCTGTCTGGACAAATTTCTCAGAGTATTTTGACGTAATCAAAAACAAAGGTACAAATATCAACATGGGATTTCTCTTAGGACATGGCACTTTAAGATGGAGTGTAATGGAAGACGCAAAAAATAGAAAACCGAATGTTAAAGAACAAAGCACACTAGTCCGTCTGATTGAAGAAGGCATGGAACAAGGGGCCTTAGGCCTATCAACAGGCTTAACCTATAGCCCTAGCAAATATGCCGATACTGATGAAATCATTAAACTTGCTAAGGTAGTCCAAACCTACGATGGGCTATATACCACCCACATTAGAAGCTATCTAGGTATTCTCGAAGCGGTTCAGGAAGCTATAAACATTGGCGAAGCTGCCGACATTAGAGTTCAGGTGTCCCATCTGACGCCGAATTGTCCAGAGGCTTTTGATGAAATACTGTCTGCCCGGGAACGTGGCTTAGAAATTGCAATCGATACTATCCCTAAGAGCAGTGGGCACTATAGGAGAAAGGACCGCTTATTTCAGTATGTGCTTTCTCAAGAGGGCACACTAACTCCTGAGGGACGAAGAAAACTATTAAAAAAGATCCGCTTCAAAGAAAAGCTCATGGTTATCAATGCGGATGATCCTCTCCTGGAAAATCGGACCTTAAAAGAAATCGCTTTTGAGAGAAAGCTGAATGTCGACGATCTAATCCTCAATCTATTAGAAAATGATCGTCCTAACTTAACTTTCTGTCAGGGCGGACTCAACAGGCATGATTTCCCGGGATCACCTTACGCGGATAATATCGCTCATAATCCACTTGTCATGGTTGGATCGGACAGGGTATCTGGGGACGTCGACGACCCCTATGCTCAGTATGAATTATTTCGAAAAGGCGCATTTCCGATATATTTTAGCTTATGCAGACAAAACAGGGTGAGATTAGAAGAGATTGTGCGCAGGATAACTTCTTTACCGGCACAACAGTTTAGGTTGGGTGATCGGGGTATGCTTGCCAAGGGGAAGGCCGCCGACATCACGATCCTTGATCTAGACAATTATACCTATCCCTCCAATGAGGAAATCGATTATAGAAACCCCTTTACAATGACCAGAGGGGTAAAGTATACAATTGTTAATGGCAAAGTAGTCCTAGATGATGGAACGATCAAAGAAATAAATGCGGGGCAATTATTAGCGAGAAGTGGTAGGGAATTGTAGCCCTGAGGTATGGTTCAATTTAAGAATCCTGATGTTTCCAAGTCAGCTCTATATAGATCAATGTAGACTCTTTTTCCACCTATAGCCCTGCTCTCAAATAAAACAACCTCTGCAACCCTAAACTCGCCTAGTTTCTTAATATGAACAACTGAAAGATCGATATTATCGAGTTTGGGACGAGAGACCAGAGTTATATGAGGCTTAAATTGGCGTTCCTCCAACTCAAAACCCTTTTTTTTGAGTTCAAGATGCAGATCATCCCTTAGTCGATTTAGTTCCGTTAAACCACCATTTAATGCGGTCCACAGGGTATGAGGCCGTTTAAGAGAGGGAAATCCACCTACTCCACCGAGGTTTAACTCAAAAGAGCTATAGTTACTTGCTACTTTGGTAAGTGTTTCGGTAAGTACAGGGATCATAGTGCTGTCTAGTTCCCCTAAAAATTCTAAGGTTATATGAAGACTGTCTTGTGATTTCCAGGAACCATTAACTCCAAGATGTCTTAGTTCGGACTGAAATTCGAGTAGAGCTTGTTTAATCTTAGTAGGCAAATCAACCCCTATAAATAATCTCATATACTCTTCTCCTATAGACGCTTAATTTGTTAGATCAACCCTCTGACGCAAAATGGTCAAAAATTCATTCTTTTGAGCTTCATTCACAAATATTCTGTTAGGGATAATATGTGCAGAATCTGCACTTACATAAATATAAATATGCTCTTTTTCTTCCAGAATATTTTTTATAGCACTAAACTGAGTCTTTGCTTCACTTTGTTCACTTCTATCCACAATTCCAACTTCAGATATCGTCAAGTTATGCTTTCCTAGCACACTATTGTTTTTCCCTTGCTTAAGCATCTTTAAGATTCTGTTTGAAACTATCCTCTTTAGACGTTTCGGGTAAAACGCAACCCAATACAAGTACAAAATTACAAAAACTGCTAACCAATACTCAAATGGGATACTCGAAAACCGCTTAAATAAGAAGGGTAAGGCTAAAAAGGATAACGAGAGAACATATCGTCGAATAAATAACGACCGCCTAGTCGCTTTAGCATACGTGATATGAAACAAATTGAAATCAATTATATCTTGTTTATTCAGTTCGTACTCAAAATTCATAGGAAATACTCCTTTCAAAAATAGTTCGCCAAAACCAAAATACCCTTTTCCCTAAAATTAAATGGCGGTTAAGTATTATAGGATAAAGGTATTTAATTATTAAATTAACACAAATATCGCAATAAGCCAAATAGAGCAAGAAAGAAGGGAACATTCAAGGAGTGTTTCCTTCTTTCTTGCTTTCTTTTATGCTTAGCATTGTTAACTATGGCCAAAGATTCAATTAATTCGAGGCAATATAAAGAGAAATGGTAGAAAATTATAACATTATGCTAAAACCTTGGAAAGCGGAAATGGCCAGTAATCGGAGATGGCCAACTTAGCAAATGGTCCGACTCACTGGCAATTGGCCCCGAATTATGAAGTAGATAAGGTACACCATCTGGGCGACGCTTGTCTGATATAATCGCTATGTGTTCATGGGGATGATCAAATGTGACAATATCTCCTGCCTGCCATAAATACAGATTGTCCACATCACCTGGTTTTATCTCTTTTGATAGTTCCAATCCATGCCTTCGAAAATAAACTAAGAGGTTAGGAACCCGCCTATAATCAATATTTGGATCTGGCTTTCCTCCAACTCGAAGATACTGCGATAAGTTATCTCTGATGTCCTTATCGACTAATGCCTTAAGATTATAACCCGCATCTCGCATTGCCCTCCACACCACATCAGTACAAACTCCCTCGGTCTCTGGTGGATTCCCCCCTTGATAATAAGCACTGCGATATAGGGGTTTCCTGAGCACTTCTTCTTTGGCTCCAGCCACAATATCTCTTAGATCATCAAGTCCATCGCCATCTTTGTCAACTGGGCAAGAAATCCTTTCAACCTGAACCGACTTAACAAAAGGCTTAAACTCAGCAAAGTATGACTTCTTAAATTCTGTCTTAGTCAAAATCAATACTAGCACGGCTAATCCCAGTATAGCAATCATCGCCATACTGGCCTTAACTAATCTTTTCATGCTGATTCACCCCCACACAAAACAACTCAATTATATAGTGTTGCGCCTTGCCATTTCATGCTTTCAGTCATTCAGACATTCTTGATCAGGGTCCTTTTCTTGTTCGTGTGCATCTATGATTTATGGATAGGTTACCAGAAATATTACTGGAACAATTTACAAATCACAGGGCCCTCTTATTAGTTGATTTCCCTACGTATAAAAAGAATTAAGAACAAAAGCTGATCCTAAAGTTGCTTAATCCATTCAATAAAGGATTCTACATTATCAAAAGCAAATGCCGGGTTCATATCTAACACTTTTTGAACCTGGGCGGTTTTAGCCCATATCGCACTAATCGGTAAAACACCGACTTCTTTAGCAGCTTTCACGTCATAGGCAATGTCACCTACATAAGCCACATCTTCCGGCGAGTAATTCCATAGTTTCAAGACTTCTTGAATACGTTCAGGTTTACTTGCACCATGCTCTGAGCCCGTCAAAATTACCTCGAAAAAAGGTTGTAATCCTGAGTGTTTTAAGGATATCTTCATACTTCCAGGGCCTTTTCCTGACACAATAGCCAACCTTATTTCTCGTTCTTGCAATATAGACAGGGCCTCACGGACACCTGGAAAAGGCTCCGCATATTGAGCATGAATTCGATCATACTCCTCAAGATAAAACTGCAAACTTTCTTCCCATGAATCAGGAAACAGTCTCTTAAAGACTCCTTCCTCTGAAGGTCCAAATAGGGAGGTTAACTCTCGGGAAGAATATTCACGCCCCAAAAATTTTACTAAGGTACTGCTAAAACTAGCATAAACTACCGGCAATGAATTAATTAACGTACCATCTAGGTCAAAGATAAATCCTTTAAGTTTCATGTTCTACCCCCTAAAGACTGCTAGTCTTCGTAAATCAACTAATCCTTGGTATCTCAGCAGAATTCATAATAATCCAAGACATCCCAGGATGTGTAAACCAAACCGATTACTTTACTTAGTTATGATACTCTACTTTAAAACGCAACACGGTTTTAAGCTTATCAGGTTGAGTTTTACGAGCATCTGAAAGATAAATCTCTCTGTGAAGCTTTGTTATCCGCCTCAAATTGTTCTGTGCACAATAATCTTCCATGATTGAAAAACTCTCTGGCTCATTATCATAAGGGCATGGCGAACATTTTTCCACCTATAAGGTATCTTGTTGCGTCCCATTCTACCTTGAAATCCTTTTGTGTCCCTTTTTTAGACAGACAGTACTCGTCAAGCCATTCATAGTTCAATAAAAATCCTCCTTTATTTCATAACCCAATTTTAAATTCCATTCGCTACGGCATTTTTTTACACCAATGTAGCAAGCAGTATTAAAGGAAGTTTACAAACTTGCATGAGTAATGGTATCACGCCGATTTCCAATAGGATAAAGCGAATAAGAACTTTAGTACCATAATTTCAAGAATTTAAATTATTTGCAAACTATTTTCCCACCTTTAAATATAGTAATATGAGGTGGTTATATGAACGTGATTCATAAACATTATTTTCAAGGTCTTAGTGAAGTAGTTTTTAATCATCAACATCAAGGTTGACAAAACTCGAAAAAGAAGCCCAATCTTTTGGGAAAAGTAATCCAATCTTCCCCGGCAGATCCTCCAGTGCTAGTACGCACACCCGCCAGGACGCACCGGGAAATATGCTGTACTTTTTAGAGGTTCATAACCAGTCAAACCTGGGTATGGATCTTTTTAATTTGTTCCTTTATGCCACCGACAATAAGACTATTCAGTATTTATGGTACATCCTCTAAATTCCGTATTGTGAACTAAATTCGACATTCAAATTACATATCCTTCATATGATTCCAGTTATTAACCCCTTGACCTTATCCGTAATGATTTTTCATCGGATAAAGAATGCTTGGCTGGTGCCAAGACATGGTGAAGGCGGCATCCCTAGTTGCACGATGCTTACCAGAAATTTGCACTTCCTGATAGTATAAAAGAGCCTCCATGCTGGAGGCCCTTAAAGCCATGAATGCTATTTAATAGTGAGCCGATTACTCAGAACAAATTCCACAATCACTATGACTCTTCTGATAGTCACTGATCTCTTTTCCCGCATCACCCTTCACAACCTGGGTATCGGGATCGACTATTTGTTTTTCTAGCGTCTCCACAGGAGCAACACATGCAGGTTTCAAAGGAGACATGAGACAAGATTTATAGCCGCCGGTAAGGTTTTTAACATTATATCCTTTTTGGCTTAAGATCCTAGACGCTACATATCCTCTCAGTCCAATTTGGCAATACTCCAAGATCTCTTTACTTTTATCAAGTTCACCTAATCTTGCTCTCAGGCTATCGACTGGGATGTTGAGCGCTCCCTCAAGATGACCACCCTTATATTCCCTTTCTGTGCGGACATCTAATAAGATGGTGTTTTCCCGATCATGCTCCATAAACTGCTCGATCGATATGTCATCTACTCTGCCAGCTAGGACATTCTCCGCTACAAAACCAGCCATATTGACGGGATCTTTGGCTGATGAATAAGGTGGCGCGTAACAAAGCTCCAACTCGGTCAAATCTGTAACGCTTCCCCCCAGCCTTATGACCGTTGCAATGACATCAATTCTCTTATCTACGCCATCATTCCCAACACCCTGCGCTCCTAAGATTTTGCCCTCTTCGTTAAAGATGAGTTTCAAGGTCATCATGAAGCCTCCCGGATAATACGAAGCATGTGACGCCGGATGTACGGTAATTGTTTTATAAGGGATATTGAGTCGTTTTAAGGTCCTCTCATTATTGCCCGTACTAGCCGCCGTTAGCCCGAAAACCTTGAGAATCGAAGTGCCTTGAGTTCCCTTATAAGTACTCCTCAGACCTACTATATTATTTGCTGCTATTCGGCCTTGTTTATTGGCAGGCCCTGCAAGAGGAATGGCAGTAGCTTGCTTGTTAACAAAATCAACGACTTCGATGGCATCCCCGACGGCATAGACATTTTCTGCATTGGTCAATAAGTATTCATTGACTAAGATATGCCCTTTGGACCCGAGCTTAGTTCCACTATCCTTCAAAAAGCCAGTATCCGGGATGACCCCTATGGCTAAAATCACGAGATCAGCAGTCAATGTTTTGCCACTATTGAGGGTTATTTCTACACCGTTTTCCTGATCCTTAAATGACTTAACCCCATCATTTAAGATGAGCTTCACTTCATGGTCCGCAAGTTCTTTTTCCACGGCTCCGACAACATCCGAGTCGAAAGGTGCTAAGACATGCGGTGCTGCTTCGACTATAGTCACGTCAAGCCCACGATGTTTTAGATTTTCTGCCATTTCCACCCCAACAAAGCCACCGCCAATGATGGCAGCACTTTTGGTTCCCGCTTTATCTACATAAGCCTTGATTTTATCTGTGTCTGGAATATTTCTTAAAGTTAAGATTCTCTGACTATCGATACCCTCGATCCGTGGTTTAATCGCTTTTGCTCCAGGAGATAAAACAAGATAATCATACGTTTCTTCATAGATTTCGTTCTTCTTATGCTTGATCGTCGCTACTTTTTTACGGGTATCTAAACCAATCACTTCGCTGTTAATTCTTACATCAATGTCAAATCGACTCTTCATACTTTCTGGAGTCTGGACTATAAGCCTCTCTCTTTCTTTGATGGTCCCCCCAATGTAGTAAGGCAAACCGCAATTGGCAAAGGAGATGTACTCATCCCTTTCAAACATGATAATCTCGACTGTTTCATCCAGTCTTCTCAGTCTGGCGGCAGCGGATGCCCCACCAGCCACACCACCAATAATCAACACCTTTTTACTCACAGTGGCCCTCCCCGATTAATCAGATTTGGTTAATAACTATATTTTTAACCGCTAAACAGTTTCGCCTGTCCCATTGCCCCGTCTATTCCTAAATCAGAAGAAGAGTGTTCGACTAATATTTGAGGAATTTATTTCCAAAATAGCACGCCAAGGTGAAATGCACCCTTCAGAATCATGCTGGATTAAGTAAGCCTACTAACCGCTCTCTTTCCTCTTCCAAATCTTCTCGTTCGGCGACCATCTTTGGTTGCACAGAATGAAAGGGCCAGCGTGCTTTTATGTCAGCTAACTTTTTTTCCACATCGTTAAGCTGGAGCATAAGCTCCTGCTTATCTGTGGTCTGTTCTATAGCTTGTTCTTTTTCGATCCGTTGTTCTTTCTCATCCATTCTCTTTCCTCTCCTCTGACATGGTAAATGTTATAGCGCCATGCATACACGCTTCCATACAGGTTTCGCATTCAGTACAAAGCTTAGAATCCACGATTGCCAGATGTGAAAGCATTGAAATTGCTTGCACAGGGCATGCATTAACACAGCGTTTGCACCCCCGACATAGCTTTTCTAAGATCAACGCAGACATGTACTCCAACTCCCCTCATCAAGAGAAACACACGGTTTCTCGCTTAGCAGCCTGCTCAGCCAAAGCCTCGCGGAGATGATTTGGCTGTCCCTGAGGATCCTCTATCTCCATTTGCACCCATGACATTAACCGTTGTAAACCGCTGCTTAATTTGGTCACTCCCACACTTTGGGCAACTCTGCTGATCTTTTTGACTGATTGTACAAAAAACAGAAAACCTATTTTCACACGATTGACACACTAAATCGTAACTTGGCATTGAGATTACCCCCTCTATTAATAAACTTGGAGCAGATGAATTTAATCCCGATATACCCCGGAAGGGTATTATATGCTAAATATATTCATCTCTAACTAATTTGTCAACCACTTTTAAAACATATTTTCCTCGTTTCAAAGTATTTATGCACTCAATGAAGCAGCCGTGGATCAGCGCAGATGATGCAGAATTAGGGAATAAAAGCTACCAAATAAAACATTCCTAGCTTATTGTGTCCAAGAAAGTTAGAAATGTTTTATGGCTTTTCAGCCGTGCGATCATGGCATTTATGACAGCGACCGAAGTATGCAACCACGCCCGATTTTCAGGAAAGACTTCTAATAACCAACGATTGTTTTGCGTAAACATTTGGGTATGCTGTGCGGTCTTCCCGGTTAAGAGTTCATTTATACGAGTGAAAGGCTCTCTAAGAAATACATTATCCGTATAACATGCTTACTAGCAAGAATCATGTCAATTTCGAGTTCGAAAAGTCCAAAAACTAATACTAGCTTTTGGACTTCCGAACATTGAACGATATTAAGGAATCCATGGTCTTGGGCAGCAAGTCAGGCATCAATTCCTCCAATAAGTAAAATGATAATAATTTTACTTTCTCAACTTATTTCGACAATGTATGTTAGACAAAATGCCGTCATCCTTATTGAAAGGATAACGGCATGAGAGTGCAGTTTCTGATAGTTTATTAATCGAATAGAATTACGCTTATTGAAAACTATTATTTTCACTGATTGAGTTTCATTAATGTAGCTATGGCTCTATTTAGCACAGTCTCGAGGTCCTCCCCCTCTTCAATCGCATCGGCCATACACGTTTTCGCGTAGCGTTGCGCAACAATTACCGATACCTTATGCACGGCTGAACGGATAGCGACAAGTTGTAAGAATATCTCCTCACATTTCTTTTCTTCCTCCATCATTCGTTCTACGGCCGAAATATGACCACGCACTGTTTTAAGTCGAGTAATAATACTTTTTGTTTCTTCTGGGTCTACATTTTTTGACAAGTTCTCTCTTCCTTTCATATTCGAATTATAGTTTCTATCTGATCGAAGGGTATCAATAATATTTTGAGTACACTTCATAGTACTTTAATAACTTTGATAAGATCTTCACTTGGCAAGGATATTGATAAACTATTTTAACAGGGTTATAATTGAAATACCCTCTCCAGGGGGGTGGATATTTCCTTAAGCATACAACTTAACAATATATAGGTCAAGTAAGGTAACCTTAGAAAAAGAATGCCATTCAATGGCTTCTTAATATAATAATCAATCAATAACTAATGAAGGGAGATAAGTTGATGGAAGATTTGTCGATATTACGTAATGAAGATTTAACTAGACGCTTACTAACCTTGTCTGAGGAACTGGAAGAGTTAGAAGAGGAACAAAGTTTTGTGCTTAAGCAGACTGGACTTCACCTCCCCGGTCACACTGTTAAACGCTATGAATCCCAAATACAGGTATTAAAGGAATCCATAACAGAGTTACAAGCGGAAATTGAGCGTCGCAAATAATAAAAAATAAGGCCCTTGCTTCATTTAAGCAAGGGCCTTTAGAATAACTATACTAACCCCAAAAGGTTTAACTTAGGCTAGATTTTTGTTACTATTCGTTTTTATCTGTTCAGCTAACTTATTTGCGATCTGATCAAAGTCTGGCGATTGATAATCTTCAATCTTGCCTGCATCAGATAACGTAGCCAAAGCTGGATCAAGCGGCAGTGCTCCCAAGAAAGGAATAGCATTACGCTTTGCTTCTTCCTCACCTTGTGGTTTTCCAAAGACTTCTATCTGCTTACTACAATCAGGACACTGCACATAAGCCATATTTTCTATCAATCCATAAATTGGTGGTTCATAATTCCTGACCATTTTGATCGCTTTGCGCACTACCATATTCGCTAAGGCTTGCGGACTTGTCACCATCACTACCCCATTGATCGGCAACGATTGGAATATCGTGATAGCGACATCCCCTGTACCAGGAGGCATATCGATTAATAGATAATCCAGCTCTCCCCAAATTACGTCCTTCCAAAATTGATTGACGACTTGAGTGATCAGCGGTCCACGTAAGATCACGGGATCATCTTCGTTTTCAATCATAAGATTGAGAGACATGACTTTAATACCGCCACGACTCGTCGGCGCAATGATGCCACCTTGGCTCGCTCCTGCCCTTTCCTTGATTCCGAAAATTTTCGGAATACTTGGGCCAGTTATGTCCGAGTCTAAAATTCCAACTTTATAGCCTTGGCGCATAAGGCTAACTGCTAACATGCCCGTTACAGAGGATTTACCAACTCCCCCTTTACCACTCATGACAGCAATGACTTTCTTAACATGGCTTACTTTTTGGGCCTTAGTCAATTGGGGTTCACTAGAACAACTCTCAGTATTACACGACCCTGCTGCTGCACAGCTATTGCACGACTCGCTCACAATGGTTCCTCCCATTCAATTTTAACATCTTTTACCATCTAAGGACTAATAATCCAAATTCATCTTACTCCTCAGATTCTTTCTTTGTCAAGTTTGGCTCAATGATGATGTTCGTGATGCCCATCACCGTGATCATGTTGACAAATAGAGCCAGTGCTCACTATTTTTCCTTGAGCATACGAATTTGCGACTTCAGTCACGTTTCCTGAGGCGCCCGATACAACCTCAAGACCAACCGCATTAAGACCATTAATCATGCCGCCGCCAATACCGCCACAAACAAGCACCTCTACGCCTTTACTCTTGAACATATTGGCAAGTCCTGCATGCTGATGTTGAAGACCCGTAGCACTAAGGGCTTCGACAAAACGCGCTTCATTACCTTCGATTTCAAACACAGTAAATCCTGAAGCTCTTCCAAAATGGAGATCGAGAACTTCACCGTTTGTAGGAATTGCAATCTTTTTTGACATTATGGAACCTCCTAAATTATAAAAATTAACGTCTCTTTGGCAGTTTAAGCTGACCAAGATGAACGCTTGACCTCAGTTTCAAAAGTCGGTTTTCAATGCTTAAGCTTAAGCTAAAGTAAACTCAACTAATTACCCTCTTTCCAGGCCATGATAGCCTCCCTAGGGGTCATGGTTTGGGGGGCTGAATAGGTCGGAATATTAACAGCTCGAATTATCTTCAAAGCATTTTGACCTAATTTACAGGCTATGATTAGTTCGACGTGTTCGCTAGCCATATATTCTGCAACGACAATACCAGCACCATCGGTCCCAATTAAGGATGGATTTTTTCTATACTCTGCGGTACCTTGTGGATCATCTGAGTCGCAAAAAAGGAAATATGGGCTATATCCAAATCGCGTACACATCACCTTATCTAGATCACACCCCTGAGCAGGAATTGCTATACGCAATATAATCCCCCTTTTCCTAAACATTGATCAAACTATTTTAGGAATTTCCTCCACAACAACCACCTTTACCTTGCGCAACTTGATGCCCACCACTACATGTCTGCTTACTCCCGTTGTCAAGCTTCATTTTTTTCATACTCCCACACTTGGGACATGCAATTTCATAGCCGTGTTTTCCCCCTGCAGTGCACGGTTCAACCTCCCAGACTTGTCCACAAGCGAGACATTCAAACACTCGGTTTTTGACCATGTAGTTTCCTCCCCGAATAATTATCGGTCGTCCTTCTACTAAAGCCGTGGCAATTTTCGCCCTAGCTCCTCCTAAGATTCGCTGAAAGGTAGCTCTTGAAACCCCCATGGATGCAGCACACTCAACCTGATCTAAACCCACTTTGTCTTTAAGACGGATGGCCTCTAATTCTTCAAGCTGGACTATGACTTCCGGCCAACGTGATTGGCCCTGAGGAATAAATGTTTGACATACTATTCCTTCATCGATTTGGCCACAACAACGCCGTCTTGACATCGTATCAACCCCTTTTGAGCATATGCCCAATTTGATTATAGTCCTCTTATCGAAATAAATCAATTGGAAACTACCCTAGTTACTAACAATTTTACTTAAATAATTATTTATAAAGCCTTATCCTACGAACAAATAGAGCTAAATAGAGGGAATCCTTTGTTGATTAATCATTATATTCAGTGAATATCTACGCCTTCTATCGCCCTTATGATGTTGAATGAACTGTCGACACAAAAAAATGACATAGTTGGTTCGGACTTTTGTCAAACTTATGCCATAATTTCTCTACATAATAAACCGTAAGGATAAAACAAACAAAATAAAGAGGAGCGTGTATTCTATGAAAAACTTCAAAAAACCCATTGCAGTTGCCACATCATTGGAAATTTAGGAGTGCAGAGTACCTATGCAGTCTTTAGTTGTTAGGAGGCATATGGATGAGGTATGGTCACAATATTGGCACCAATCTTCTTTATTCACAGTTCTTTACGATAGGAGTCCTTCTTCTAGCTATTACTATTTTTTTCTTGGTATTTATGGAACCAAGAAAAAATAAATCTGAACAAAACCGAGTCTCCGATATTTTAAATGAAAGATACGCAAAAAACGAAATAGATGACGATAAATACAATGAAGTTATGTCCCTTTTAGAAGACGAAGATTCCAATAGTTCAGCGATTATCTTACTCAAGGAGAGATATGCCTTAGGAAACATAAGTTCACTTGAGTTTATAAAAATGCGTAACATGATTAAGGCTAGACGAACTTAGCATCATTTCTTTATTTAAACTACAGTAAATACAGAAAAGGAGTGGCATAAATTGAATAATAATAAGCAGATCAAGTATCTGAGATGGGGTCTATTGGCATTATTCGTTGTGCTTATTAGCACATCGGCATATCTCCATCAAGTCTTAGGAGCAACAAAGGCACCTTCAATCCATGCACTATGTCCTTTCGGAGGACTTGAGAGCCTTTACCAAGTATTCACAACTGGGAGCTTTGTCAGTAAAATATTTACAGGGACAATGACCTTGTTTGTAATCACTCTAGTTGTTGCGATTCTTTTCAGACGTTCGTTTTGCGGGTTGCTTTGTCCATTTGGAGCGATTCAAGAATTCTTTGCAAAACTTGGTCAGAAAATTTTCAAGCGCAAGCTGATTGTTCCTGCTAGGCTTGATCAAGCTCTGAGATATTTGAAATACGTTGTGTTAGCTATTACAGTATTTTATGCTTGGAAAACTGCTGGACTTTGGATGGCTCCCTACGATCCTTGGTCGGCATATGCTCATCTTCCGGAGGGATTGGAAAGTGTGTGGGCTGAATCGGCAGTAGGCTTGATTATTCTGGTTGTTACTGTTCTTGGTTCCCTGATCTATGACAGGTTTTTTTGCAAATATCTATGTCCCGTAGGGTTACTTTACGGAATGGTAGGTAAAACAAGCCCCTTTAAAGTGGTTAGAAACGAAAGTGTATGTATTGATTGCGGAATCTGCAATAAAGTCTGTCCGATGAACATTGATGTCCAGCACAGTTTGAACGTGACGTCCCCTGAGTGCATGAATTGTCAGACCTGTGTCTTAAGCTGCCCTACCGCAGGCGCTCTTGATAACCGGTTCTCCAATAAGGTTATTAAACCATTTACTGTGATCATTCTGGTGATGGTGCTGTTCTTTGGCTCAATATTTGCTGCACAGGCTACTGGAATCTTTGAACTAACCGCAGCCCCACTCAAAGTTGGAGAATTCATTAATTATGATGAAGTCAAAGGGTATATGAGCATCAAGGAAGCAGCGGAATCAACCCAAACTGACCTTAAGGAGTTTTACACTAATTTTGAGATTCCGGAAAACGTTCCTGCAGAAACAAAGATGAAAGAAATATCTAAAGTCGCTGTAGGCTATGATTTCGATAAAGTTAAAGAATCCCTAACTTTGACAACGAATCAAGCTGACCTTATATTGAGCGAACCTCAGACTATGGTCGATTTAGAAGGTATAAAAGGCTCTATGACGATAAGTGCTGCGGCAAAAACTGTAAAGCTTGATATCGAAGAGTTTTATCGGATTTTTAAGCTACCTGAAAACATACCTTCCAACACCTATATGAAGGATATCGGAAACGTAGTCCCAGGATATGACTATCATGCGATTATAAGTTCACTGAAGTAAAAACAACACTATTTGTCACCCGGAACTGGATATAGCAAAAAGCCCTTATCAAACTTGAAAGTTCGGTAAGGGCTCCTACTTTGTTTTAGTTCGGTTTTGTTTAGCTTGTTATGTTATGTTTTGTTATGTTCTACTTTTTTCTTTTTTGTTTTACTTTGTTTTGCGCATAAAGTACACTTAACTGGCCACAACTTCATGCTTAAATGATTACCCATTTGATGATCTGATTGTGTTTGGATTGCAAGCCTAGTTATTGATTAAGTTTCATGAGGGTTTCAATCGCGTTATTCAGAACTTCCTGGCGGTCCTCGCCAGAGTCAATCGCCTCTAGAAGACAAGAACTAGCATAACGTTGTGCTACAATGACTGAAGTTTTATGCACAGCGGAACGGATAGCAACGAGTTGTAATAAGATTTCCTCACAACTTTTCTCTTCCTCTATCATGCGTTCTACTCCTGCAATGTGACCACGAACCGTTTTAAGTCGAGTCAAAATCCGTTTGACCTCTTCCGCGTCAACCTCTTTCAAAAGAGCTATCTCCCATCTCATTATGATTCATACTATCCCGCTTACCCATGGTGATTACTCCAGTTCTCAAGAATTGGCTTAATCAATGGGCTGCTGCTCTAGGGCAGTTTAGTTACGGTAAAGTTTAATATATTTTTGGTAACTATTCAAGACACGTCCGACATAATCCCTTGTTTCCTGAAAAGGAATATCTTGGATTTTCATATTTTTGGGTTCAATTTGACCGGAGCTAATCCATTCTTTGACATGTCCTCTTCCACCGTTATAAGCTGCGATTACCAACCCTCTGTCATTAGAAAATTCCTTTTGCAAGCTAGAGAGGTACCAAGTTCCATATTTTATATTCTTCTCCGGTTCGAGTAAATCCTTACTAGAAAATGATTTATCTCCTATGGTTACAGCGATCGATTGTGCTGTGCTGGGCATTAATTGCATCAAGCCAATAGCCCCTTTTTGAGATTCAGATTGTGGCAAAAACTTGCTTTCTTCCCGAATTACAGCGACAACCAGTAAAGGGTCTACTCCGTATAGTGCGGCATAGTTTTCAATTACAGCTCGATGAGGATAAGGATAGATGATTTTCTCCAAGCTGGGAATCTGAGTTATACAATAACCCACAAGGACGGTAAGAAATAAGAATATGCCTAGGTTTTTATACGATCGCTTAAAACTTATATTTCCTTTTATCCGTCCCATCCCCTCTCTCATTACGCACTGTGCTATTTAATCTATTAGCAGGGGGTCAATGATTATGATTCATCGAGCCAGATGTTTAATTATTCTTTTCCATGCTTCTTCAAGTCGATTAACTGTTTGCAATTGATTACCAGAGTTATCAATCACCACGTCTGCTCGCTGTCGCTTATCATCTAACGACCCTTGCGCAGCAATTCGGGCCTCGACCTCACTAAGGTTTAGCTTGTCCCGCGCAAGAACACGAAAAATCTGAAGATCCCGAGGTATCCACACTACCCATACCTCATCCACAAACTTTTCAAACCCTGCCTCAAAGAGTAAAGGTACATCCCACACACAAACTTTTGCTCCGCTATTCAGAAGGACGGCTTCTTCCTCCTTCAGGCATTCAACCACGCGAGGATGCACGATGCGCTCAAGGCGCTTTCGTGCATCTTCATCATTAAAAATCCGCAGACCCAGTTTGGAACGAATGATTTGCCCCTTTTCATCGAGGATTTCCGTCCCGAAATCATGAACTATTTTTGAAATCACCAACAAATCAGACTGTAACAGGCTATGTACGGTTTTATCAGCGTCGAGCACGGGGACTCCCCGTTTTTCAAACCACTGGGCTACCGTTGATTTACCACTTCCGATCCCACCCGTTAAACCGATAGTAAACATTAGTTACCTCACTTTAAATTAATTTAATGAGTCCGACCAAGATTAATACAACACCCGGTAAGTACTCTGCCTTGTTTGTCCAGTTTTCCGGAACCTTGCCCGCCATTAGTTGCCCTATACGCAACATCACGATGAGGGTTAAGGCCGCGATTCCAATGATCCAGAAGGTCATACCCGCCATTGCTGCGCCAATTCCACTGGCAAAAGCGTCTACTGCCAAGGCGCATCCCAGTAAGACACTCTCTCGCAGACTTATCACCCCAGAACGATCGACATCCGCAATATCCGGCGTTTTAAGCACCTGAATCACTAAGCCAAAAAATTGTAATTGGAATCGGAAAACGGGCTCCAAAACGGGATTGGGGTGGACTACAGCCAACGCCGGTACCGCTTCTGGAAAGACCTCCTCTTTACGGTTCCAGATCGCTTTACCTAATTGAAAAATGCCCAAAGATAGTAAAATAGAAGCCCCTAATAAACGTACCGGAATTAACCTAAGCCATAGCGATACCCAACCTCCAAAGAGCATGGATATCCCCATAGCCAATACTGTACACATTGCAATAGCAATAAGAGAATTGACGGGTATGCGAATACGACGTAACCCATACGCTAATCCAACCCCAAACCCATCCAAACTTAAAGCTAATGCCATAAGCATAGCTATTCCCATATGTATCCCTCCACCTTGCGACTTCAGGATAATATATGGGTTCAAAGGCTATTTGGTGAAATCAATCATTTCCAGCAATCCATTCTTCTAAAGCACGATCTCGGCGTTGCCTAACCTGTTCGCACTCTTCATGAAGTCTCATAGCCAATTCATAATTTGTATCTACTAAGGTCAGTTCTGATTCTAAGCGTAGGAGGGTTTCTTCCAACTCTTCGATTTCTGTTTCGAGTTGCTTCATCCGCTTTTTTTCTCGAGCTAAATTTCGGCTTTCCTGTAGATCCTGAGCATTAGATTGCAGCTTTGAACCTCGCTCGATGGGGGCAACGACTATTTCTTCTTGTTGTTTATATTCCTTGAACCCAGTGTAATCTCCATCAAAAAGCGACAGACCCTGAGTTGTGAGTTCTGCAATCTTATTGACCACTTTATCCAAAAAATAGCGATCATGGGAAACTACGAGTACGGTTCCTTCATACTCTTGAAGGGCTTCTTCCAGAACTCCACGGGTTTCAGCATCTAAGTGATTCGTTGGTTCATCGAGCAAGAGCAAGTTTCCTTGCTCTAAAAAAAGTTTACATAAAGCTAACCGGCTCTTTTCTCCCCCGCTCAGCACAGATATCAGTTTAAAGACATCATCTTTTCTAAAACCATATCTAGCCAGTAGATTTCGGATCTCCGGGTCCCTTAATTTTGAAGCGTTCCGGATCTCATCCATCACCGTCCCCGCAGTACCCAGATTCTCATGTTCCTGAGAGTAATAAGCAATCTTTACATTGGCTCCCAAACGGATGGTTCCCTTATAAGGAGCCTGATCGAGAATCGCCTTAAGGATCGTAGTTTTTCCAACGCCATTTTTACCCAGTAAGGCTACTCTGTCTCCACGGCGCAAATCTACTTGTACGTTTGAAAAAAGAGTTCGAGTTCCGAAGGCAATCGAAAGATTTTCTATTAAAAGGACTCGATCCCCACTTCGACCTCCACTTCCCAGTGAAATAGAAAGACCATGATCTATCTTAGCAACCTGAATCGGCTTGAGTTTCTGGAGCTGGCTTTCTCGCCCTCGCGCCTGCTTGGAATTGACTCCCGCCTTATTTCTGCGGACATACTCCTCTAGTTTAGCTATTTTATTCGCTAAGCGCTCAGCTTCCCGGCCAAGAGTTTTAGCTTCTAAAACTTTCAATAATTCGTATTCCGAATAGTTCCCAGTATACCCTTTTAACCCGCCATTTTCTAAACAGAACACTCGCGTCACGATGCGATCTAAGAAGTAGCGGTCGTGAGAAACAATCAGCAGGGCCCCAGCATAATCTCGCAAGTACCCTTCGAGCCACTCCATGGCAGCGATATCCAAGTGGTTTGTTGGCTCATCCAAAATTAGGATTTCGGGCGCTCGAAGCAAAAGCTTACATAAAGCCAACCTTGTTTTCTGGCCTCCACTTAACCTAGCAACTTGAGAGTTCATCTCCGCTTCAAGTCCTAGACCAGCCAGGATTCTCCTGACTAAGGCTTCTAAAGCATAGCCTCCCTGGCGTTCAAACGATTCGGTCAAAGTTGCATATTGCTCCATGACTTTCTCAGTGGGCGTCGAAGCCATCTTTTCTTCTAATTCACGCAGTTGCTCCTGCATTTGCAACAAATCTACTCGTTCTTGGATCACACACTCAAAGACGTTCCCCTCATCCTCCACAATAGGAGTTTGGGGTAAGTACCCGTAAGATCCGAGAATTTGAACTTCTCCCTCTTCTAAACGCACATCCCCTAAACAAGCCCGAATCAGGGTTGTTTTACCTGCTCCATTAGGTCCAACCAAGGCAGCCTTTTCTCCATTTTCCAAAGCAAAACTAATCCGCCGAAAAAGCGGTTCACCTGATATATCGACGCCGCAATCACGGCAAAATAAAACACTCATTTTTCTAGATAGCCCCTTTATTATTCTCGGGTGTAAACTATTACAAATGTAACATTGTGACCAACCATTTCTTTCGAATTTACTATACCATAGACAGACGGGAAATATCTACTAGCATAACAATTCGACCATCTTCAAATTCTGAAAGGGCCGGATGGTTATATCTCAGGGAAAACTCCTTGCCCTGGTGCTACACTGCAACAACCAATGGAAGTAGCCTAATAAAACTGCGCAACTTATAACTACAAAGAAAATTCGTACATGAACGTGCGGCTTTTCAGGTACGGTTTCGTATAACGTCCCGAGGCTTTGCGACGCATCCCAAACACTTTCTTTTGGTTAAACGTGGATACAAGTTAGAAACAGCGACTTAGCGCTTCTGCATAGGAATACATTCAAATGCTTATATTAGGAACTTGTATAACGATACAAATCTCCCTCTGATATTTGAAGGAACTTCTTCAATAAATTGCGCACCTACTTTGTCGTAAAACCCCTTTGCATAGGGGTCTGAAAGAATTTGTAAGCTAGTAATATTTTTTCTTCTACATGATTCCTTAGCGAATGATATAAGTTTAGAGCCCACTCTTTTCCCAATAAAATCTGGATTGATAAAAATATGATCTAACCAAAAACCCTTTCTAATCAGTAATTCTCCCGTTTGAAAATCATCTTTAACTTCGACTATTGAAATAAATCCAACTACCTTACCTTCAACCATTGCCAAATGAACTTCATTCTTATTTATGTAATCAAGAGTGATCGTCAATTCGTCCTTCCACACGTCGATATATTCTTCGGGATATTTCCAATATCGTTTTGCTGCAAATGAAATTGACGTAAGGATATCTCTATCTACAGCATCAGCTGGCCTAATCATAATATTCATTTGCCATACCTCCACTTACTGTTTCAAACTAAAATCCTCTTCACCCAGAGCATTATCTAAAGCTTCCTTTAACCTTGGAAACCTATATATAAAATCAGTACTAAGAATTATTTTCGGCACAGCTCGTTGTCCATGTAATAACATTTCCGCCATTTGACCTAATGCTATTTTCAATACAATCTCTGGAACTGGTAACCATGATGGTCTATTTAGGACTTTGCCTAGTATCTTGCTGAAATCTCTCATTCTTACTGGATTTGGAGCAACAGCATTTATTGAACCAGCTAGCTCCTGATGTTCGATTATAAACCTTATCATACTCGTTAAATCTTGGATATGTATCCAGGAGAGCCATTGATTTCCCTTACCCAATGGGCCCCCTAGGTAGAATTTAAATGGCAAAGCCATTCTGTTTAGTGCACCTTCATTCCCTAAAACTACGCCAATTCGAATAGTTATTACTCTTGTTAATCCATTTTGAACCTTGTATGCTTCATTTTCCCAATCTCGGCAAACTTGTGCTAGGAAATCCTGTCCTTCTTCTTCAGACTCAGTTATCTCTTCGTCCTCACGGAGTCCATAATATCCGACTGCTGAAGCGTTAATTAGAACTTTTGGCTGAATAGTACCATTATTAATGGCATCAACAATTGTACCCGTTATTCTAATCCTACTTGATATAATCTCTTCTTTTACTGAATTGGTCCATCGACGATTACCGATTGACTCACCCGCTAAGTTAATTACTACGTCAATTTGCAGCTTATAAATCGAAGATAGAGGGGAAATATTGTCCCATTCTATCACCTTAATTTTATTTCCCAATCGATTGGCGGTTTTTTGAGGATTTCTCGTTACAACATATACCTGATACCCATTCACAAGTAATTCCTCTGTAAGGTTTCTTCCGACAAAACCTGTCCCACCAAAAATCATAACATTCATTATTTCCATATAAGCCTCCCCAAACATTATTTAACGACCTAGATGATGTCTCATAACGCTCTGGGCATTCACGAAGCATTCCCAACCACATTGACGTGGCAAGTTTCATTAATGCACTGTATACGATCGGGCGG
Source organism: Desulfosporosinus burensis (assembly GCF_054657535.1). Lineage (NCBI taxonomy): Bacteria > Bacillati > Bacillota > Clostridia > Eubacteriales > Desulfitobacteriaceae > Desulfosporosinus > Desulfosporosinus burensis. Next base: position 46,644 of record NZ_BAAHYN010000002.1, read on the forward strand.
ATTATCCATTCTAAAGCAAAATCAACCCCAGCCTTTTGATTAAACAACTTGGTATTTCCCGAGCCAACACTTCCAAATTGACATATAGTCATAGACATGATATATATTAATTACAAAAAGATTTGTCACGGGTGGGCAGATTATACTCTTATTCAAAAATGGGAGTCACGGGTGGGCTCCCTTTAACCTTTGTTAAGACCTTCGATTTGGGGGCCTTTTCTTATTCCCCCGTTCGTTCCTTTACGAAACATTCATCTAGCATTCAAATATGAAACTACTAAGACTAGCATTAATACGGATTTTAGAGACTGAAAAGGAATACGCGGATACGGATATTTCGCCTAACGTTCTTGGTATTCCCGACGCGTCCCAACCACTTTCATGTATGCTAAGTGTCGGAAATACCGTGTTAGCTGAAGTGTTCCAGTTCTCAATTTATGATTTAAGACTATATCCCTTCAGATTGAATAATAATACTACTAAACAATTGTTCGAACTTATGAAGGGTGGTACAATATGGATAAAGAGAGTACAGATATTGAAAGGGATGTTAATATGGCTATTGCCAAGGAGCCAAAGAACGGTGTTCAACTAAATACTTCAAATGATCATAATCAAAAAGTTTCTAAAGCTATTAAGGAAGTTACATCTCAACATTCAAAGCTCCTTAAGAAACTAGCTGAGTAATTATGGATAACATCGAATTTTTATCTTTAAACGATATCCTTGAGATTCACAATGAGGCTATTGAAATTTTCGGTGGAAGCTTCGATTTTTACAGGGATACTAAGTCTAAAATTAAAAGCATCCTTGATCAACAATATCCTCATTTCGGTTATGATAAATATCCTACTCCTTTAACTCAGATCTTGTTTTCAGGATCTGTTTTTATTTTTCTGACCCTTAACATTTACATGCAAGGAACATTTCAGCTAACGTTCCGAGGGTTTGCGACTTCAGGTTACTACCAAAAATGTTATCCCCGATGTTGCAAACCCTCTGTTGTATGAAGTCCCCTGCTGCAAAGCCCATCTTTATCAGGCGATCATATGACTCTGGCTACAAATACAATTAGATATGAGCTAGGTAAGAGTAACAACAAAGATGCAAATGTGCCCATTGTTTTACTCCCAACCAATCCTACTACACAAAGCCTGAATTCCTCCTCAGTACACTTTGGAGTAGTATCATTTTAGTTAAGTCAGAAAACTCGTAATTCTGGTAAGAATAGGAAAAACGAAAGAAGGTAAATCCAGATGCGAGAATACGACAAAGACTTCAAACAAGAGGCCATCAAGTTGTCTTACGAATTAGGGACGACGGCTGCCTCAGAGAAACTGGGGATTCCAGTAACAACGCTATACTCATGGAAAAATCAATCAAAACGGTATGGAGAAGTAAGTTTTGTTGGCAGCGGACATAAACGTATTGACCCAAAAACAGCTGAAACCAAAGCAATGGAAAAGAAGATTAAAGACCTTGAAGCCGCCAATGATATTCTAAAAAGGGCCTTAGGTTTTTTCGCAGAGAGCCAAAAGAAATAGCTGCACGAGAGCTTTTTCATTGGATGTGGTTTCACAAAACTAAAGAGAAAACCAAGCACAGCATAAAAACCATGTGCAGAGTATTACTGGTTAGTGAAGCCGGATATTATAAGTGGTTAAAAAGGCAGTCCAAGCCTTACAAATACGAAGAACTTTTGGCTAAGATCCTTCAAATTCGTGCGGACAACCCGGACTATGGAGCATACAGGATTTATCTCCATTTAAAACTTTATCAAGGCTATACCGGTAGCTATTATGTAATCCTTAAGCTCTGTAAAATCAACCATCTTATGCTCAAGAAGAAACATCACTGTAGAGGAATAACCAAAGCAGATCTAGCCGCTCAAGCCAGTGCCAATCTCATCAAACAAGACTTTTCTGCAGTATCACCCAATCAAAAATGGCTTGGAGATGTCACAGAAATCCCAACGGCTGACGGAAAGCTTTATTTAGCCGCCGTATTGGATTGTTTCGATGGAAGTATCGTGGGATTTAAAATGGCAAATCACATGAGAGCCGAGCTATGTGTCGAAGCCTTTACCTCGGGTGTTAAGAGGTATCAAGCCTATGGGATGGTCTTTCATTCGGACAGGGGTAGTCAATACACAAGCGGGATCTACCGTCAAGCACTCGCCCAGCATGGTGCGAAACAGAGTATGAGCAGTACTGGTAAATGTTATGACAATGCCAGAATGGAGTCCTTTTTTGCCACATTAAAGAAAGAAAGCATCTATAAATTCAGAACCGAAACAATGAGTATGGAAAAGATTAAAAGCATAGTGTTTAGATTTATAGAAACCTATTACAATCGGAAACGAATTTACACTCCAAACGGAGGTTATCCGCCCCTAGTAATGCGTTCACAGTATTATCGAGAGCGTTTACCCCAAGCGGTGTAACAGTTAAGAGGCTTCGCCTCTTGAGTTTATCGCTTTTTGGTTCTCCTAAGGATAGAAATAAAGATACCAGGGTGATTAAATATATCCCCTGGCTATCCTTAGCAGAACTCTACCGGCCGCTCGTGTTGCTCTCCAGCATTTCACTATCCTGCCTGTAGATAAGAGCCAGTTATATTATAACCATAAATTGGTACTAAAATTACGAGTTTAGGGACTAAACCAAATTTGACAACTCCACTTCCCATCGATTACATCATCCGTCATTATTGATAATTGAGGATCAATCAAAACTGTCATTAATATTGTTGCAATTCCATTAACGATTGAAGAAAGTGTAATGCATGTTGCTCTTAAGTCCGGTTCTAAAATGCCCGCATATATAGGAGCTAGTGAACCTACAGTAATTAAAGCAACAGTAACAAGATTATATACGAAAATTCTCTTTGGTAACTTTTCTTGAGTTAACTGTCTAACATTTTCTTTTGACGGTACTGAAACACATTCTTTCATGTATCGAATTCCAGACTTAGAAAAGCTGTGTAAAATCAACTTTGATAAAGACCTGTCAATGGCAAATGACTTAACTCCCTTATATAGAATTCTTTGAAATGTTGGAATTAGAAGAGCCCCAAAAACAGTTGCTACTCCGGAAATAACAATGATTGCATTGAAAATTGTTAACAGATCACCCGCACCCGGGTTTCTTTCAACATATTTGGTCAGTATTGGAACCTGAAAGGTAACTGCAACCCTTGAAACCAACATCAAAATGTTGAAAAGTGCAAAAGACACAGCAATTTTTCCAGTCCTAACGCCTACTAGTCTTACTGAGTAAGCTAATGTTCCTATTAACGATATTATGAAGTTCAGTATAATAACCACGATTATTTGGATCTCCATATACGACTCCTTCAACCTATAAAACTACTCCGATAAGGGGATTTCATATAACGTCCCGAGGGTTTGCGACGTCGGGTTAGTACATTCATATTCTCTCCGATGTCGCAAACCCACTGTTATACGATGTACGCTACTTCGAAGGCCAGCTAAAATCCGCCTTTTCTTCTTAACTAATATATTACGTCTTACGTAAATCAGATTTTGTCAACTGTGATTTTAAAAGCATAGTCAACAGCATGGGAATCATCCCAATAACCCGTAATTACAAAAATGTATGGACCACTTTCTTCAGGAACAATAAATGAATTCCCTTCCGATGGTTGTTCAATCATTCCAAAATTAAGAGGTTCTTTTTCATTTGGAACGATTAAGTAAACAGTGTTACGTATAGGTGGTCGGGATGTCTTAAAATTAAAGTAAACCCTTTCACCCTTTTTCGCTATAACCGTGTGTAGTTCTTTAACGAGGTTTTCAGGACTGTCTCCAAAATGGGTATTGCCTCCTTGATCCTTATCAAACCAATTGTAATATCCAAGGGCTGTCTCGATATTTTGATCAACAATTATGACAACAGATTTAGGTACTTCAGAGGGAATATCTGATCTGTTCGTTATGAAAATGAAAACTAGTAGACAACTGATTACCCCGAAAACCAACCCCTTTTTCATATCCATCCTCCATGCATACAAGCATAATTAATTAATTCAATCTGTATCAATAAGGAACACGCAATTTTTTTGCCCAATAGCTTATCTACAAGCGTATATCGTATAACGTCCAGGGATTCCCGACTCGTCATACTACCTTCATCTTGGTTGAGTGTCGGGAATCCCGTGTTACCCGAAGTGTCCTGCTTCGAAGGATTGCTTGCAAAAGGTCATTTATTAATTATATATATTCCCATTTTGTGAAGGTATTTCCTCCTTTCTGTCGAAGAAAAAAATAGGATGGAGGAAAGAGTCTTGGCTAATAAATTAGATCTAAATATATTTAATAGTGGAGTAAAATGTGTTGAAGTCGGGAAATTGACCGATGAAATGATCAAATTCCTTAACCTTTCAAGAAATCCTGGTAGTATAGCGCTATGGGATGATAGATATAAATACATTGAAAAACACAAATATGATTTCCGATCTGAGGAAGAGTATTATAAACACATTCAAGAGATCCCTAATATTATCGAAAATCTGACTATTTAGGTCTGCATCCAAAAGATAATAGCATACAATTTTTAAAAAGAATTGATGCCTTGATGCTTGTTGGTGTCAGAATTAAAAATCAAGGAAGTTTAAGTATCCGTTCATCTTATCCAATTAGTGAAGATCAGCTCAAAGCATATATGGAATCTAATACTGCTTGGAAATTCGGAAATTCTTGACATCAATGAATATAGTTGATATATTTTAAGTAGAGTAAGAACAGATAGGTTACTTGAGGGCAGAACGGGCAGCTGCCACGCCACAAGAAATTGTGGTCTTTCAAGAGATGTAGGGTTGCCAACCTACCCGAGTAATCTATCTTTCGATAAGTTTTATGACCTCCACTTCGGGGTCTTTTTTCGTTTCCCCAAGACATTCATATCCACATTCGATTTATTTATAATGGAGCAGTATAAGAATACTTGGTTAGGACATTTCGGGTAACGTCCCGCGTATTCCCGAAGTCTGGTTACTACATCCATATTCTCTCAGATTTTGGGAATACGCTGTTATGTGAAGTGTCCCCTCCTCAAATTTTTACATAATGTACATAATGGTCATACTATACACAGTGTACATCATATGATAAATTGGAGGTGAGGGAGGAATGACAATGTTATCTGAACTACAGTTTACTGAAGCTAGAAACCAATTTTCTACTCTTTATGATTCTGTCTTTAACTCTTTTAACCCTACTATTGTCAAAAGAAAACAGACAGAGCAAGTTGCATTGCTCAGAGTTGATCTACTAAAGATGGTCTTAGTAGATTACAAACTTAACCCTGAAATCATTAAGGAAGATGATGGTTCGATTACACTTGCTCTAGATTCTCTGGAAATCTACGCAAATAATTCGACATTAGATTTAGCCGCTAATGATTTAATTGAAGACCTTAAAGTATATGCCCAAGATTATATGGATCGCTCCCAGCTTTTCCTTCAAGCACCTAACCGTAAATCCCACTTCCCATATGTTTTAAAAGTCCTGCTTTGTGAAAATGACAAAGAGATTCTTGCACTCTTAGGACTATAAATATGGCACCTAAATTTGGAGATTTGAAACGCTATTGCGATAAAAATGGTTGGGTGATGCTTCGTAATACTGACCACTGGTATTATGAAAAAGTACTGAGTAATGGGACTGTCCTAAGAACGAAAATAAGCCATGCTGTCAGAAAAGAAATTCCTAAGAATTTATGGGATAGAATTCGACAAAAGCAACTTCAAATAAGTGAAACTACCTTTTGGGAAGGCCTCAAATGATGGCTCTGATTCAAAAGGTCTTTTATTGCTCATTAAACCATCACCGATAGGGACATTTCACATAACGTCCAGGAATTCCCGACGCGCCAAACTACATTCATCATTGCTAAGTGTCGGGAATCCCGTGTTAGACGAAGTCTGACATCCCACAAGTACTAATTTATTTTTTTAAAGGTCTCCACTATCTTCAAAACGTCATTTTCATATATTCACTGTTCAACATCTTATCATCGGGAATATACTGTACATCTGTTGGTGATGAAAATCCGAATACTTCTTTATTCTTGGATCAAAAATGACCTCTTCATCATGAATTGCATTAAGAAAACGTCTGATACTTTGCTCAGTATCAGCTATTTCCCAGTACTTCTCTACCGGATTCCATCGATTTGTTATTTGTTTGATTTTCTTTACTCGTTCAGGGCTGTAATCAAACGTAATAATAAGGTTATGGTTACTTCCCTTATTTACATAAACGTCATAACACACTCCTGAGTCTCTAGCTGTATAATTCACAAGTTTTGTTACGTCGTTATTATCTATACAGCCAGAATGTATTTAGGACAAACTTCGTCGTCAGTAGTTAAATACCTCCTTATGAACTGTAATTAATTAACACTATTACAGAATTTTTTTTTTGTGGAAATAGCCCATTTGCATTTCATCAGTGGTACGGTATCGTGGCATGGAGGTCTGATAGGTAAAGAAACCTTGTCTTGTGCCAAACCTTCAGGCACCGGCTGAAGCCTTAGTTGCAGTTGCAGTTGCAATTATACTTTCGACCTACCTTCGCCAGCCATACTAGTAGTATGAACAAATTTTAATTCATCAGTGATGCCGCACAGCGGCATGGGGATCTGATAGTGCAAAAAAAGACCAGGGTTACCCCTAGCCAAAATTATTATTTCTTTGTAGTTTAAGAAAGTAATAGAACGTTGTTTTGTAGCAACCCATTTCAAGGCTTACCTCTGACACCTCGAACAATAAACCGTTGCCCGTCCAGCGAGACGAATTCGTTCTAACGTCTGCCCACAGACTTTACAGGGTTCTCCACCCCGTCCGTACACTTGTAGTTCCTGCTCAAAGGAACCTTTTTCCCCATTAGCATCCCGGTAATCTCGAAAGGACGTACCCTGGGCATCGATTCCTGCTTGAAGAACGGTTTGGATGGCGTGATGGAGCTTTAATATTTCCTCTGCAGCTAGGGTATCTACCCTACGTTCGGGAGATATTCCTGCCCGAAAAAGTGATTCATCCACATAGATATTACCTAAACCTGCTAGGACATGCTGATCGAGTAGGGCTGCTTTGACAGAGAGTTTTTTCTTCCCAAAACGCTCCTTCAAGACTTGGGGTGTGAATTCTGCCTCCAAGGGCTCAGGTCCTAACTTACATAGGGATGATCCGCTGAAGCACAGCGGGGTGGGTATGGCCTGAATACGCCCGAATTTCCGTACATCTGAAAAATGCACTTCCCCTTTTTCCAAGCGAAAAACCACGTGAGTATGCTTTTCCGGTTCTTGATTCTCCGGAAAATAATTCAAGCGCCCGGTCATTCTCATATGCGCAATTAGCGTTAAATCTTCATCCAATCGTATTAAAAGGTATTTACCCCGGCGGTCAATCGTTTGAATTCTTCGACCGGTCACTAACTCCTCAAACGACTGATCCTCCCAACTGCAGACAGCTGAGGACCAAATAAGCTTGATTTCTTCAATTTTTAGATCCGTTACATGCTGGGCTAAAGTTCTTCGAATCGTTTCAACTTCAGGGAGTTCTGGCATGTTCTTTCCTCATTCCTAATCCTTCGGCTTAAGCGGCTGCATTTCATACCAATTCGGGCCAACTTTACATTCCACTGTCATAGGAACAGATAACGGATAGGCGTGTTCCATTTTATCTTTCAGCATATGGGCGACACCTTCTAAATCTTCTGGGGCAACTTGAAGCAATAGCTCATCATGTACTTGAAGAAGCATGTCCGCCCGAAAGGGTTTCAATCCTTCCGCTACTTTAAGCATGGCTAATTTCATGATATCCGCGGCTGTACCCTGCACAGGGGTGTTCATAGCAATCCGTTCTCCAAACTGGCGTTGAACTCGATTGGAATGAAGTAGCTCTGGAATGCGCCTTAGACGATTTAACAGGGTGCGAACTTGTCCCTCTTTTTTAGCCTGTGTCACGACCTCTTCCAGATACCGTTTTACTCCACCATAACGTTTAAAATACTGCTCGATATAGAACTTTGATTCTTTGCGTGGAATCCCTAAGTCCCTTGATAGACCAAACTCAGTTAAACCATAGACTAAACCAAAATTGACTGCCTTAGCACTTCTGCGCATGTTCGAGGTCACCGCATCGAGCGAGATTCCAAAAACTTCGGCTGCGGTTCGAGTGTGGACATCCTGTCCCAGGGCAAATGATTCACAAAGAAGAGGATCTTGAGAATAGTGAGCTAAAATCCGCAGCTCTATTTGAGAATAATCCGCGGATAGAAGTACCCATCCAGGTTCCGTGGGATGAAAGACTTTTCTAAGCAAGCGCCCCTGCTCCAGTCGAATTGGGATGTTCTGCAAATTCGGTTCCGTACTCGATAAACGACCGGTTGTCGTTACGGTTTGTTGGAAGGTGGTATGAATCCGGCCATCCTTGGCTTGAGCGAGTAAACCATTTACATAGGTAGACATCAATTTATTCAACTGCCGATAGTCGAGAATCTTCGCAACAACGGGATGGGCTAAGCGCAATTCCTCTAAGGTCTCCGCATCGGTGGAATAACCTGTTTTCGTTTTCTTTGCAGTCGGTAAGCCAAGTTTTTCAAAAAGAATGGTTCCCAACTGTTTCGGGGAATTAATGTTAAAGGTTTCCTCAGCTAGGGCATAAATGTCCTGTTCTAACTGTCTTAAGGTCAGACTTATCCCTTCGCCAAAGGTCGTCAATTGCTCGGAGTCCACGGCGATTCCGTGTCGTTCCACTTGCGCGAGCACCAAGCTTAACGGTTCTTCGATGTTATGCAGTAGTTCTGAAAGGCCAAGTGATTGAATATCTTCTTCAAACTTAAGAGCGACTTGAGCTAAGGCTGCCGCTTCTTCTGCAATAGTTTCGAAAACTGCTTGATTCGGAACATATTCTTTAACTAAATCAAGGGGCGCGAATTTCGGTCGCGAGGATTGAATAAGATAGGAAGCTAAGCTTAGATCTAGGGCTAATCCCTTCATGGTCACACCTTCGTTAGCAAGTAATAAAGCAACGGTTTTACTGTCCGCCAAAGTCTTAGGAACTTGGTTACTTCCCATCAATTTCAGCCACGCTTCAAAAACTCTCGGAGACGCATCCTTACGAGTCAGTGTAAATGTCTCACCTTGGGTAGCCACTCCCCATTCTAACCAGCGACCCCCTTGTAAACCTGTTCCCTCATAACGACAGGCTAACGTGAGTGGAATATTCTTGGACTGCCACTCTCCGATCTGAGCAAGCCAGCCCTCTTCTGTCAAGGTGCGTTCTGGCCAATTTTCTAACAATGCTTCTGGGCTTTCACTTAGAGGACCTTCGTCGTCTTTATGACGTTCATGCCACAAACGAGTCACATTCTTCAGATCATATTTTTGCAAGACGGGAAGCACTTTAGCAGCTTTTGAGCGGCGATAAATAAAATCGTCGCTAGAAAACGCCATCGGAACCTCTGTCAGCATCGTCGCTAGCTTTTTGCTCAGGATTGCCTGATCTGTATAGTCCCTCAAATTACTCTGTACTTTTTTACCGGATACTTTATCAACATTCGCTAAAACACCCTCAACCGTTTCAAATTCCCAGAGTAATTTTAGCGCGGTTTTCTCTCCGATTCCTGGAACCCCAGGGATATTATCGGAGGTGTCACCCATTAGACCCTTAAGATCAATGATTTGAGGGGGACGTAGTTGGTAACGTTCCCATAAGGTCGTTTCATCGTAACGTTCGACTTCACTGATTCCTTTTTTGGTCAGGAAAATATTCGTCCTGGGTGAAATGAGTTGCAGGGCATCTTTATCCCCTGTATAAATCTGAATTTCCATTCCCTGTGCTTCCGCTTGTTTGGTTATAGCGGCAATCAGGTCATCTGCTTCATAGCCCGCTAGCTCAAGCATAGGGACTTCCATTTCCGTTAATATTTCTTTGAGGTAATCAAATTGAGGGCGCAGTCCCTCCGGGGTTTCTTTGCGTTGCGCTTTATACCCCGCATACTGTTCAATCCGAACCGTTGCCTTTGTTTTATCGAAAGCTACCACCCAGTAATCTGGATGTTGCTCATGTTCCAATCTAAAGAGCATAGTTAGAAAACCATGCAAAACATTCGTTGGTCGCCCATCGGCCGTGGTTAGCGGCGGGAGAGCATAAAATGCGCGATTTGCAAGGCTGTTTCCGTCTAATATCACCATCCGTGGCATCCTGAAAACCCCCAATCTTTCACCGTTAACTATATCATATCTGCTAATTTCTAACAAACGTTCGAGGTGCTTCTTGGGTTATGTTTATGAGCCATTCGTCTTTTCTAATTGTTTTACAAATTACTGTCAGGCTACCTTTTCCAGTCAATTGCCATTCAACGTATTGGTGCTCCGAGTACTGCCGTTTTTATAAACTTAGTCCCTATTTTACCCTGGAAAGCACCTGTATAGCTTAAATGGGATTTCATACCACAAGTAAAGAGGGTACCCTCTGGTACCCCAAAAATTTAAATTTCTGATATATCAAAAAAGAGCCTTCACAGGCTCTTCTACAAGTTCATTGTGGTGGGCGAGGGGGGACTTGAACCCCCACATACTCACATATATCGGATTTTGAGACCGACGCGTCTGCCATTCCGCCACTCGCCCAGATATAATTCCGTCAGATGAATCATGACGGCCTAGTTATAATAACACTAAACTCAAGTCTTAGTCAAGCTTTTTCGCCAAATTAATATCCGCCGTTTCTTGGAAAACTCCAATGGCCCGCAATTTCTGATATCGCTTTTCCCGTAGTGCTTCGGGACTTTCCAAGCGCAGACGCACGAGATACTTGGAAATGACCTGAGATAACTCTTCTGCGGTTTGATTTAGGTTATTATGAGCCCCACCCTGTGGCTCACGTACTAATTCATCCGCTACTCCAAGTCTCAACAAATCTTGTGCTGTAAACTTAAGAGCGGCGGCTGCTTCCTTAGCCTTAGACGTGTCCTTCCAGAGAATCGAGGCACAGCTTTCTGGGGCAATCACGGAGTAAAAGGAATTCTCAAGCATCAAGACGACGTTGCCCACCCCAAGCGCAAGAGCCCCGCCACTTCCACCTTCACCGATGACGGTACTGATCACGGGGACGTGATAACCTGACATGGCGAGTAGGCATCGGGCAATAGCCTCACCCTGCCCTCGTTCCTCGGCCCCTAAGTCACAGGCGGCACCAGGTGTGTCAATAAACGTCAAAATCGGACGCCCGAACTTTTCAGCCTGATCCATCAAGCGCACCGCTTTGCGATATCCTTCGGGATGAGGCATGCCGAAATTGCGCTTAATATTCTCCTTTGTATCTTTACCCTTAACCTGAGCGATCGCGGTCACCGCAATTCCGTGGAAAAGAGCGATCCCGCCAGCAATCGAGAGATCATCTGCAAAAAGTCGATCCCCTTTTAGTTCTATGAAATCCTCAAACAACAGGGGAGCATAATCATAAAAGTTCGGACGCTCGGAATGTCTGGCAATTTGGACTTTTTGCCAGGGTTCTAGGCTTCCGTAAATCTCCTTCTTCAGAAGAGCTGCTTTCTTTTCAAGGGTAACCACTTCTTGAGAAAGGTCAATTCCCTTGTCCGCGGAAAACTTCTGGAGTTCCGAGATTTTCTGTTCTAGTTCCGCAATCGGTTTTTCAAATTCAAACAGTTGCGCCATACTGAGCCCCCTCCTGATGGTACCGCAGTAAGCGTGCTAAAACAGTCCGCATCTGAGTACGCGCCACAATCAGATCGATTAGACCATGGGCTTGGTTAAACTCAGCCGTCTGTGCTCCTGCCGGAAGTTCTTGCCTCATGGTCTGTTTGATGACACGAGGTCCCGTAAATCCTATCAAGGCATTAGGTTCAGCAATCAAAATATCCCCCAGCGAAGCGTAGCTGGCCGTCACCCCACCAAAGGTAGGATCTGTGAGCACAGAAATATACAGCAAGTGGCTCTCCGCTAATTTTCCCAAAGCTGCACTCGTCTTGGCCATCTGATACAGTGACAGAATTCCCTCTTGCATCCGAGCACCACCCGACGTGGAAAATATAACGACTGGCAAGCGCAATTCGATCGCTCGTTCAATTGCACGGGTAATTTTTTCCCCTACGACAGAACCCATACTGCCCATCATAAAACTTGCTTCATTAAAAGCGATGACAAAAGGAACCCCTTCAATTTTAGCGCGACCTGTAAGTACCCCTTCCGTCATACCGGATTTTTCCTGAGCCTCAAGGAGCTTTTCTTGATAACCGGGAAATTCCAAAGAATCTTGGGTGAGTAATCCCGCATCCCACTCTTCGAAACTGTTTTCATCCACCAGTAAGGCTAAGCGATCTCTACCTGAAATCCGAAAATGGTACTCACAGGTCGTACACACTCGCGCGTTTTCCTCGAGATTTTTATTAAAGAGAACTTCCCCGCACTCCGGGCATTTAACCCATAGACCATCGGGTACTTCTTTTTTGCTCACTTGTATGGCTTCTTCAGCTGGAGAAACGTCAGAAGGTCTTCGTTGTTCCGGCGATGTTGATCGTATGGTAACGTACTTTGTTTTTCTAAAAATATCCTTAAACATAATTAGCTCCCCATGGCGCTAGTTATTATTTCGTGCGCTTCTTCGGCTTCCGATTCTGGTACCAGAATTTCCACTGAAGCATGTTCACCGAGATGTGCAGAACCAATTGGGCGAAGCTGAACAAGCATCCCTTCATCCGTGAGGATTTTTTTATACTTTTCGGCTATTAACTTATTGGGAGCAATATAAATCACGGTCCACATTTGAAAATCCCCCTTATTAAATCGATTTATGATACCATAGCCCAATTAATTGTGCAAGAAACGCACTCTATTCCGCACCATTCAGGGTAGATCGTGATCTGGGATTCTTGGCTATCAAAGCCTTTTCTACATGCTCAGGTACAAAATCTGAGACACTAGCATGCAAACTGGAAGCCCACTTGATCGCACTTGAGCTTATAAAGGAGAATTCGCTCTGAGTCATCAGGAAAATCGTTTCAATATCCGGTGCAATCTTTTTGTTCATTAAAGCGAGTTGGAATTCGTATTCAAAATCAGATAAGGCGCGCAGCCCTCGAAGAATAGCTATTGCACCACATTGTCGAGCAAATTCGACCGTTAGTCCCTCAAAAACACGGACACTAACATTCGGCATGTCTTTTGTAGCTTCTATAAGAAGTGCCATTCTCTCTTGTTGAGTAAACAAGGGAGTCTTTTTACTATCAGTAGCAACCGCAATACAAACCTCATCAAACAATTCTTTGGCCCGAACTAATATATCGAGATGACCATTGGTTACCGGATCGAAGGTTCCCGGATAAATCGCAATACGCACGTTGTCTCTCCTTTTCAATTAGGGATATTCTCATGGGTTCGCCTTAAAAGCCAAGATTCCTGCAAGCAAACTATTCTTTAGGCATAATTTTTAGCAGGTTTCCAGACCACATTCCTTAGATCAATCACTTCTTGGAGTGCGTTCTTCAGCTCATCCCCATCATTAACCCAAAACTCTCGCTTTACTTCCAGGACTTTTTGTGTCTCCTCAAAGTAAAAATACACCGGTTGATTACCCGGAAAACGCTTTAATAGCCCCAACACCACTGGCATAAGCTCACTTTGCTCGTTTGTAAATCTTAGAAAAAGACGCTTTCCTACTGTCTTACACGTCTTACCGTGACCATTTGCATGAGGTTCTACGCTTAAATTTAATTTATTTCTACTTGGTGGTTGAGAGGATTGTGCTGGTCCTAAGTCCTCAAGCCTCGTAATTTTTTCGGCAAAGATTTTTTTCTCTTCATCTCGAATATTATACCTGCCTACTACGACCACTACTTGGTCATTACGGAATAAGCCAGTTTGCGCATAGACCCGTGGAAAAACCAAAACCTCGATCCCTCCAGTTAAGTCTTCCAGAACAAAACTAGCCATCATCTCACCTTTTTTAGTCACATTCTGCCGAAATCCCGACACTAAACCTCCGAGAGCCACTTTCTTCTCCTCTTCACCTTCTAAGCACGTGAGAATATCCGAAGACATATACGGCTGAATTTGTGGCAAAACCGAAGACAGCGGATGCCCGCTTAAATAGAGGCCTAGGTATTCCTTCTCCATATCGAGGATCTCGCGATCTAAGAAATCTGTGACTTCAGGTAAGCTTATCCCGTTATTCATATCTTCATCTAAATCGAACAGTGAAAACTGGCCTGAAAGCCGATCTTTTTGGCGACGTGAAGCCTTGTCTAACACTTGGTCCAAAACAGCCATCGCCTGAGCCCGTGAACAGAATGAGTTAAATGATCCAGAACGGACCAAACTTTCTAGAACGCGACGATTTAAAACTTTATGGTCAACGCGCATACAGAAATCATCGAGGGATTTAAAAAGCCCTTCTTTTCGTGCTTCTAAAATCTTCTCCACGACATTGACTCCTACATTGCGAATAGCACCCAATCCAAAACGAATCGCTTGCTCTTCTATGGAAAACCCAACTTGACTATACTGAACATCCGGAGGGAGCACTTGAATGCCACTCACCCGAGCATCCTGAATATAGTAGGATACCTTATCCGACGATCCCATGACAGTGCTGATAAGCGCCGCCATGAACTCTAAGGGATAGTTTGCTTTTAAATAGGCCGTATGATACGAAATCACAGCATAAGCAGTGGCATGTCCTTTATTAAAGCCATATTCGGCAAACTTGGCCATTAGATCGAAGATTTCTTCCGCATCTTTAAGAGTCAATCCGATCCGCAGTGCCCCTGAGATAATCCAACGTCCGTCTTCAGCTTGTAACCCATGAATAAAGTTCTGACGTTCCTCTGCCATGATTTCTTTTTTCTTTTTCCCCATCGCCCGACGGAGAAGATCCGCTCGACCCAGTGAATAACCGCCAAGATCACGGGCAATTTGCATGACTTGTTCCTGATAGACAATAACCCCGTAGGTTGATTTAAGAATAGGTTCTAACTTAGGGTGCAGATAAGTAATGTTTCCACCTTGTTTGCGGCGGATAAATTCCGGGATCTGTTCCATCGGGCCAGGCCGATATAGAGCTACGACAGCAATAATATCTTCAAAACAGGAGGGCTTAAGGTCCTTAAGGATCGCCCGCATACCACCGCTTTCCAGCTGAAAGATGCCCGTGCTATTACCCGACGCCAAAAGCGTATATGTCTTCGTATCATCCAAGGGCAAGGTTTCCAGATCAAGCTTGATTCCTTTAGTTTCCTCGATCCGTCGCACAGCTTCTTGCAATATCGTTAAGTTTCGCAAACCCAGAAAATCCATTTTTAGAAGCCCAATCTCCTCAACAGCTTTCATTGGAAATTGAGTCATGACAAAGTCCTCTGAAGTTCTTTGCAACGGAAGATAATTCATAAGAGGTTCCTTAGCAATTACAATCCCTGCGGCATGCGTGGAAGCGTGTCGGGTCATTCCTTCGAGAGATCTTGCTAACGTGTAAAGTCGTTTAATCTCTTCATCTTCTTCGACCATCCTGGCCAAATCAGGAGATACACTTAAGGCCTTCTCTAAAGTCATCCCTAAGTCCGAAGGAATTGCTTTGGCCACTTTATCGACCCGAAATAAAGGGATCCCCAAAACTCGCCCTCCATCTCGGATAGCTGCTTTAGCCCCCATCGTTCCAAAAGTGATGATTTGACATACTTTATCCACGCCGTATTTTTCCGTGACATAACGGATCACGCGTTCTCGGCCGTCCGGGTCAAAATCTATGTCAATATCCGGCATTGAAATACGATCCGGATTTAAAAACCGTTCAAAGAGGAGGTCATGGCGGAGCGGTTCAACCGACGTTATCCCTAGCAAATAAGCAACCATACTCGCGGCCGCAGACCCTCGCCCCGGCCCGACAGCCACACCATTTTCTTTAGCAAAACGGCAAAAATCCGCTACAATCAAGAAATATCCTGAGAAACCCGTCTGAAAAATGACTTGTAGTTCATAATCTAAACGTTCTCGTTCTCGTTCAGTCATTTGGGGATAAAAACGAGGAAACGCTTTACGGCATTCTGCTTCTAGAAAACCATCAAGAGTAATCCCTGGTGGAACCTCAAAGTCTGGTAAATGGTTGTCTCCAAACTGAAAATCCACCTGACACCGTTTAGCGATTTTCGAAGTATTCGTCAATAATTCTGGGTGTTCACCGAATAGCAAGGCCATTTCCTGTTCGGATTTAAGAAAGAATTCCTGACTGGAAAAACGCATCCGGGAAGTATCCGCTAATGTTTTTCCCGTTTGGATACAAAGCAACGCGTCCTGAACAAACGCGTCTTCGCGCCTCACATAATGTACATCATTCGTAGCCACCATCGGAATCCCCGTGAGTTCATGTACCTTCCACATTCCCAAGATAACTTTACGCTGTTCCTCTAAACCATGATCCTGAATTTCAAGAAAGAAATTCCCCTTGCCAAAAATACTCTCATAGTCTAGAGAACTTTGAACAGCCGTCTCCAGTTGATCATGCACTAGGTAATCCGCGACTTCCCCAGCCAAACAAGCACTTAGGGCAATGATTCCCTTAGCATGCTCGCGAAGAATTTCTTTATCTACGCGAGGTTTATAGTAAAACCCTTCCGTATGAGCCATAGAAACCAGCCGAATCAGGTTGCGATACCCTTCTTCATTCTCGGCAAGTAAAACCAAGTGACAATTAGTATCGTCTTTCCCAGGCGTTCGATCCGACCGTTTATGAGGAGCGACATAAACTTCGCAGCCGATAATCGGTTTGATCCCTGCTTCGTGGCAGGCTTTGTAAAAGTCGATGACCCCATACATGACCCCGTGATCTGTAATGGCTAACGCCGACATATTTAACTCGACCGCACGCTTGACCAAGTTCTTGATCCGAGCTGCTCCGTCGAGTAAGCTAAATTCAGTATGATTATGTAAGTGAACAAACCCAACTTCCCCGCTTAAGATTTCTTTATCTGCCATGTCCACTTCACATCCCTGTAAAAAGCATTCACCCTAATTCTATAAATGAGGTTGTAACAAACTGGAAAAACAAGTTATGTTACAACCCTTTTGTACTAGTTTGTGTATTACGGTTTAGCCGACGAGCTTCTTATCTCCGATTCTAGCCGTCATCAGACCTTTGGCCACCACAGCATCCTTAACTGTGACTTCCACTTCTATATTGCAATGTCTCTTGGCTACTAATAATAGCTTAGCCGTGACCTTGATTTCCGTCCCCACCGCAATCGGTTGAAGTTGATAGAGCGTGAAGTTTTCTGTGATGGCATCCAGTCGATACTTCTTGCGTAACCCAATATAGCCAGCCATATTCATCACTGTGACGATTACTCCGCAACTTGCCGAGCCATAGTCATTGACCATTGCATTTGTAATTTCCCCTTCAATCGTGAGATGCTCCGCATCATCCACGTACCGGAACCCACTTAATACCAAGTTATCTACCGTTTCGCCAAACTGAGGCTGTTTTTGGACTTGCTGGTAGGCCTCAATGACGTCTTGTAAGCTTAAGATTCCAATAAGTTTACCCTGATCTGCAACGACCGCAATTTCCCAGCCTTCCCAAACCATAATTCGAGAAATATGGGTGACAGGATCGTCTCGCCCTACTAGAAAAGGGTTAGTACTCATAACGTCAACAATCCTTGTTTTAACATCTGCCCCTGCCACATCTAAAGCAGATACGATTCCGGTCAACATCATGTCCTTATCCACCACTGGGAACCGGCTATGATCCGTGGTTTGTGATAGTTTTCGCCAATCATCTACCGTGGCATCTACTGTCAAATAACTGACATCTTTCACCATGATGTCCTCGACTAAAATAAGTTCTTTCTGGATTAATCGATCATAAAGAGCACGATTAATCATCGTAGTGACTGAAAAGGTATCGTAGGGAGATTGAATAATGACTAATTCCTTTTGTCGTGCTAAAGCGACTACTTCTTCGTCCGGTTCTAATCCCCCTGTGATTAAGAGTGAAGCATTATGTTTCAAGACATACATTTGGACATCTTGACGATTTCCAACAATGCATAGCGCTCCATCTTCAAGGAAACGATCCATGGAATCTATTTCCATTGCTGCAATAAGAAACTTATTTGGAGAGCGATCAAGATAATCAAAGCCGCAGATAACCACGCCTTCGGCTATCTGTGAAACTTCACGCAATGTTAAGTCTTCTATTTGTCGCTCTTTGACCCCTTCAATTCGAATCGTACCCACTTTTGGAATCGAACGTACAAATCCCTTGGCCTCAGCCTCTTTAATAGCCCGATACGCTGTTCCTTCACTGACATCCAATTCTTTAGCAATAAAACGAACAGAAACTTTACAGCCAATTGCCAGACGTTCAATAAAGGTTAAAATTTGTTGATGCTTTGTCAACTTAAAAAACTCTCCCTACTTATTACTATACAGTCTATAATTATATCACAAGATTCATTATTCAACTATGTTATGTGTTATTACATGTCGAACATTAACTATCTTTTCGTCGTCTCTGAGTCATGAGACCCCCGATTCGTCCAGCCTCCTTAGCGCTCAAAGAATGCCAACCATTACTGTGAATCTGATCAAGCAAACCCAATTCAGCCGCTATTTCCATTTTTAATGGTTCAAGAGGATCTATTCGCTTAACTCTCGGTTTCGTCTGTTTCACTTAAATCCTCCCCCTACTCATGATGTTGAAATCTTCCTCATAATGAGGACAGTTCGGGCCCCGTTCTCCGATCAGGTGTTCCAAACGACAGCGACCATCAATTCCATAAAGACAACGAAGCGAGCACAATTTTCTGGTCATCAAAGTCATCTCCTAAACTTTAATAATAATTCACTCCTCGTTTTAAGTTTGACCATTTCTAGATAAAAATATCCCGCTTGATCTCAAGCGGGATGGTCAATATAATTATTCTTTAAACTTCAAAGGTTTCTCCAGGTCTGAGCGCCTTTCCCTGGCTCTCTGGAACCCTGCGCTGCAGGAGACGCAAAAACTCTCCTACATCTTGGACAATGACAGGGAACGTATCATAATGCATCGGAATAACCACTTTAGGACGTAATAATTGCGAAGCATGGACTGCCTCCTCCACCCCCATCACATAATTATCTCCGATCGGTAGCATAGCAACTTCAATCGGATAGCGGCGACCGATAAGTTCCATATCCCCGAATAATCCAGTATCTCCTGCATGATATAGCCATTTTCCATCCATCTGGAGTAAAAATCCACAGGGTGGACCACCATAGATCATCGTCTTTCCGTCTGGACTCTCTATCCCGGATCCATGTAAGGCTTGGGTAAGTTTAACCCATCCAAACGGAAACTGGTGCTTACCTCCTATGTGCATAGCATGCGTCTTAGCGCCTTGATTCTGACAGTACATAGCCAATTCATAAACTGCAATAATGGGGGCTCCTGTCTGCTTAGACAAATATATGGCATCCCCTAAATGGTCATTATGTCCATGAGTAACCAAGATAGCATCAAGCTGAAGAAAGTCTCCCGGCTTAGCCGTTGCCCTTGGGTTACCCGTTAAAAAGGGATCAATAAGGATTCTTCCTGCTTCCCCTACTATTTCAAAGCAGGCATGTCCATGGAAGTGGATACGCATTCTTAAGAACCTCCTATCACTTTAACGTTTTACATACATTTGAAGTACCTCCCAGAAACGAGGATAACTAAGGTTCATTTCCCACAGTGCGACACCACGAATACCCTTACGTTCTGCAAGCTCTAATTTTTCTCTGAGGCTTCGAGGGTCTTCGAAATAGACTGTATGTCGAACTCCCCCTGTCTCATACCGGAAAAAAGTACTATGTTGAGTTGCATCCCATTGTAGGGGTGCACCCTGTCGCTGTGCAAGCTCAATAGCGCTTTGATAGCTAATCACTTTTCCAGTTCCCCGCTCTGGCCAATCATAGCCATACATGGGAATACCCATAAAGATTTTTTCACGGGGAATGTTGGCTATGGCGTAGTTTAAAACCTTAGTTACCCAGGGAAGGGAAGCAACCGATCCGGGAGGGCTTCCTCCCCAATGTTCTTCGTAAGTCATAAGTATCACTTCATCAACGGACTGACCAATTGGCTTATATTCAAAGGACCCCCTCCAAGCGCTCAGCGGGTCACTTTCAGTCTTCGCCGGAACATCGATCGAAACTATAAAGTTTGCTCTTTGAAACAGCCTTGACCACGATTGAATCAGTTGGCTAAAAAGACGACGGTCTGCTGGGTCTGCTTTTTCTAAATCAAGATTAACCCCATCAAATTGATAATCAACCAAAACATCTCTTATGTTCCGCCAAACAAGGGTGGCAAAATCTTGGTCTCGCACCAAACGACTCATTAAAGTGGTCGAAAACTGACCTTGCCTAGTAAGATTGCTCACCACTAAGGAGACTTTAATTCCCATTGCATGCACTTCATTAATGAGTCTCCGACTTGGACGCCCACGAAGCGTCCCATCATTCTGAATTGCTACCTCAAAAAGTGCTAATTCTTTGATGATATTCCCATAGCGTTTAAGATAAGGATAACCCTTAGTTTGTTCGGTTAAGCCATTATAAAAGGCAAATACATTTAATGGCATACTTATACCCCCTTTCTGACCATCATATGCATGGTTAGAAAAAGAAGTGTAAGTGGATGAATGGGTTTTTACTTGGAATGCCGTCGGCTAAACACTGTAAGCCTTGCGGCTCGACGCATGAGAATCGTGATCAGCAAGGCAAATACTACGCAAAGTACCACTAAAGCCCAAATCCATTGTCCCTTAGCTCCTAACACCGCAGCCAGGCCGAAGCAAGCACTGATCCCATACATTAATACCACAGCCTGGCGGTGAGTAAACCCTGCATCCAGTAAACGATGGTGCAAGTGCCCGCGATCAGCCTTGGCAATGGATTGCCCTCGCAATTTTCGCCGAATAATGGCAAAGGTCAAATCTGTAACCGGCATGCCTAAGACAAGAAGTGGAAATACTAATCCTAAAATCGTAGCCGTTTTGAGTAGCCCCATGATGGAAATTCCGCCGATGATATACCCGAGGAACATACTCCCTGAATCTCCCATGAAAACTCGTGCGGGGGGGAAATTAAAGAACAGAAAACCAAGCAGGGCACCCGCTAACGCAAGCATAAGATTGGCTGCGGGTAATTCATGAATCCTATTAGCAGACCAAAACAAAAGCAAAGTCACTATAAAACATATTCCAGCGGCAAGCCCATCTAGACCATCCGAGACATTAACAGTGTTTACCAGCCCAACCACCCAAAAGATCATTAAAATTAATCCGATGGCGCTTAGTCCAAGCTCTCCAAAATTAACAGATTTGTCAAGGAACGGGAGGGAAATGACCTTCATGGAAAACCCAAAGGGGAGAAGCACCCCCGCAGCCGCGATTTGCCAATAGAGCTTATGCAAAGGGCGGATTTCACGAATATCATCCCAAATACCCACTACCAAAATTATGGTGCTACCTATGAACAACCCCCAAATTAGTTCATCCCAGACCTGCGTCACGATGGCTGCGATCCAAAACGCAGCATAGATTGCCAATCCACCAAGCCGGGGAATAGGTCGACTGTGGACGTGTCGTCCACCTGGATGAGCTATTGCGCCCCACCTTTTCGCTAGTTTTATGGTAATCGGAGTTGCAAACACGGCAATTACTAAGCCCATAAGAAAGGTCAGCCCATATGTCATGATTGTTTTTCAACCGCCTTTACTGGACAATCCGCAGGGAAAGAATTGTCATTTGCCTTTGCACGATCTATAATTGCTACTTTAGAATTTGTCACCATTATGCTTTCCCCTTTCGTATGTAAAAAGACTTCTAGTTTCTCTACCCATTAACAGCAAGTTGATCCTTGATTCTAGACGAGATCTGGGAAATCCCATTGACGCAATACTTCATAAACAATAACCGCAACTGAATTTGATAAATTTAGAGAGCGGGCGTCTGCACGCATTGGCAGGCGAATGGCCGTTTCCGGGTAACGCGCAAGGATTTCAGGATCCAACCCTTTTGTTTCCTTGCCAAAAAGCAAGTATCCTCCATCATCATATAAGAGTTCGGTATAGGACTTTCCACCTTTTGTGGTCGCTAAGTAGCGAGTACCCACAGGATTCTTTTCCTCAAACTCGACAAAATTTTCGTAGATAATGATATCTAGAAGGTGCCAGTAGTCTAATCCAGCACGTTTTAGTTGCTTGTCATCAATGCTAAAACCTAATGGTTTTACTAAATGTAATGTAGCTCCAGTCGCAGCGCAAAGTCGAGCGACGTTCCCTGTATTGGGTGGGATTTCCGGCTCAACTAAGACAATATTAAGTCGCTTGTTCAAAAATCTGGTACCCCTTTCACTGACACCCTGTACAATTTCCGTGACACCCTTGCGAACAACGTCCGCCCCCAAATCCTCCCGGAACTCCTAAACTTGCAAATCCAGAGATGTGTTTCATGAGCCCCGTGTTCCCACACTCGCTACAAGTTAGGCACTCACCGTTTTCTCCCATTCTACACAATTCGGTGGTCACAACCCCACAGCTCGGACATCCGAATTCATACATTGGCATAGCATAATTCCTCCCAGTGTCTTCTTAGAATTAAGCGAAGTCTCAACGACTATCCAAACTATTATAACCTGAAATTCTGACAAACCCAAACTAATAATATGGAAACTTGTCACTTATCTTTACAAATACCTACTGTTTCCCACCATTTCCTTGCCGAGTAGACATCCACTTTCAGAGCACTTCCACTAATCCCAAGCTTATGCCTACTACTATTATAGCCTTCCTAAGGCAGCAACTCTTGCTCCTTTATCGAGACTTAAATTAATAAGTACTTATCACAAAAAGTTAAGTCCAGTTGTTTATATCATAACCTTAATTCATTTATTAGAGCCCTTTGCATCCTGCAATCTTGGAGAACATCTTATAAAAGACCAAGATTGGGGAGAAAGATTAGATTATTTAAGCAGATATTCTGTATACTTTACCGAAACCTCTAGATGTTCCTAGTCATTTTTGGTAAAGTTAATAACATCTTCAAAGGAGGAATTAGCATGGGCCAAAATCTGACGCAGAAAATACTTTCATCCCACTTGGTATCCGGAGACTTGCAAAAAGGAAATGAGATCGCGCTCCGTATTGATCAAACCCTAACCCAAGACGCCACAGGAACGATGGCCTACTTACAATTTGAGGCCATGAACCTTTCTAGAGTACAAACCGAGTGCTCGGTCAGTTATATAGATCATAATACTCTCCAGACAGGGTTTGAAAATGCAGATGACCACGCGTTTCTGCAAAGTACCGCCGCCCGCTTTGGTGCGTATTTTTCTCGACCTGGAAACGGAATTTGTCACCAAGTTCATCTAGAACGCTTCGCCAAACCTGGCAAAACTCTGCTAGGCTCGGATAGCCATACCCCTACTGCCGGTGGTATGGGGATGCTCGCTATGGGTGCCGGGGGGTTAGACGTTGCCGTAGCCATGGGTGGCGGAGCTTTTTATCTTCCCAACCCTAAGGTGCTTCGGGTCTGGCTGACTGGTCAACTTTCGGATTGGGTCTCAGCCAAAGATATCATCTTGGAAATTCTCCGTACCCTCACCGTAAAAGGGGGCGTGGGGAAAATTATTGAGTACGCTGGACCGGGTGTGAAAACCCTGACAGTTCCCGAACGCTCTACTATTACAAATATGGGCGCTGAATTAGGTGCGTCTTCTTCAATATTCCCCAGTGACGAACAAACTCTCAAATTTTTAGAAGCCCAAGGAAGAGCGGAGGACTATGTTCCTCTCTTTGCCGATGACGATGCCTCCTATGATGAAGAATTGGCAATCGATCTTTCCATGCTGGTTCCACTCGTCGCCCAGCCGCATAGCCCAGATAATGTGGTCCCTGTCAGCGAACACTCCAACACACCTGTTCAGCAAGTTGCTATAGGAAGTTGCACGAACTCCTCCTATCAAGATCTGATGCGCGTCAGTCAAATCTTAAAAGGAAAACACGTTCATCCGGACGTAAGCTTAGTCATTTCCCCTGGATCACGTCAAGTCTTAAGCATGCTCTCCAGTAATGGTGCTTTGACGAATCTTCTCGATAGTGGAGCACGACTGCTTGAATCAACCTGTGGTCCGTGCATTGGCATGGGACAGTCTCCCATCTCTAAAGCGGTCTCCGTCCGAACCTTTAACCGAAATTTCGAGGGTCGAAGTGGCACTCAAGATGCTTCCGTCTTTTTGGCAAGCCCGGAAGTGGCAGCAGCTTGTGCTTTGACAGGCTTCATAACCGATCCCCGCACCTTGGAAATCTCACCCGTTGTGGAGTTTCCAGAGCGGTTTAGAATTGATGACAGCATGATTTTGCCACCCGGTGATCCAGATACCCCAGTTCGACGCGGCCCGAATATTCAACCTCTACCTCTAGCCCCTGCATTGGACGATGTTCTTGACTTGCCCGTTATTTTAAAACTAGGCAACAACATTACGACGGATGATATCATGCCCGCCGGTTCTAAAATCCTCCCACTCCGCTCCAACATCCCAGCCATCTCTGAATTCACCTTTCATAAGATCGATAAACAGTTTGCTGCAAAAGCAAAAGCCTTCAAGCAAAGTGTCATTGTCGCAGGCCACAATTATGGTCAAGGCTCTAGCCGTGAACATGCTGCTCTTGCTCCCATGTCCTTAGGACTGCGTGTCGTTTTAGTCCAAAGTTTTGCCCGTATTCACCGTGCAAACCTGATTAATTTTGGCATTCTACCCCTTACCTTCGTTCAAGAAAAAGATTTGGATCGTTTTCAGACTGGGACGATTTTACACCTATCAGGCCTTCATCAGGCCATTTACTCGTCTGAGCCTTTTGCCATTACCATAGATAATGACCCAGTCCCGGTCTTAGTTAAACATGATCTCACCGAACGACAAGCTACAATCCTTTTGGCCGGGGGACTTCTTAATTCAACGAGCGCTTCTGTCTGATACAGACTATAGAAAACTTACTACAGGTGAAGTTTTTTACTCCATCTGAAGTATGTTCTTCAAATTTTTAGAGATTTTACGGAACTATTGATAATACCCACTGAATTCCACAGAAAAACGTGTTATGATAATTTACATTATTAAATATCAATTAAAGAGGGGGATCAGATGCTCACTGACCAAGATCGCAGACTGCTGAAACTCATCGCGCAAGATTGTCGTTTAAAACCTGAGGAGCTTTCCATCCAAACGGGATTATCGCCTGACTACGTCAGAAGTAGAATCAGTGAATGGGAAAAGGAAAAAGTAATCGTTGGCTATCAACCAATGATTAACTGGGCTCGCACTGGCGAGGAGAAGGTTACCGCTCTGATTGAAGTTAGAGTATTACCCCAAAGGGGTTATGGTTTTGACAAAATTGCTAAACGGTTACAAAAATACCCAGAGATAACCTCTTTGTTTCTAATGTCCGGTGGATTTGACCTTGCTTTGCTCGTTGAAGGCAAAACAATGCAAGACGTCGCCCTGTTTGTTGCTGAAAAGTTAGCTCCTCATGAGCACGTTCAAAGTACAGCAACCCATTTTTTACTTCGCCGCTATAAGCAAGACGGTGTCGAGCTTATGGGAGAGGAAGAGACAATTCAACGTCTCGTGGTCTCGCCATGAAAAAGTATCTTGCCTCCCATGTTGCTACTCTCCCCCCTTCGGGAATCCGGAAGTTTTTTGATCTCGTTGCAACTATGAAAGACGTAATTTCGTTAGGGGTGGGTGAACCCGACTTTGTAACCCCTTGGACCATACGGGAAAGTGGCATCTTTTCCTTAGAACAGGGTCAGACAATGTATACTAGTAATGCTGGCCTCTTTGAATTGCGTGAGGAACTTTCCCACCATTTATCGAGAACTATGGGGCTTTCCTATGCTCCACTTGATGAAATTCTCATCACCACTGGAGCCAGCGAGGCTGTTGACCTAGTGATGAGAGCTGTCCTCGATGCTGGAGATGTCGTCTTAGTTCCTGATCCATCCTATGTATCCTATGCCCCTTGCGCAATATTGGCTGGGGCCAGTGTTTGCTTCGTACCAACCCTTGCTAAAGACGATTTTCGTTTAAGGGTGGAAGAATTAGACAAAGTATATACCCCCAAAGCGAAGCTTCTCGTTCTATCCTTCCCGAATAACCCGACTGGTGCGATCATGACTCGAGAGGACCTTCTCCCAATCGCAGAGTTTGTAGAAAAGCATGATCTTCTCGTCCTAGCGGATGATATTTATTCTGATCTTACTTATGACGGAACCCATGTCTCATTTGCCAGCTTACCCGGTATGCGCGACCGTACACTCTTTGTCAGCGGATTCTCAAAATCCTACGCCATGACGGGCTGGAGAATCGGCTATGTCGCAGGCAACGCCCATCTCATTGGTGGCATGACAAAGATTCATCAATACACTATGCTCTGTGCCCCGATCATGGGCCAAATCTCTGCCTTAGAGGCCTTGCGTTCCGCCACTGATGCTAAAAACGACATGGTCACTGAATACGATCGAAGACGCCGCCTGATGGTTCACGGCTTCCGGCAAATGGGGCTTGACTGTTTCGAACCCCTAGGAGCCTTTTACGTATTCCCCGATATTTCCAAGACCAAATTATCCTCTGAGGAGTTTGCAGAACAACTCCTCAAAAGCGAAAAGGTCGCGGTAGTTCCTGGGACGGCGTTTGGACCGTCCGGAGAAGGACATATTCGGTGTTCCTATGCCTATTCCACTGAGCAACTACTGGAGGCCCTTAAACGAATTACGCGTTTTGTCGAACAAAGATTAGCAAATCTATAAAAGAAACTATCACGAACCCGACAACTAAAATGGACGAATAAGCGAACAGGCACACTGGTTTACCGACCGCTGTGCCTGTTCGCTTTATTTCGTTTCGCGTCACGTTCATTTATGAGTTCATTGTCTCAAACATTACCTCTTTCATCTTGCCTCGTGCTTTGTGCATCGCACCTCGTATATGGAATAATGATCGGTGGCACAGATTTATCCTTTTCGCGTTCTCTCAACCATTGTTGACGACGGTCATCTTTGATATTATGCATGGCTACAAAGGCATTTCTCTGCAGGACTCCCTTACCGCGCCATCCCGCCGCTGTTGCTCTAAAGCGTTGTTGAAACACTTCTTTAGTTAGATTAAGGGTTTCCAGTAAATCAACACCACGCCGGAGTGAGGTTGGGAACACCTGCTCCTCCATCATTCTTTTTTGGTTGTGCGGACAAACTTCCTGACAAGCATCGCAGCCGAATATTTGCGTTCCCAGCTGTCCTCGTTCCTCTGCCGTAAGCATCTCCTTGCTTTGGGTAAGGTAAGAGATGCAACGTTTGGCGGCAAAAGGTTCTTGACCAATGATCTGCGCGGGACAGGCATGAAGACATTTTTGACAGGATCCGCATTGACCTGCTTTAAGCGCGGCATCTGGAGGAATCGTTTGGTCTAAAAGAAGTATGGCCAGCATCACAAAAGAACCATAATTGGGGATAATCAACTGTTGATTTCGGCCAATCCAGCCACTCCCTGCTCGTACCGCAAACCCACGCTCAATCAAAGGTCCAGTATCCACTTGGAAATCGAAGTTTCCTTGCCAGTTGTTCCTAATCATCGTATCCATTAAAGCCTTAATCTTCTGATTGAGGACATGATGATAGTCCACCCCTACTGCTGAGCGTGCCAATACACCCTCTCCTTTTTGGGGTGGAAGCGAAGAAGGGAGCGGATAGGCTAGGACAACGACCGTCTGGCAAAGTGGCCAAACTGCTCGAGGATCAAGCCGCCGCTGGATTTCCGTATCTTCAAAAGGTGTCGCCAGCCCTTGATCAATTCGAGCTTTTACCATAGGAGCTAAATCATCCATCGTGTCTGCTTTGGTAAACCCAATTGAGATAAACCCTAATTCAGACCCCCATTTTTTTATATTTTTCTTCCACAACAGTTGTGTATCCAATTTTACGCTTTCCTCCTCGGATAAATCAAGGCTTCATGGCAACTTGTACTTACCCGAAATTTTACAACCTGAGAGTATGAAAAATAGCCCCCCACAATCTTTGCGAGGGGTAAATGTACTGTATTTTTTAACTAGAATAAGCGGTCCAAGAGTCCTTTAAAAGCTGCCGCATGACGGGCTTCGTCTTTAGATGCTCTCTCAAAAAATTCTACGGCTGCCATGTTTCCCTCTTTGCGGGCCATCTCAGCTGCTTCAGCCTTTCCTCTTTGAGCTCCAAGTTCAGCTTCTACACGCCAAGCCAAATTTTCCTTAGTTGATTTGACCTTCCCTTGAATAGCATAAATTTCACAGGCATGCATTGCTTCTTCCAACCCAATTTTAATAAACGCCTGAGCAACTTCTGGATAGCCCTCTTCTTCTGCTTTCTTAGCGAAAGCATAGTACATACCGACTTCTTCAGTTTCCCCGTCCCAATTTCCCGATAAATTACCAGCCGTCTTGCTTTGGTCCGCCGACATTAACACAAATTTCTCCTTAGACGCTCCGCACATCGGACAACGATCAGGAGCCTCATCTCCTTCATGAATATATCCACATACACTGCATTCCCATTTTTTCATCTTTTTTATCCCCCTTCATGTTTCGGCAGTATTTGACTATTTGGATGCTCTAAAAAAGGCATAAGTCATTGGATCTCCTTCTTGAAGGATCTCCCCTGCAGTCACGTCCCCTAGAAATAACGTGTGAGTTCCTGCATCCAATTGCCCTGTCACAGTAGCTTCCATAGTCACAAGCACATCGTCTAGTAATAAGACTCCCGATTCTCCACGGTGTACAGCCAAACCCTCAAACTTATTGACATCCCGACCCGATCGATATCCAAATCCTCGCGCATAGTCCTGACCTGTTTGGCTTAACACAGAAACACCAAACTTACCGCTCTTCTGGATAAGCTCATGGGTATAGTTTTGTTTATTGATCCCAATCGCGATTTTCGCAGGCTCTGACGTAATTTGAAAGCAAGTGTTTGCACATTGACCATTATCCTTGCCCTCAGCTTGAGCGGTAATAATAAAAAGGCCGTACGAAATCCGATAGAGTGCTTGGCGAATTGCAGTTGCCTTGTCTGGCTGCAACAGAACAGGCTTAGTGGCAGGTTTAATTTCTGATGAAGCTTTTGGTGCTTCCTCTTCAGTAACAAGTTCAAAGAAACTTGCATCGACACCACAGACTGGACAAATATCCGGCGGATTATCGCCAGTATGTATATACCCACATACGGTACAACGCCAACGTTTTTCCATTAGTATCATCCTCCTTCATTGTAATAATTATAACTTTATAATTCATTTAAGTCAAGATTTATTTTTTGCTAATTAATTTTATTTTATAAAAACTACTGCTTAACTATTATGCCAAAAGAGTCGGAATTCCTTTTCAAGAAATTGTAAGTCTGTCAGACTAAGATTTGTATCCATCATAATCTTCCAACGGACCTGTTCTTTGAAGCGGCCAAACCGTACCCCTTCTAGCCCTTTCCCATGCACAAATTCTTTAAAAAATCCCCAATTCAGGGAGTAGACGCGTTCTTTTAGGACTGCACACGAATTTCTAATTTCACCCTGAATCCGATCTAACTGTTCTCGATGTTTTCCGGCGTCCTGCTTCCCACCGAGAAAATCTGCTCTCCATAAATTAAGCAGATTCTCGACTCTTTGGGTATTATAATTTTGCCCATCCCAACCGATCTCCCAGGCAAAGCGGCGAGCCTTTTTTGTAATTACCTTCGCATCTGGAACGTCTTCCTTTAAATCACTCATAAAGGCCAGTGTGCCCGACATATGATGGCCAACTAAAAAATGAAGTTCTTGTTCTCCACGACTTCCTCCAGGAAGAACCATCGACCAACGAAAGCGTGGTAAGATTTGGTTCACTAAACGAGCACTTTCCTTTTCATGTTGAAGAAAATGGCGCTTCCCTTCTGGAACCCATTCAAAGGTTTTTTTGAGTTTGGATTGCATTGGTTTTATTCGTTTTATGACAATGGTATCAGGGTAGTTATCTAGCCTTCCCCCATGGACTTCTACCATTTTGTTCTTCCAATGCTCTAGGTTTTTCCCTATCAATTTAAAATCATCCACAGAATATCCTTGTTTTGTCTGCTTAAGAGTTCCCCAAACAAAACACTCTCGACTGGCTGTTTCCCATTTTCCCAGATCATGAAATAAAGCCGCTAAGCGTAGTAAGACGTCGGAAGGCGCATTTTTTACAACCTGGCGGGTATGTTCCCAAGCATCCTTGGTATGATAGCGATTTTGTACCAATCCTTTAAGTCGTGCTAGTTCCGGAATATACGTTTGAAAGTACCCTAAGTCATCGAGAAGCCCTAAGGCCTTATCAATCTCATCCAAGATAAGGATTCCCCCCAATTCCTCGGTGACTCGCTCCACCGCGACATTTTCGAGTTGTGGGACATGTTCTAGCGCTGCCTGCCAAGTCTCCGGCTCAATCTCCAAGTTGTTCCGGACTGCTAGGCGAACGAGACGTAGTATCCTAAGCGGATCATCACTAAAACGGTCCGCTGCAGTTCCACATGCCTTAAGCCGTCGAATTCTCAAATCTTCGAGGCCATTTAAAGGATCTTTAATCTCTCCCGTCCTTACATCTTGGTAAACAGCATTTAAGGTAAAATCCCTCCGGAGGGCATCTAATTCTATTTCTCCATCAAACGACACAATGTCCACTCGTTCTGTCCCTTGGAACAAACTGACCGTCTCCTGTTTAGCACCCAATAGATGAGGGTTGTACCCCCAATTAGACACTAAATCATGAATTTCTTGAAGGGAAAGTGCCATAACCGCATCCACATCTTTGGAGGGAATTCCCCATTGTGCATCACGAACTGCTCCACCAACCATGTAGACTGGGCTAAACTCACTGAGCTTAATTAAGATTTCCTGTTGAAAGGATATGCCTGTCATGAAATCCCTCCATTCCATTACTGTTAGCTTTCAAGCATACAACTTGAGAACCCTGTAAGCTTCATCAAGGATATTTTCTCCAACGGCACCCTTTTCTACTCGCTCTTATTTAAGCCCTCTTGCTTTAACAAAGTACCGAAATTTTCGGCCCAGTTTTAACCTTCCATGCACTTTCTGGTCCACATTCTCCGTCAAGATCTGATTTAATGACCCGATCTGTGTAAACAGTCAACTCAGTGGTTTGAAATTCCATAATTTTTTCGGACTCTACTTTTTCTTTGCGTAAAACGTTGAGGAGAAGACGGATCGTTTCAGGCCAGCCAGATGCCAGAACAATTAATATGTCCAGCTTGCCGTCGGCCAGAGAAGCTCTAGGTACTAATTGCCTAAGTCCCCCAACCGAGTGGCCATTTACAGCCAAGAACAAGACAACTTCTTCCGAATGTTGTTGGCCGTCCTTCTCAAACTCAACATGGAATGGACGAAACGAAGGAAGTGTTTCAATTCCTTTGAGAAAATACGCTAGTTGTCCAAGAGTATTCTTGACGCGGGTATCTACTTTTTGAGAAACATCCGTCAATAGCCCCGCACTTGCCACGTTCACAAAATATCGGTCATTAACCTGACCAGTATCCATGCGGAAGATATTTCCTTTGGCAATAACTTTACATGCTTCAGGAATACTTTTAGGTAACCGCAATGCGAAGGCTAAATCATTTGCAGTCCCCACGGGCAAAATACCCAGCACAGGGCGTCGATCCTCCGGAATCTGCAGCAACCCGTTGACCGCCTGATGAATACTCCCATCTCCTCCAGCAATTACAAAACGGTCTACATCATTACTTTGAGACGCGACTTGTTCCATATCCTCAGGAGAACATGCTCTATGTACACAAACCTCGTAGCCGCTTTCTTGAAAAATTCGGATCACTGTATCGAGTTGTCCGGTTAATTTTCGCCGACCTGCGTAGGGATTATAGACCAAACGTAATCGTTTACCCTTCATGACAGTTGATTATCAACTCCTTATTTAGATTTATACTCACTAATCATCCCTCAGGACTTTAGGTTCTCAGGGTTCAAACTCTCAAGTTCTGGCAAGACAAAGCGTCCATCTTTCCGAACCAAAATCTCATCAAAGTAAATTTCCCCACCACCATAATCCGGTCTTTGAATGCATACTAAATCCCAGTGTATGGCAGATTTATTCCCATTGCTACAATCATCATAACAGGAGCCAGGGGTAAAATGAAAGCTCCCATCAATCTTTTCATCAAATAAGGTGTCTTTCATCGGAGTACTTATGTATGGATTCACTCCGATCGCAAACTCTCCAACGTAACGCGCACCTTCATCTGTATCAAACAAGGATTCTATCCGTTTAGTATCGTTCGCAGTGGCTTTAACGATTTTTCCATTTTCAAATTCCAAGACAATAGTTTCATAAGTAAATCCTTGGTAAACAGACGGTGTATTATAACTGATTCGGCCATTAACCGAATCTTTGAGTGGTGCCGTAAAAATCTCCCCATCTGGAATATTTACATGTCCATCACACTTAATGGCTGACATTCCTTTAATGGAGAAGGTCAAATCAGTTCCTGGTCCGACGATGCGTACCTGATCGGTTTTCTCCAAAAGCTCTTTTAACGGATCCATAGCACGAGACATCTTGGAATAATCCAAGTTACACACGTCAAAATAAAAATCTTCAAATCCTTCGATACTCATGTTTCCTAACTGAGCCATTGAAGCGTTAGGGTATCTTAAAATACACCAACGGGTATGCCCCACACGTTGCTCCGAATGCACAGGTTTTTGGTAATGGGAAGCATATATCTTCATTGCCTCGCTAGGGATATCAGCCCATTCGTTCGCATTTTCTCCACCCCGAATTCCTAAATAGGCCTGCATCTCTTTCATGCGGGCAAGATCCCAGCGCGTCATAGCCTCAGCCTGCTCAACCGTAAATTCTTTTAATAGTTCACGGAGTAAGGTATGATTAACCATAGACAGAAATGGTACACCACCCGCTTGATAGGCATATCTCACAAGCGCTTGAGCGAGTGGAATATCTGGTCCAAACACCTCAATCAGGATTTTCTCGCCAGGTTGAAGTGCAATCGAGTAATTGATTAAAGAATCGGCTAGTTTTTCGATACGAGCATCTTTCATGGTAGGCCTCCTAATATTTCAGTCTAACAAAGCTGTTTACTATGGAGAGATATTCTCCATATTTCTTGAATTTCCTTTTATTATCACATTTATCTTAGGAAAGTATGTTACTCAAGCCGGCTTTAGGCCAAAGTTTTTTAAGCAGAGCATCAATAGGAGGTAGCATGAACATACAACCTTCACTATGGGAATATCGTCTACGAGCAGAGGACTCCGGTCAAAAATACCTTAGCATCTTGCGCTATAAATTCCATTTTTCGCTGAAATTATTACAACGTTTAAAGCAAGGGGAACGCGTTTGGGTCGATGGACGTTTCACCCATTTAACTGCACGAGGGAAAGAAGGAGAAACGTTAGCCATCCAACTCTTTTCTGACGAGGAAGCCAACATTCCTGGCGAGGATCTTCCACTCGAAGTTCTCTTCGAAGACGAATACCTTTTAGCCGTCAATAAGCCGGTCGGACAAGTAGTTCATCCCAACCATCGTTATCCGACGAGCACCTTAGGAAATGCAGTCATCGGCTATTGGGAGCGTAAAGGAGAAAATCGCCTTTATCGGCCAATTCACCGGATTGATCGCAACACCTCTGGCGTAGTTGTTATTGCTAAAAATCAATTCGCTCATCAGCAACTTGGTTGGCAACTAGAACGCGGGCATATCCATAAACGTTACATAGGCTTTGTTCAGGGAGTCGTCTTAACAACGAACGGAACGATAGACGCTCCCCTCGGATTTGCCCCTGAAAGTTTTATCAAGCGCCAAGCCGGATCCCAGGGTATGCCTGCTCGAACACATTTCCGTGTCCTCTATCGTTATCCGAATGTCACGTTGCTTGAATTTATTTTAGAAACTGGACGCACCCATCAGATTCGTGCCCACTGTGAGGGGTTTGGACATCCCTTGTTGGGGGATGATCTTTATGGCGGAGAACTGACTTTGATTACTCGCCAAGCACTACACTCCTTAGTGTATGCCTTTCTACATCCTGCGACTGGGCTTCCCATCTTAATTCGAGCTCCCTTTCCTAAAGACTTGAGGGACTTAGTAAAAACGTTAAAGGGCCTCTAAGTCACTAAGCACCTCATCAAAATCACCAGATCCTCCAAGGCTCCAGCGCTGGCGGTAGCCTTACTTTTCATCATCTGATGGTACTACGAAGCGACATGAGGGTCTACCCTGAAATAAAGCCTTTTCATTCATCTGTGGTGCCCATAGCGGTATGGGTCTAACTGGAATTAAAAAAGCGCTGATGGAGAAGGTAAAATTCTCTGTCAGCGCATTGCTAGATCAGATTGACTTTTTCTGAAGAAGGTCCCTAATTTCCGTAAGTAGCTGCACTTCCTTACTAGGGACTGGTGGCGTGGGTGGTTCCTTAGGCGCTTTCCTATTAAGCTTGTTCATTGCTTTGACTAATAAGAAAATGGCACCTGCAATAATCAAAAAATCAAACGCCGTCTGAATAAAGTTTCCAATATTTAAAGTGACAGCCTCCTTAATCACCTTTCCTGAACCATCTACTACAGCATCTTTAAGCCCTAGCTTAAGATCGGTAAACTTAATTCCCCCTACAATAAGACCAATCGGGGGCATAATGATATCTGCTACAAGTGATGATACAATTTTTCCGAAAGCGCTTCCGATAATGATACCTACAGCCAGGTCCATCACATTTCCTTTAGTAGCAAATTCCTTAAATCCCTTAATAAAACTCATAATACCACTCCTTTTTGAAGCTACTAGATACTTTCTCCCGAACTTTAGAAATTCATTTCCCACCTTAAGATACCCACTTCCTAAGTGGGTGTTCATATTTTGCTTCATCTTAAATTCGACGTTTTTTCTTAGTACGCATCAAAAGGATAGCCACGGTTACGCCTGTTAACACTAACCCGAATGAGGCGGCGATCCCTTGAGCCAGACCTGTTGCAGGAAGATAAAACGTTTGCAGACCTGCAGAAGTAATATATCCTCCACCTAGTAAAAGGGAACGGATACCAGGGATAAAATCGACTTGATACATAATATGTCCTGCGAGGACTATGGGAGTTAGGCCAAAAACTAGCTTGACACGCAAGGAAGCCGCTTTTGTTTTAAAGGGTTTAGCGATCAGCCAAGCAAGGATTCCTCCAGCGATTCCTGAACCCCAAAATAATAGACTAAACCATACAGTCCAATGTGTGGGCCATATCGTTCGGATGAGTTCAAAGTAGTTAAGAGGAATTAATATTGCTAACATTACCCCGATAAAGAAAACATATCCCTGATTTACTCGGACTAAATGCCATACCTCTCGGCCTGCCAACCTTAAATTAACTTGCACGGAACCATTCGGACAATTTCGCACACAGTTAAAACATAATTTGCAGTCTAGATTATTGTCTAAGAAGGGAAGATGTTGAGACATTGGACAACCAGGAACACTTCCTTTGCCAACATAGCACTCAAAGGTAGTGCACTTATTCAAGCAAACTGTGGCATCAGCACGAACCTCCAACATAGAACCGATAGAAGCCGTCCCGATAAAGCCTCCCAAAGGACACAAGTGCCGACACCAAGTATGGCGTGGAAAGAGGATCGAAATAAGAATGGCAGTAACTTGGATAGAAATTAACAAAATGGCAGTATAACTAGGATTATAACGCATCCCGGTAATCACTTCGGTCCAGAAGATAAAGAGAAACAAAAAACTGACTAGTAAAAAATCAAATTTAATTAAAAACTCTGGAATCGGTCGACTCTTGTGAAACCTTTTTTGCACGAAATCCATGATCGCAGAAAACGGGCAGACGGTGCACCACAGTCTTCCTAGGAAAGGGGAAATAATAGCAAGTGCTGGCCACCATAACCCCCAAACTAAGGCGAATATTTTAGTACTCACCGCAATTTCTGGAGAAACGAGCAATAATATGATGAGTGCGCTAAACCCTACAACCGTAGCACGTCGTAACCACCCAATTAGTATTCCGCTTTTAAGCAGTTTCTCAAGTTTGGGCCAAGCTAAAAGGTTGAGCGTTTTGCCGTTTTGTTTAGATGTTGGGCCAATAAAAATCTGTTCTAACCCTATTACATCCTGGTCTGCAATATAAAAAGCTCTCTCGATAACTTGAATTAATTCTGATACATTTCCTTGATGGTAATGATGAGAAAGTAACAGTTTGGTAGCTTCTTGATTTATAGTGGGGACATTTCGCTGGTTCTTCTGGGCCAGCTTCTCCAGAAAGCCTTGTGCCAAGATAGGAATATCTCGTTTACGCATACGTAAGGGCGTGATTTCATAAGTATGGGCAAAGCATTCCCGAAGTTCGGGAATAATAATTCGTCCCATATCGTCAGGTTCCGTATTTAAACATCCGATAACGAAGCATTTATTTTTCTGTAGATTTAGGGCTTGGGCCAGCTTAAGCTGGGAATGCGGAGAAATAAGGTTTATTTCCCGTATGAACAGCGTTCCACCTTCTGCGATATCAAAGAGATTAGAGTTAGGGAAAGCCGAGGAATCGTTATCGGCGGGCTCTATGATTATTTCCCTCCACCGCTGGTCGAAACGCCGTCCTTCCACAACAACAAAAGGAGCCGATTTTCCTGATTGCCGTTGATGAACATACCAAGCCATCATTTGACGACCTGTTCCCCGTTCTCCTCTTAAAAGTAGATTTCCCTTGGGGTGAGCAAGTTCCTCGAGTTTCCGTTCGACCTCACTTGTCGTTCGGACCCCTCCCCAAAGTCCGTAAAATTTCTCCTTATATTGGGTAAGTTGCAACGTCGAACGTAAAACTTCCTTATATTTAGCTTCGGATAGTGTAAGGTTTGCTTCATTCAAATCTTCAGTTAATTGACCGATAAACGTTTGATAAAGTTTCGGCCATCGAAGAAGCATACGTGCAAAACTTTCGGCATCCATCGCTAAAACCTGACAATTTTCTTGGCAAAGGATTGTTATTTTAGAGGCCTTACCGTTTAGCAAAGAGAATGCACCAAAAGTGTCACCCGGACCAAAGGTATTGACACGCCACAAACGCTGTCCTTCTTTTTGAACCATAACATCTGCTTTTCCCTCAACCAATATATAGAAGGAGTTTTTCGCCTGACCCTGCTTAATAATTTCAGAGCCCGCATTATAATTCTCCCATTGAAATTCAGTAGCAATTTCCGTCAATTCCTGGGAGGATAACTCAGAAAGGAACTTAATCTTTGACAGATTATAAACTTTATCCTTATTCATAATTCCCTCCATGATGTCAAGACGTGTTTAATGTCTGATTGAAAGTTTCATTACTCTTCTAAATCCACCTTTTTGTATTTTAACCCTTTATAGGTTTCTTTGATGACCTTATTATATCATATTACTATAAAGGCTTTTGAAATAATCTTATGTATACTGTATCCCACGGATGCTAGTCTAATTAATTGAAGATGCGCTATACGGAATCTTAATATTCCATACAGCGCACCTAAAACAATCTAGCAGAAGATCTTAATAATTATGAACTCTGCCCTTGTTTTTGTCATTGAAAACGTTTAATCCTTTTGAGGATTAGAGAAAATTCCTCGAAAGCCTCTAATCAACAGTTTTAAGAATTCACTAAAGAGAATAATGCTAAATGTGAATGCTATGATCTTAAACCATAGAGCAGCTTCCAGTGGTACTGTTTTAAAGACTTGCCCACCAAACTGTGTGACAAGAATCTGAACTAGGAATGTCAGGAAGACAACCCCTACCATTAATTTATTTCTATGAATATTGAGGAAAATACTTGTTACCCCAAACTCTCTACTATTAAAGGCATTCCAAAGCTGGAACAAGACAAACGATGTAAACACAATGGTCGATTGCTGTGCTTCTGTTCCACCAAGCATTTGTGTTTCCATAAGCATGAGTAAGGCGGTCACTATAAACAAACCATTGGAAAGAATTTTAAACAACATATCTTTGGTAACAATAGAGGCATTTCTCTTAATAGGTTGTTTTTCAAGTAAATGTTCTCTTGGCGGTTCTAAACCTAAGGTTAAGGCTGGAGGCCCGTCCATGATAATATTGACCCATAACAACTGTAAAGTCGTAAAGGGCATCTTATACCCCATCAGCTCTGCCAAAATCACAGTGACAAACGCTACGACATTCACGGTAAGTTGGAACTGAATAAAACGTTGGAAGTTTTCATATATCCCTCTTCCCCATTTGATCGCACTGACGATCGTAGAGAAAGAGTCATCTAACAAAACGATATCTGCCGCTTCTTTAGAGACTTCCGTTCCGGCGATCCCCATAGCAACTCCGACATCCGCCGCTTTTAAGGCAGGCGCATCGTTAATACCATCACCCGTTACTACGACTGAATCGTTACTTTCCTTTAAGAGTTTAACAACTCTCATTTTTGCGGTCGGATTTGAGCGGGCAATAACCACGATTTTCGGCAACTTGCTTTTTAACTCTTGATCACTCATGTTATCAATTTCTGTCACTTCAAGTACTAAAGAGTCATTCTTGATAATTCCAAGTTGATTAGCGATGGCTCTGGCCGTATTGATATTATCTCCGGTTAAAATTTTAACTGTAATCCCGGCACGTCGACACTGATCAATCGCGTCTTTGACATCAGAACGCAGAGGATCTTCAATCCCGATAAAGCCAGTATACACGAGATCTTTTTCAACGTTGTAGATATCTTCCCACTGTGGCTCCTGTGCGAAGTCATTAAAGGCAAATGCAAGGACTCGTCGAGCATTATCCTGAAGAGTACGTATATTTGCTTCTATTTCTTTGATATGCTCCTCGGTCATCGGAACAATAGAGCCATTATACAGAATCCTGTTACAAATATTTAGGACCTTTTCAGGCGAACCCTTTGTATAAAGCCTGAAGCCCTTTTCTCTCTGATAAGCAGTGGACATCATTTTTCTTGCCGACGTAAAATTGTATTCAGATACTGGCTCACCAAACTCTTTGCGATAATGCAAATAGTTTATATTATTCTTATCCGCACAGACCAGTAGTGAACATTCCGTTGGATTTCCCAAGAATTCGTATTTATCATCATTTTTGGTAATATCTGCGGTCGAGTTGACACAGAAGTTTTGAATCATTTCATCACAGTGTAGTTTATCGACAGGGACGCTTTTCCCATCACACCAAACTTCAACTACAGTCATCTTGTTTTCTGTCAATGTTCCTGTTTTATCCGAACAGACGACATTGACAGAGCCAATCGTTTCACAGGCAATTAACTTCCGGACCAAAGCATTGTTCTTAGCCATTTTCTGCATGTTGAAGGCCAGAGTAATGGCCACCATGGTTGGTAAACCTTCCGGCACAGCTGCAACAATGAGCGCTACAGAGGTAACAAAGGCGTCTTTAATACCTGGAAGAGCGGCCCCAATATTATCCAAGACG
Source organism: Desulfosporosinus burensis (assembly GCF_054657535.1). Lineage (NCBI taxonomy): Bacteria > Bacillati > Bacillota > Clostridia > Eubacteriales > Desulfitobacteriaceae > Desulfosporosinus > Desulfosporosinus burensis. Next base: position 86,228 of record NZ_BAAHYN010000002.1, read on the forward strand.
AGGATGCCATGTCTATACATATTAAATACTTCAAAAAGAAAAATACCCGCAGCTGCAATGGACCCAATAATGGAAATTCTCTTACCAAGGTCCGCTAGCTTTTGTTGAAGGGGAGTATCTGAAGAAATCTCCTCTTTAAGTTCATTGGCAATTTTTCCCATCTCAGTTTGGTCCCCAATAGAGGTTACAATGGCTACTACTCGTCCTTCGGTCACCATCGTCCCAGAGTATAGCATATTTTTGCGTTCTGCTAGGGGACAATTTTCCCGGTCAATTTTATCCGACTTCTTAGAGGCTGATTCAGCTTCGCCAGTAAGCATCGATTCATCAATACCCAGACTCGAAGAATGAATCACCCTAGCATCAGCGGGAACTTTATCTCCTGTTTCTAAGTGGATAATATCCCCTATGGTAAGATCACTTTGAGAAAGATAGACAATTTTACTTTCTCTTACCACTTTTACATGCACATCTTCACTGAGCTTCGATAAGGCTTCAAAGGCTTTATCTGACTTCCCCTCTTGAATCACGGCAATTGATGTGGCGATTAAGACTGCGACAAAAATCCCGATCCCGTCCGCAATGTGACCCATTGCCAAAGATATTAATCCAGAAATCAACAGAATTACGATTAAGGGTTCCTTAAGGTTGTCCAAGATCTTAGCAAAAATACTCTCCTTCTCTTTGGGGGAAAAAGTATTTTTACCATACCGCAGGATTCTCGCTTCAGCCTCTGCAACAGTTAACCCCATCTCTTCATTACTTTTAAGTTCCAAGATGACGTCTTCAACTTCTTTTTGGAAATAATCCACGTTTTATATCCTCCTTTTATTTAATCGAGCTTACAGTATTTACGAGGTAGTATAAACGAAATAACCACTCCTTACTTTTTGTTTTGAACCTTTTGATATACCCTGTTGATAAAGAAAACCTGGCTTGAGCCCGAAGACACTGTCTTCGCACGTATTAGTCATTCTGTCAGCCTTCAGGCGCCGGCGGGAGTCCTAGATGCACTTATGCTTCCAGAAGTATAAAACATTTATGGCATACTTTCTGAAGAGTATAAACAAAAAAGACTTTTGACATAGCCTAATAAGGCCATGTCAAAAGTCTCGTTACCTCTACGGTTTACAAAGTCAGGTGAGTTTCCCCACCGGGTATGTTGCCTTTGTAATTCAACTACTCCCTCTCAACAATATTAGTTTACTTGAATTATGGTTGCTTGTCAAATCAAACGAGGGATTTTTCTTAATCAGACACCGACTAAGAGCCTATATTAATATCAGAAACCCCCTAAGATTTTGGTTGCAAGTTTACTACCAAAGTCTAGGGGGGTTAGGTTTAGTTCCCTTTTTAGGTTAGCCCGGAGATATCCTCCACCATCGTTATCCACTAAGGCGGGACTAGTCTAATCTAGTCTGACGGCTGTACCCGACGCACTTACCATTAGCATACTACCACTTTGACCGATCACTTCATAATCTAAATCAATGCCTACCACAGCATCAGCACCTAATCGTGCTGCACGTTCCTCTAATTCCTTTAAAGCAATATGACGAGCATCCTGCAATTTTTCTTCATAGGCCCCGGAACGCCCACCGATGACATCCGTTATACTTGCAAAAAGATCTCGCATAATATTGGCGCCCATGATTGCTTCTCCCGTAATAATACCTAAATAAGCTGTAATTTTTCGGCCCTCAATAGACGGAGTTGTTGTTAAAAGCATATTCCATTCCTCCTATTTATGTATTCTTATAATTATAGCCCATATTCCAAGTTTTAGCATTAATGAAAATAAGATTTGTAAACATTAGATCACTATCCTCTTCCCTTAACGGGCTAATTCATGAATTGTTTCTACAAATGCCCCTATGATACGGTGAAACCCCTGGGGGTTTTGGGCTGGTACTCTGTATTGCTTGTTAATTTCCACCTGCACAGCAGGGATTTTTAGTTCACTAGCTACAAAGTTAGCGATCGTGTTCTTTCCTGAAGCGGAAAAGTGATTATAGGAAATTTTGTTAAATCCAAAGGCTTGAATATTTCTCTTCAGCGTTTCGAGTAATGAATCCTTGCCTAATAGAGTTCTTCCATCATCTGTGCCAAAATCAATATCAAATTCTCTCTCTCGAGCGGCGCCATGGATATCAAGTACGAGTTTAATCTTTTCTTGACGTACAATCTCTGAGATTTTTTCCTTAAAGATACAAGGTGAATCTATATTCGGATCTCCACCGTATAGTTTCGTTGCTGCAATGGCATGGCAACCCGTTAATTGGTTCAAAAGATATACGATTGAACCTGTATATTGATCAGACATTTTGATCTTCTTATGTCTAAAATGTCTTACAGCATGAGGAGCGGACACCAACACGGGTAAGTTACCTATTGAGAACCAGAACGGATCCTCTTGTTTGGGATTGACTCTTTTGTCCGTCTTATAAAAATGAACTCTCTCCACATTAACGGCTTCTTCATTAATGCGAGCACGCTGATACTCTCGCAGTAGATCTTCTGGTTTTCCCATAATATCAACCCCTGACAAGTTTACTCATAGCATTTACACCATCTTTGACAGATAGGGCTTCTGGCCTATAACACCAAGACTTTAGGTCTATACTTTTGCATCTCTGTCAATGATACAATTGGTAGAGATTAATGTTTATGGAGGGATCCCCTTGGTTTGGCACAAAATTAACACAAAGAGGCAAAATCGGATTATTATTGCTGGTACAATTATCTTATCCATTCTAATAGTGGGAATTACGAACCTAATTGTCCGTATGAGTTAACCTTTGCAACTTAATAATAGGTTTATATATCTTTCTACTCTGCACTCTATTGTTTCCGCTAATTCTCGAATTAATAATGGACGGTTCATCTTTGCCTGTACATTTGCAAGATGAACCGTCCTTTAATATTTTGGGTGTGAGATCTTTAATAAGTCTCCTCAAAGACTTCGAAATACGCCGTAGGATGAATACAAGCTGGACATTCCTCTGGAGCACTTGTTCCTTCATGAATATAACCGCAGTTTCCACACTTCCAGAGCTTATTCTCATCTTTTTTAAAGACTTGATCTTGCTTAATATTTTCTGCCAGCTTGTTATATCTTGTTTCGTGTCTTTTTTCCGCAGAAGCAATCATGGTAAATGCTGCTGCAATTTCCGGAAAACCTTCTTCCTCTGCCACCTTAGCAAAGGCCGGGTATAACTCAGACCATTCTTCGTTTTCTCCACCAGCGGCGGCTAATAAATTATCAAGTGTCGTCCCCTGAGCTACTGGAAAAGCAGCACTAATCTCTATATTAGCAGGAAGCTCACCCTCAAAACCTGCTAGTAGAAATTTGTAAAACCTTTTTGCGTGTTCCTTTTCGTTATCCGCAGTTTCGATAAAGATATTCTTAATTTGTTTGTAACCTTCTTTATCTGCGACTGATGCATAATAGGTGTAGCGGTTGCGAGCTTGTGATTCTCCTGCGAAAGCTTTTAATAGATTTTTAGCAGTTTCAGTCCCTTTTAAACTATTCATGATATAGTCCTCCTTATTCCTCTTCCTATTCCTTATGCTAATCGTTACACTTAGGCATTTGTGGAACCACTAAAACCGAGCATGTTCTTGTGATAAGTACAATAGAAAAATTTTAGATTTGACCAAGAAGCATATTTTCTTGAATGTTTATAATTATTATAAACTTATTATAGTTGCATGTTATTCATTCGTCAACACTCAAATTAATCTTTTCACTTCCATAAACTTAGATATCTATTTCATTAGGTTCGCCCTCTGACAAGATAACTTGCCATTCTTGATCATCTTCATTAAAATTAGCGATTTTATCGATTGGCATCTTCAAATATTTCCCCCAAGCACTCACCGCGACATCGCCATTATTTAAAACTATTTCCCCGGTCCCTTCAAATAACCTACTCGAATTTTTCGTAATTCTGCCAACAACCCTTAACTCTTCCGTTAAGGGTATAGGTTTTCTGTACTTTATATTTAACTCTACGGTTACTCCCCAAATATCCTCTTCTTTCACCATAATTGCCCTACCAATAGTTTCATCCAAAATAGTTCCAGCGATACCACCATGCAACCTCTGGGGATAGCTTTGGTGTTCCTCAAGAGGTTTAAAGATAGCAACAAGCTCACCATTTTCCAATTCATAAAAAGAGGCTTTCAATCCTAAATCATTTTCCAGTCCACAAACTATACACTTTTTACTATTCTGTTGTTTTTTCATCACCTTGTACCTCATAAAATTCTCCTTACAGAAAGCGTTACACCTGAATCCCACTTCCCACATAAATGCGTCTTTCCTAGAAATAATTACTGCGAAATCATATCATATAAGAATGTATTCTTCCATGATTCCTCTTCGGAACTGCAACCAGATTCTTGTTAGTCGAGAATATTTTCTCTGGATTTTTTGATTTGTTTGCTTCTCAATTGTCCACAAGCGGCCTCAATATCTGTCCCATGTTCAAGACGGATACTACAATTAATTCTCTGCTTTTTCAACACATCATAAAACGCCAGCATGGATTCCCTCTCACTTCTTTGATACTGATGATGCTCTTCAACTGGATTATAGGGAATTATATTCACAATCACGAGAGGTCGTTTATCGCCAATCAGGTCAGCAAGTTGTAGAGCCTGTTCTCTACTGTCATTCAGCTCCTTGAGAAGCAGATATTCCAATGTAATCCTTTGATTTGTTTTGTTTAGATAATAATCGACGGCTTTCATTAACCTTTCTAATGGAAAGACACGGTTAATTTTCATGATTTGTGTACGAAGTTCGTCAGTAGGGGCATGTAATGAGATCGCTAAGTTAACCCTCAAATTGAGATTTGCGAAATCATAGATCTTATCGACAAGGCCGCTGGTCGAGACGGTTATATGTCTAGCCCCAATGGCTAGTCCCTTATGATCTATTATAATCTGCAATGAGTCAACAACGTTATGAAAATTATCAAAAGGTTCGCCAATTCCCATTACTACAACATGGCTCACTTTTTTATCTTGTTTCTCTAGATCCAAATAATGTTGAACTTTCAAAATTTGTTCCACAATTTCGCCACAAGATAAATCACGATTTTTCGCTAATAACCCACTGGCACAAAAGCTACACCCCATGTTACAGCCTACTTGGGTTGTAACACAAGCCGACAAACCAAATTTATGTCTCATCAATACCGTTTCAATCAGATGGTCGTCCTTTAACTTGAACAAAAACTTTATTGTTCCATCTGCGGATTCTTGCTTAGAGTGTTCATATAAAGATTCGAGGATAAAATGATCTGCTAATAATTGCAGACACTCATTATTAACGTCTAGCATTTCTGAAAAGTGCCTCACTTGCTTCTTGTAAAGCCAATCCCAGACTTGTAAGGCCCGAAACTTTTTATGTCCATGTTCTAAAAACCATTCTTCTAGATGGTCAAATGTCAATCCATAAATGGATTTTTTACTCATCCAAATCCTCTTTTCATTAAGTTTAGCCCCGCAAATCGCGGAGCCAAAACGGACCTTCTCACATAGTTATTGGAAGTGGTACACCGAACTTCAAGTATTGTACTCTATATTAGTATTATATCATACCCTATTTAGCGCTCATCATAATTTGACAAAGTACATAACTCTCATTTCATATTCACCGCTCAGGCGGAAACAATTGAAGATTACATTCCGTAACCACTACATTCCTACCGCTCTCCTTAGCTTTGTATAAAGCCCTATCAACCCGCTCCATGAGCAACTCCTGATCATCCTGGCTGAAGAAGGCAGTGACGCAAAAGCTGCAAGTTAGATTCGTTTCCTTGTTTAATGACGCTTTATAAATCGAGTCTCTTAATCTTTCCGCAAGGGCAGAAGCTTCTCTACAATGAGTCTGTGGTAAAAGAATCACAAACTCCTCCCCACCCCAACGAGCAAAGACATCCACTTCTCTAACCGATTCTTTGACAAGATTGGCTATTTCTTTAAGAATCTTATCTCCAAAACTATGCCCATTATTGTCGTTAAATTGCTTGAAATGGTCTATGTCGAACATTATAAGAGAAAAGGTATTTCCATACCTCCGGGCTACTTCATTTCAGACTTGAGTTCTAATCACCTATGTTATCTTTGGCCATTGCCCTGATTTTAGAGTTTATAAGCCATAATCTCCCCCACTTGAACATTTTGTTTTTAACAATATAAGATGATTATATTACAATATGGTGTATGATTCCATATTATTAATTTGGCAGCGTCGTACAATTATTATTCAAATTCCTTGCCTAGATAATTATAAGCCTTGACCGCAATATGCCAGTCCTCTGATCGATTTAGTTCGGATGAATTTCAGGTTTCATCGGTCAAATTAGTCTCAATATTTGTAGATGCCAAACAGTCAGGAAAGTTATCTCATTTGTGCATGGTTATAGAATAACCCACAAGGCTAGCAATTAAATGTAATTAACCCAGATTACACCTTAGGTAGATTTATTTTTTTCAATTAAACTCCCAAAATTATCGTGCTGCATTTTGGTTTTGCGGGCAAAAAGCAAGTACACTAGTAGAGAAACCAATGTCGGTAGGATTACTAATAGGTACATGACATCGTATCCGACTGCTTTGGCCACAACACCCCATAAGATGGAGCCAAGAGCTAGACCCAAATCTAAAAACATGAAATAGGTGGCCGTAGCGGCTCCACGTCGCTCCAGCGGCACATACAAAACAGAAAGGGCATGTGTCGTTGGCTGGACTGCACCGAAGCCTATTCCATAAATTATACCTGCTAAAATAAAGACCGGCAGGGTTTGAGCTACATAAAGAATCACCAGCGTGAGTGTACAAAGTATTAACCCGGGTACTATAACGATGTCGTATCCCTTACGATCGGCTAAACGTCCGAATAGAGGTCGTGAAATGGTGATACTAATGGCGTACACTAAGAAAAAAATCCCAATATCAGGCACTTGGCGAAATTGGCCGTATACAGCCAAGAAGGAGATAATGGCGGCGTAGTTTATTGAAAGGAAGAATATCACTAGGGAAGGACGCAAGGCCTTCTTTTCTAAGAGCACTGTTTTTACTGCAATAGGCCTGTTCTGGGGCTTGTTCTGGTTTTTTTCTGGCGACCGACTATTATTATGTTTTATGAAAATTGCTAATAAAAAAGATAATAACACGAACCCGGCACAAACATAAAACATCAGTTGGAAATTGTAACCTTGCATTAGATACAGGCCCAATGCTGGGCCAATCCCCATGGCTACGCTTAAAGAAAAACCGTAATAACCCATCCCCTCTGCAAAGCGAGGTTTAGGAATAATATCGCTGGCCAACGTGCCAGCTGCAGTGTTGCAATAGGCCCAGCCAAAACCTTGAACAAAGCGAGCCAACAAGAGGGTTAATAGAGTGGGTGTCCTGATGAGAGCCAAAGCGCTAACAAAGAAGATGGCTAAACCAAATAAAAAAACGCCTTTGCGTTGCAGATTATCAGTATTACGTCCAGCAAAGGGACGAAAAAGCACAGCGGCTAGGAAGAATATTCCCATCGCCGAACCGGATAAGGCTTCCTTTCCAGTTATCTCTTTAATATAGATGGGCAGTGAGGGAATCAGCATATAGAAACTAATATAGACGGAAAAGTTTGCAGCTATTAAAAGCAGGAACTTCTTCGTCCATAAAGGATTTAAAGGGTAAGTCGGTTCTGAGGTTTCTGGCAAGGCTCCACCTCATTTCGGTTTTTAATAATTATTCTCGATAAATAATTCAATTCCCTGCAAAACAAATTATATTTTTTGAATTATTTATATAATATTTTTATTGACACTTAAGAGACCTCAAATGTTTTTAAAATCATCGAGGTCTCTTAACCAACTTTAAGAAAACAATCTAAGGAACTATCTCTGACCGAATCCTAAACTCTAAATTTGCTAACAACATGACCTAGCTCTAGGGCCATTTGAGAAAGGCCATGACCACTCGAAGGGATTTTTTCCATCGAAGCTGATTGTTCTTCCACAGCCGATTCTGTACTTGACTGGAAGAATTTCTACCGACCTTATCTATTTCATGTACAACGGAAACCATTTGTTTGGCGCCATCAAGGACAGATTTCCCTTCTACCTATAATTCTCCCGCTGTGGAGATTGCAAGTTATTTAGGCAGTTTTCCAAGTAACCCCCACACTTGGCGATGTAATTTGTGTGGAAAGCCAGTTGGTTCAGCGAACATCAATATACATTGCTTATGTATAACGTTTATTCCGTACTTTTCACAAAGTTCGATTGCTTTCTGTGATTCGGCTCCTTGTTGTATCCATATATGTTTAATTCCTGCAGCAATTGCATCCTTAACTACTTTTTCCGTTTGATTAGGGGGAGTGACGATTACAACTCCATCGACTGGTTCTGGCAATGACAGTATACTGTCAAAACAAGCTTCTCTTTGATTGTTAATTGAGTTGGGATTAACTGCCAATAAACGGTAACCTTTGGCCTTGAGATTTTTGTATAACATAGATGAGAACTTCTTTTCCGACCTTGACATACCAGCAATAGCCAAAGTCTTCTGATTTAAAAATTCCTTGATTGCTGACCTGGTCAAAATACATACCTCCTATTTTCGAATGACCACTTCCCCGAACCGTATTATTGCTAAGTTATTGGCAAACGATTACTTTCCCTACTTGCCCGGGGAACCAATTCCATTCTTCAAGTACATTTGGACATTCTCTAAATATAATTTAGTCCCTAATTCTTTTATTCTTAAAGACTCGCCGGAAATTTCCTTTTTGATTTGAGCTGGTGCCCCGACGGCTAAATGACGAGCCGGTATTTCGCAGTTGTTGGTTACCAAACTCAGCGCAGCAACCATGGCGTCTTCGCCAACGACTGCATTGTCCAGAATTACCGAATTTATTCCGATGAAACAACCCTTTTTAAGAATACAATTGTGCAGTACTGCCCCGTGCCCTATGGTTACATCAGATTCGATGATCGTTTGGCCACCCGGCGAGGAATGAATTACCACATTATCTTGGATATTAGTACGGGCACCAATAATAATCCGACCATCATCACCACGCACTTGAGCCCCAAACCAAATGCTTGCCCCTGCTTCCACCTCCACATTGCCAATTATAGTTGCATTTGGCGCAATAAAAGCTTCTTGATGAATCTGAGGAGTTTTTCCATTCAGTGAGATTATCATTTTTGCATATCACCCTTTCTTTAGAATGTGGACATATTACTTCTTTTGAAATTGTCGGCAGGAATCCGTTTATCGAATTCAACTTCTTTAAAGCCTACTGTTCCATCTAACAACGATGAAGGCTACCCTTTTAGACAACTATATTCCAAATTGATGGCGAAATATGGCGAAAAAATGACAGCACCGAGATAAAAAATCTCAATGCTGTTCTTATATAGTCCAACAATTATACTATTTGAATCTTTTTACCTCTGGGATCCCCTTTAAACTCTTCAAGAGCATGTTCCCAAGCTTCCAAACCGATATCCTCGTTATAGTAAAGATGCGTTTCTTTCAAATGCGCTTGGGCAATTTTGCCAGTAACTAACGGATCATCATTAGATACATTGGTATAAGGATCGACTGTGCCATGTTCTAATTCAATATTTATCCCTTCTAAGTATTCTTCTGCAGTAAATCCCACGCTGTCAAAATCAATCCCAAGCTGCTTTGCAATACTAATCGCTTCAGTGAATGTGAATTTTTTCATAGGTCAATACCCCTTCCATTCATTAACCGTATTATATCCTGTATTACACAATTTGAAAACTCGCTTTTGCCAAGTAGTAACCATTGTAAGGAATAATCTGCTCGTACTTACTTTGAAATTAGAGGGCGCAGGGGTTAAAAACTTCAGTATTGTTTAATGCGGTAAAACATGAGCTTCGAAGAGATTTCCAATTTGGTTTTGCCATGATCATGTCGGCGTCCAACCCGGATCAGTGGATGGCGCTACCATAACCTCTCCCGGCTGTAACCTGCTTGCTTCGGACGGGAGCCCATAGAAGAGCGAACCCGCATTGTAGTGCGGGCTCGCTCTTCTATGGTATAGATATAATTTTGTTTACCCTTGTCTTTAGGCTCCGATTTTTGTTGTTATAAGTGTTGGATAGGATGTAGGATTCTGGCAAGTTGGGCAGAAGTATACTGACAAACCGCTCATAATTGGAAACATATTGTCAGTAAAAGCACTCCACACATCCGCTTCATGAATTACCCCACAGTGAGGACAACAGTACGCCATATAAATCCCCTTCCTTTCTTACATTTTAGTTTCTTTACTATAGTATATCACCAAATTAAGCACTTAGTACCATATATCACAAAGTCTTAATTTTCTGAGTAGTCAATTAATATTCAGAAAACTATCTTACAGGAAAAGAAACTTCCGGACACTTGCTTGGTAAGTCAAAAAAAGAGAACCAAATAATTGGTTCGGAAATTTGCCTCGAAGAGGATCATATTTACACCGTCTCAGTTCCGATCTTATCTTGTCATCTCGTATTAAATACCTGGAAAGTAAGTATTTACGACTTTTTTTACATCCTCTAGCCAATCTTCCCTTTGTTCTATGCTGCTAGTGACGACAACCCCGTACATTTTTCTATAAAAGTTTCGAACGCCACATAGGTCAAAAATGCACGTCTTCCATAAAACCTCCAATGGATCACCAAAGACATTTTGTTCACGTGACCTCGTATCCATTGCCAAGTAACGTCTGAACTACTTTATCGGCAATTGCATGATTAAAGCTTCCCTTTTGAGGATGGCCTAAAATAACTGAAATCGTCATAAACATCCTCCAATTAAAATGTCTCAACTAGTTTTTCCATGAAAAATATGTAAATGGTAAATGAACATCTAACGATCATTTCTCTGCCTTTCTATACAACTGAAAGGTTAAGGTATTCCCCTCTACATTACAACGGATTAGGAGATAAGCGTCTGTACTATTTCTGAATCTAAAATCGAGAATGGGAAAGCTTACAGTTGCATCCTGCCCGGGAGGCACATAATCAACGGGCAAGGAATGACGATGTCTTTCTAAAATTTCTAAATTGGCAAGAATAACTACATTGTAAAGATTGGAAGAAACTTGGCAGACTCCGCCGCCCAGCCCCGGGGTGAACTTGTTTCCTACGATGATCAGAGCCTCTTGATAACCTGCTTTCGCAGTTCGTTCTCCGACACTTTCATTGAAGGAGAACCGTTCTCCAGGTGCTAATAGTTTTCCATCGAGAGCCTTTGCAGCAAGGCGAATGTTCCCCGTGCGTTTGACCAGGGTAGAGTCAAAGTGAGTAGAGTATTGAGCGATTAGCCCGGAGCTCGTCACGGTGTCAATGATGGGTTCTCTGACAGTAAGGTTCAGTTTGATTGCTTTGCCATATCCCTCTACAACTCCATCATAAACACTTGACCCTATGTTGCTGGTATCGACTAACTTGGATTTCCACTCAACAGGCACATCAATAGTATCACTATTGTAAAGCTTAGCTTGAACTGTTGTAGGAAAAGAATAGTCTTCACTTTGAATAACTGTTGCAGTTATATCAGCTATAGAATAAATACTAGTTTCTTTCACTGTTCCCAAGATCAAGCTTCTTGAACTTTTTATTATCTCATCTGATACAATCCCACTGCCCCCAAACGACACTAAGTTTGGACACAAATTATGCGCATAAAGTTTTCCAAAATAACTGGCTACTGATTTTGGTAACGTTGGCACTGTAGGGTCTATAAAGATAATGGGATCTCCATTTCTGGCAGCCACAGCACTACCTGCCAAAGCATCAGCAAAATCGTAACCTGTGGTTAGATATACTGTTGATGGATTCGGTGCGAAGGTTTCTGCAATCATAACATTCGTATCAAACCGAGATTCTCCAGTCAACCGTTCGACACTACTCTGTGGTAACAAACTACTTATTTCGGATTTCACATTATCTGTAATCGCGCCTACTCCCCCCGTTATATATACTTTCGCAGGTTTTCTTTCCCCTAAAAAATTCTTAATTTCTTGAGGGAGTGCATCGTGAGGGGTTAACAGTATCGGCCAGCCTTTATTTGCAGCAATACTTGAGATACTTAAAGCATCAGGATATTGTTCTCCAGCGGATATCACAACTGTGGAAAAAGTAGTAGTATCCTTGAGTGAAGTGGCTATCTTATAAGACGTATTATACCTGTCCAGGCCTGCAATTCTATCAACATTTGTAAATCCGAGGTCATTTAATTTAGTCTCGAATTCAGCGCCAATTATTCCAGCTCCGCCAATGATATAAACCGTTCCAGTTGAATCAAGATGTTGAACGACATATTCAAACGCATCTTTAGAACTTTCAATTGAAGAATCAACTAATAGTAAAGGGGCTTCCTTTTCATGGGCTAGGACACTTGCCGATAAAGCATCTGCAAATTCATTTCCTGTTGAAGGATTACGTTTTTAACCTTTTCGTTGCAATAATACTCAGAAATAACCCTGGCAGTCCCATATCTTGTAGGTCCGGAAAGCCTATTAATGCTAACAATTTGCGGTGAGTTAGTAGCTGAACTTGGATTATTAGTAGCAGCAAAGGCTGGTGTTCCTACAGATATGCAGTTACATGAGATTAAGATTAAGGCAATTATCTTTCTATTCATCTAACAATACACTCCTTCAATGTGGTAACTGGATAATTATCTCATGTTGAAGAAGTGAAGCATGTCGGAAGGAGCATCATATTTACTTACTTATAATTAACAAAAGTGTCCCATTTAAACGAATACCGAAACATTATCTCAGAATCAAAACTTCTGTATGAATATCAACGAAAAATTTCACACTTTGTTACAATGAAAGAAGCTCCCGCATTTTCCCTTGATTCCTGCTAAGACTCTCTAAATATCCAAGAAAAAAACCTGACTGATTTAAAACTGTCACTGTTTCAACAGGAATCTTTTTTGCTATGTAGAAATATATCTCATGTATAAGGAGTGAATCAGATGGGGGATAAAAATCCTAAGAAGAAGCCAAAGCAGCCCAAAAAACCGTAGCTTCCAGCAGATAATCCTGTCCGTCCAAATGCAAAGTCCCCTCCCCTTCGAGAATGTAAATTATGTGTGGCCAAGGGTGAGTGTGGCGAGGAGTATAACCGCCTTGACCTAGCTCGAATTCTCGCATAACATAGCCTTCCCACCCTTGAGTTGGGGAAATGTAAAAAATCCCCTCACTTGAGGGGTAGTGAAGGTCGAGCGTGCGAGTGTCTTGTTAGTCTACTTTTACTTCACCTAAGCTCGCTCCCTTTGCAAATAAACGCTCGATGTTCTTTTCAATTGACGGATCAGGAATTAGTGGCGGTGCATGGTGCGGTTTGGTTCGGGCATCGATCATCATATTGTCACAGGCCCAGTGCTTGTTTTCATAATAACTATTAACCCCATAAATATCATGTGAAGGATTACTTCGCGTAAACGTCGCCCATAAAAAGTTATGAAGAGAACCACTTATAAACGAACTGTCATCACAAAGGATTAGCATTGGACAAGTAGGCATATCCCCTTTTGTCTGAATAGTCGAGCTTAACTCGTCTAATTCCTTTTGTGCTTGCTGATAACTTGAAAATTCAGGTCCCTCGATCGCGACAATCCCAGGCATCACTAAACGCGGATTTTTAAAGGCTCTTAAATCCTTCAACGGGTCTGGGACTGCTCTACATAAGTCTCTTTTTTGGTCACCGTAGGCGGCAATAACCACTTTGCTACCTGTATTTAACCCCGTTCCCGAATAATCCAGGGTATCGATGGTTGTATTCGTTTGAAAATGAATGTCACGATGAAGATCGATTCGTTCGAGTATATAGGTTAAGAATTCTACTTCTCGATGGGTATCTAATGGTTGATTCTCTTCGGCCGTGATAAATAAATATTTAGCGAGACTTACATGTCCTGTTCCTAAGATGCGGTTAGCGATGGTGAGAAGCTCGGCCGGTTGTTTGACGTTTTGATACGGCGTGTAGCGTTCGCTTCCGATCGCGAATAGCAAGGGGTGAACACCCGCAACATCTAGAGCATGGACTTCTTTCACACCAGGAATTTCCTGTTTTATCGCATCACCTGTTAACTCATGGATGAGATCGCCGAAAGCAGTATCTTCTTGAGGGGGACGACCAACAACTGTAAACGGCCAGATCCCGTTGGGCTTGGCAAATACTTTATGGACCTTCATCAAAGGAAAAGGATGAATAAGACTATAGTAGCCTAGGTGATCACCAAAAGGACCCTCTGGCTTTGTTTCACCTGGATGCACTTCGCCAGTAATCACAAAATCAGCATCAAGACTAATGCAATAACCGTCAACATAGCTATAACGAAAACGACGTCCAGCAATCAAACCAGCAAACGTCATTTCACTTAGACCCTCTGGTAATGGCATGATCGCTGCCAGGGTATGAGCAGGGGGACCTCCAATAAATATACTCACCTTTAACGGAACACCAAGCTTTTTTGCCTTCTCTTGGTGAATTCCAATCCCACGGTGAATTTGATAATGCAAACCAATTTCTTTATTTATTTCATACTCGTTACCGCTAAGCTGAACACGGTACATGCCCAAATTGCTGTTCATAATCCCAGGCTTTTCGGGGTCTTCTGTATAAACTTGAGGCAAAGTTATAAACGCCCCTCCATCATCTGGCCAATGGTGAATAAGTGGAAGGTCAGAAATTTGTATTTCCTTGAAACCTGTCAAATTCTTATTTGCTTTTTTCCAAGGCAGGGCCTTTGAGGCAGCCAATCCTGTACTAAAATGTTTAAACGGATTTTTCAATGCGTTCATCGGATCATTGCGTAATGCAATCACGTCCTGTGTCGCCCCTAATGTATTACGAAAAATAAACTTACTTCTCTCTAGGTTACCGAATAAATTAGATACCGCACGAAAATTCGAACCTTTTACATTTTCGAATAACAGTGTAGGGCCACCAGCGGCATTGACTCTCATGTGTATAGCTGCCATCTCAAGATTAGGGTCGACTTCTTCACGTATCCGCACCAATTGACCGGCTTTTTCCAAATCGAGAATACATTCTTCTAGAATATGATACATTCTACACTACACCCATTCCTAATAGTAAAGTTTAATTATACACAGTCTAGTGTTCTCTCTCATCAAGCTTCTTATTATAACGCAAACGTATGGGACAACTATTACTTCAATAAATCTTTCCATCGATTTAGGGTTCTCTAGGCAAAAGCCTGAGTTTATAGATACTCATTTGAGTATATATTTCTAAACGGCTTGAAGTTTGAATGATATTAGTAATTCGACTAAGGTTAGTAATTTTGCAAACTCCATCTTCATAAAATAATAGTTTCCCCTTAGCCCCAATTTCAATATCTCTAAGCCAGACCTTTCTTCCCAATCTGTGGAGAGATGCTGGCACTTCAGGTAAAACGCAGTCGTAGACTCCCTCAATAATAGCAACATCCTCGTTCATATAGCTTCCCCCTGTAAACCTATCACGGCGAACCTTAAATTAATTGTCTTCTCAACATATAACAATGTCTCATTTCAGAACTCAAATATTGGCAAAGCTTTATTACCAAAGCTTGACCTTCAATTCGTCCATGCAACCATTCTTCTGAAGGCCATGACATATCCCTTCTGTTGCCCTTTTTTTCTGCCTTGGTAAACGGTAAAAAAAGGAGATAACGGTTTTAGGCTGAGGTAACTATTCTCAGGGAACCAAAAAGTGTTTTCCTATAGCCGATGGTTCTTTCAATAATTCGAAATACTTATCATCTGCCCTACCAAAAGCAACAATTGGAGCCTCAAAGATTTCCATACCAACAACCGTCTCTGAAAGCGCAATTTCCTGAGGTATAAGATTATACAGGGAGTTTTCCATAAAATATGTAGCCATATTGATGATGTCCTGCTTATCCATGCTACCTCCTTAACGAAACTCGTTTACATTATAAATTAAACAGATTAGGCACGCGGAACGACAGTTCCATCGAATAGAATCTATATCGGGTTACTTACCTAAGACAACTGGGAATCCTATATACTCTGATATGTATCCTATTTGCTTATCTGACAGTGAAGTAAACTCAGTGTTTTTAGTTGATGTGAATACACAGGTCCCCACAATCCAACCTGTTCGATCATCATAAAAATTGTTTTCTAATCCTTGCGATACACCCTTTTCGTTACATATGCATACTATATCATCTGTTATCGGTACAATCTCAATAAACTCTCCAACTAACTCTTGTAAGTCCTCAAGAGTGCCTTCAATCTCCTTCAACTGTAAAGGCTGATTGACCGGTTCTCTGACTAATACTCTCATTCCAATTACCCTCCCATAAGATTTTTAAAACGTTCTACTATACAGAATACAACAAATTACGTGTGTATTCCAATCTTTAATACGAGTGGAGAGCATCATGGCGAAACACAAACGCCAAGCTTGGGCTCCCTGAGCTGCGTATTATGGCATTTTGCTAAGTATTCTGTATATTCAGCAAACTTGTCTTGAAACTATGCTTACTCAAGCTTATAATAAGTAGTAAATAACACCAAAAAAGAGTACTCGTTGCTGCTAATGTCAGGCCGACGGGTACTCTTTCCATTTATGCCTCCATACATGTAAGTTCTCTAACCCCGAACGCCCTCCAGAATCTCTCTTCTAGTGATTCCTTTATGTTGACTTCCGTGACGTTAAAAACTTGGTCCCCTGTACTTTGTCCGTTTCCGAACTCATATCCTCCCACTGTTGCAAAAATAATCAAAAGCAAAGGCACCAGACCGTCGAGGAAGGGTTACAACCGGTACAACCGGATATGTAACCCTTCTTGGTTTCTTATTTGGTTTCTTATTTGGTTTCTTATTTGGTTTCCTATTTGTTTAGTTAATTGAGTATCTTAAATCTTACGCGATTGAAGTATGGGTCGAAAATTAAGATATCCATTTGTGGCAGACCGAAAGGTCTAGAATATTATGCAATATAATGGAAAAGGAGGATGTGCAGATGTTAATATTTGGTTGTGGTATTGCTATCGTAGTTGTGGCTATTCTTATGCTTATTGCTTTGGGCCTTGTATTCTAATAAAATCTTTCAATCATTGAACGCGGCCACTAGGAGTGGAAAAAACGTTGCAGTGATATGTATTTGGAATACTTGCCCATGTCCGGGTATTTAATTAGGCTCAGCCAAATTATAGCTGAGCCTCTACTATGATCGTTTATAGGTGAAAAAAGTTGTCTTGGCCGTTACAATTTCTCAGTTACTAAATCAAAGCCTTCAAGCGTGGCCGTATCATCGATTCGAATCATCAAATATCGTATACCATCCTTGGTTACTTGCTTGACGTTTTTTAGATCTTGTGGACCGATCGAAATCACCGCTGTGTTATTGTCAATTTTAATCGACTTCGTTGCATAATTTGGGGTAATACTCGATGCTTTAAACTCGTAGTTCTCCCCACCCATAATTCCCAGAAACGAGGATCTAAACTTATCTTCGGTATTAATTCCGCTATTTTCTAAAATCCTCTCCATATCTTTCAAACCTATCATAGCAACTTCTCCACTTTCAGCCTCTACGTCAAGCCGACGACCAAGTTCCTCATAAATGCTCGAAACAACTTCAGGTTCAATTTCCGTTCCTACAATCTCTCGAACAACTTCTAGAAAACGCTCTTTGTCAGCCTTCGCTGTTGATTTAAATTCACAATCTAGAACGTTTTCAACAAACAACGGATTGGGCTTATTATCATTTTTGGTAAAATAAACAACCTTATCAGTTTCTGCTGCATTGTCGCTAAACGAAGGGAACATAAAGCCCTCAATAGGAGCCTCTGTATTAATAGTAACGTTCATAGGAAGGTTAGTTTTGAACTCTCTATCTTCAAAATCAAATTTAAGCAACTTTTTAGGAATAATAATAGGACAGATACTACCTATGAAAAATTCCATAGTATAAGCTTCGGCACCATCTTCAAGTTCGTTATTTTTATTCGCAACTGGTTTATAGGTCTCTCCCCGTACAAAGCTGATCATAAAATCCTTCTCATAGATTTCACACGTTTCTTCAATAATTTTATGCACAATAGTTAATGTCGCTTCTCTAAAATTCTTTGTACGCAAAGTATGAAACATATGCTTTTGAGTTATATTTTCCCCCAGTTTATTGTCTTTGAACTCTAATTCAAAAATTTTAGAATCAATCTTCCCTGACAATACCTTTTTAAAGTTTTTTAAATACAATTCTTTTCTTTCCTCGTCCATCATATCAAAGTATAATTCCTCTGAACAAAGGATGTCCTTGCTTTCATGTTTGATATAATAACTGCAAATTTCTTGCATTTTCAATTTTGAGTTGTTTATTTTTAGTTCTCTGCGGATGCCGGCAATATCTTCCTTGTTCATGCATCTATCTCCCTTTTATCAATCGTAGGCAGAACTCTCCTGCCTCTTCATTAAAAATAATTTAAAACAATGTCAGCTTGAGTTAATCTGTAAAACCCAATGACTGATAATTCGAGCTATACCTACAGATTCTATACTAAGTATACAATATTCGCCATGTTTTCTTCTTTTCCTTCCATATACACAAGTAATCCTTGAGAAATAGAAAACCAGACCGCACAATACGATCTGGCAATAATCTCAGTGGCTTATGAAAAGAGCAGCGCTGGTGGACTGACAGGGGACAAGATAAAGATCTTACCTAAGGACAATTCAACTTCATAACTCATCAGTCTAGGGTTTAGGGCTTTTTCTTAGCGCCTAAATAGCAACAACACATATTTATCTCTGAGGTGTCTCGTTCATTTTGAAGTAGGGGCATTTAGACTCTCTGCATCCATGAGGGTGACGTGAACTGTGAGTACAAATAATTGCTTCACTAGGCGAAGACAAGGATACACTAAGATACTCTTTAGCTGATTTAATGCCCTGGCTAAGTGCAGTCCAGACAAAATTCTTACAACAGCATGGACCAGTTTGGTCAGCGATAGCATTAACTATCTTGCCTACAACCTTCATTGTTACTGCTGTTTCTTGGTCTTTGGGACATGATGCACCCATAATAATACTAAAACACGCCCCGATTGCGGGCGCAACGCCACAAACACCAGTTAGACCACAGTATCCCCCTATTGCCTGTTTTTTGGTTCTGTGGAGTGCTTCAATAATGTGTTTGTTAGAAATTTCAATTGTACCTTCATTCTTTAAGGATGCCATCAAAGCACCGCAAGCAATCCAAGCATTTTCGCAACCTAGCATAGGTGCTTGGTCTTTGAGAGACATCAGCGTTTCTGCAATTTCTAATGGGTTCTCGGATTTTGTGGTTAAAACATAGTTTTTGATAGTCTCAAAGACATCTTTGCCATGACAGTCATCACAAATATAATGACCATTAGTACATGAAATGTTAGCAAGCTCAATTTTACAACAACGGGAACATGTGAGTTCCTTACTCTCATTGAAATATTCTAATTTACTACCACATACTTGGCAGTTCTCCGTATTGCTCTCTTTTTGATGCTGACCAGCATCACTTTCACTGCCTCAACAACTAGCTGTCGAGGCAACGATAACTTCTGAGCTTATAGTCATAAACATCACCCCATTTTTAACGTTTGATTTAAGAAATACTTTCTATTTTTTAATTCGAAAATCCTGCTTTTATGACTTATTGTTTAGAAAGTAGTGACAATTCCCCTATGCTTCAATAGCGCGATAGAGCCATGAGCATTTGTGCCAGATTAATCAAGAGCGGCCGTACAATAGCAGCATCGACACCCGTAATCATTTTTTCCTGCACTTTTGTCTTCGGTACGGAAGCAAACGCTTCTTCAAATGCTCTTATCCTGTCAGTTACAATGGTAAGGTACGCTCTAAATTTTGCGAGCAGAACATTATTACCAGCAATACTTCCTTGTTTCAGCGCCGTCTCTAATTCGGAACTGACAGCTGCCAACTGATCTGCCCCAATATTGGCAGCCACCCCTTTTACAGTGTGTGCCAGTCTGCCCGCCGTCGTGTAATCGCCTTTTGATAAAGCAGTGTTAATGTTATCCAGAGTGTCGACATTACTAGCGCGAAATTGGAGGAGAAGCTTCTTATAAAGTTTCTGGTTGCCGCCCACCCTGGCCAATCCGCGAACGAGCATTATACCTGGCATTTCCGGCCAGAGATGATCGTCCGTATTGTGCGCTCCATCACCTTATTTTCAAGTTTATTATTAAACTTATTAATTTCATCTTCAATTCTTTTACGTTCTTCAAGTTCTTCTGCAAACTTTGCATTCCTTTCTTCTAATTTAGCATTAGTCACTTCAAGTCGAGCTGTTCTCTTCAATATTTTTTGTTCAAGTTCACCATTCGTTTTATCCAAGCGATAATAACTGAATAGTACGTAGAAATTACAAAGGCAATGGCTACTTGCCACCAACCAATCCACTCTGTTTTCTTATGCATGCGTGCGTAAGATAACGGTGCAGAACCACGATATTTATGACCCATTGTAAATTCCAGAATAAGAAGTGGAATACCGGCAGTTAAAAGTGCAAATAAGTACGGAATGAAAAATGCGCCTCCACCATTATCATAGCAGTATTTTTTCAGTGTATAACGAATTATGGCATACAGCATTAATAAAAGTAGTGCGCCTAAGAACTCTAGGCGCACTACTTTTTAATACTTTTTGTTAAGCTTTAGTTTTTTTCTTAGTATCGTCCAATACTGAATCTACAGCAGCACTTATCGTCTCGTTGCTTAATCCTTGACCCTCTGGCAGACCCTTTACGTCAATGTTGATGTTCTTGGTTGTCTTGGCGTCGAATGTGTTTGCCTTCATTACATCCATAAGGTCAAACCCAATCGTTTCCTTTAGTGCCTCCGTTACTGCCTTAAGTCCCCCCACTGTGTATCTCGCTACTTCAGATGTTCCCTCCGAACCGCCGCCACCAATGATTGTGATTTTATCAATTCGAGATAGAGGCTCAGCAACTGCTCTAGCGATTTCAGGAAGTTTCTCAATAACCATCTGGAGTTTACCAGCCTCGTTCATTTTTGCAAGTGCTTCAGCTTTCTCCGCAAGTGCATCAGCCTCAGCTAACCCCTTCGCCCTTATGGCGCCAGCTTCCGCTTTACCCACAGCCTCAATGACACTAGCCTGAGCCTCACCCTCTAAGCGGAGTTTTTCCGCCTCGGCTTCAGCCGCTTTAACTTGCTCAAACTTTCTTCCTTCTGCCTCTAATAGTTGTTTTTGTCTTGCCGCTTCAGCAGGTTTCACAACTGTCTCTGATAGCTCAGCTTCTTTTCTTTCAGCCCTCTTCTTAGCAAGCTCGATGTTCTTCTCTTCAGTGATGATTAGAACCTGTACTTGCGCTTCAGCTACTTCCTTATCACGTTGTTTTTCAAGCACAAGTGCATCCATTTCAGTATTCTTAACTTCTTTAGATGTAATGTTTTTCTGAATTTGATAGGCCGCATCCGCTACGGCTTTCTGTGTTTCTTGGTCTCTCTTGTACGCGAGTATTTTTAACTCTTTATCTTTTTCTGCCTCAGCAATTTGAGCCTCAGCCCCCAACTCTGCCTGTTTACCAAGTTTACGAGCCTCTGCCGTTTTAATTTGCTGTTCTCTAAGAGCGTCTGCAGTACGAATTTCACGTTCTTTAGCCGCTTCAGCTTCCGCAATAGCCGCAGATGATTTAACCTTTGCGATTTGTTCTTTACCTAGAGCCTCAATGTATCCTTCATCATCCGAGATGTCATTGATCGTGAATGATTTGAGCTCAAGACCCATTTCACCCAGTTCGGTCCCTGCTACTTGTTGTACTTTGGCTGAAAAACTTTCCCTATCATTGTAGATATCCTCGACGCTCATGGATGATACAATTTCACGAAGCTTACCTTTACATATTTCAGATGCTTGGGTTCTGATTGTAGTTAATGTTTGCTCTTCTCGTGCAGAGTTAAACTGTTGCACAGCTGCTAAAATGCTATTTTGATCATTCTTGACCTTAATTACAACAATGCCCTCTGCATTAAGTGGTACCCCTAAAGCCGTCTTAGTTTGTCTGATTTCTACAGGAAACATAATGTTCTCAAGTGTAATTACATCCATTCTCTGTATAATCGGGATTACCATAGTACCACCACCAGTTACTACCTTAGGCTTGCCTAACCCTACAATTACAGCCGCTTTGTCTGACGGTATTTTTTTCCAAGTACTCAATACCGCCCCGATGATCACAATAAGACCTAACAAGATTATCCCTACAACCCCAAAGACCGAACTAAACATTAAATCTACCTCCACTTCATTTGTCTACTCGTATAACGGGTGCACATAATAAATATTTGCAGCAGTATCAACCCCTGTGATTAGAACTTCTGTCCCTTGGTCTATCCTACCAGTATCGTCAAGTTTATAGAACTCACATACTCTAGCCCTGTAGGATATGGCTGCCCCAGTACTATCCAACACTGATACAATACCATCACTATCCTGTGTCACCCTCAACGTTAATTTCCCTACAGACCCCACTATCTCAGCACTCGTTATTGCTAAAGGATTATTACGTTTTAACTTAACTATTACATATTTGTATAACATCAAATAAGCTACGAATGATACTAACACTAACAACGCAATAATTACTACTGTGAATAGCGTATTCATCATGTATGGCGCAAACAATCTTCCAAGCGACCCAAAAACAATCAATGCAAAACATGTACACATTAAATTGAATGGCACGAGACCATGAAAATCATGGTCTGTATCCAAGTCAAAATCCACATCGAATATTGACCCAAATACACCTGTTAACAGACTTAGTATAGGTACAACAAACCCCGTTAGTAAACATACATTGAATAGGCTCGTCATGGTATCAATAATCAAGCTACCTCCTCCCTTGTTTATGTAAATTCTACAGCTGTAGCTATAATGATTGCTGAACGTGGCACAGTGTCCGTTCTAAGTATTTCAAGTGTTCCCCCAAAAAATCACTTAACTTCTTCAGCCCTACTCCATCCTTTGGTTGATTCTGTGTGGGGGATACTCTTATAATACACCAAATCAGCCCAAAGAAGGTGGATAAATCCAATTAATTTCCCCTTACTACTGTCTGATATATAGAGTATAAAAGTGATTAAAAGGTTACAAGTAATTAGCGTAAATTATAAAATTATAGAAGTTGGTCTTGTCTACATTAATCTCAACAGGATATCCACTTGCATAGCATCATGCGAATTAGGTCATCATACAAAGGCAGTCGTATTTGAATAGGAGGGATTACATTGGCTAAACCGGATAATCGGGCGGATAATGAGGTGCACCTGCAAGAACATATTAACCACACTCTAGATAAATTGCATGATGCTGAGGATTACCTTGATGAGCATGCAGATGAGATTAAAGCTGATGAGAAGCAGGCTATTGAAGCTAAAAATGATCGACGCAAAGAAAGTATTGACTATTTCATAGCGGAAAAAAGAGACGAAGCTCAACACTAAAAGCGGGAATGTATCTAGCGTTCCATTTAAAAATTCAGTCTCAATACTATTTCAATTTATGGATACTGGGAAGCTAAAGACCCTGCCTCACTGAATGCACTTCATTGAGGCAGGGTCTTTCCTGTTCAAATTTTAACATCTTGCTTTGAGATTTTCTGAATGGAACTGGGGATAGCAGTAGGCAGCTGACCTTCCTCTTGACCCTTAAGTGTAATTTGATTTCTAACTTCGGTAATATCGGGGTAGAGTGTAAACCGTGTAACTCCGTAGCGTTTTAACTGTTCTGAAATTAAGGGAATGCTTGCTGCAGCGACACAAATCTCGATGAGATAGTTTGATGCGTCCGGGAAGAGATTCTGCAATTGAATCTCCTTATCATGGGGGAACACAGTGAAAACTCCACGCTGAGCGACAATGTGAGGCATTATCTACAGCATTCAATGAACATGATGAATAGTATAATCAAGAACCTTCTCAGTCTTATGGGATTCTAAATGAGGAGGTGAACATGATGCTTGTTGGGCTATTAGGATTATTAGCTTTTTTAGTTGCATTATGGCTATTGATTTCTCCATGGTTCTTAACAAGAATCGTTGCACCAGTAACAGCTTAATGGTTTGCCTAGGTTAAATCCTAGGCTTTTTCATTGGGCCAGATATCAGTGATGAACTTTCTGAACCCAATCTCATCAACACATCGATTTCTATAGTTATGCGTTTATATGTATAAACAAGCATGAGCCGATTGAATATCGAACCCATACAGCCTTAAGTTTCCTTCACTCGCATTGACTGCAGCAACGAATGTCTGTGTGGTGCAGTTCATTTGGCATATAAACTTGACTGGTCTTTATACAATTGCTTACGCACTACCCCCATAAAAACAACTGCTTTACGTATATAGTTATAAGATAGTCTAATGGTTTTGGTACATATTGATGATGACATTCATCAATATCAGGAGTCTAAAGAAAAGGAAAATAATGACAAATATATACTCCAAGAGCAAGAACTCTATTCCTGAAACCGAACATATGAAGCTTTAATCTTGACGACCTGATACATGAATGATGAGGATTCTTAAGCGAAAGGGAGATTGATTTGTTTGAAAAGAGGTTCTTTGCTAGTTGTTGATGACAATTTGGAATTCGAAGACTTTTGGAAGAGTTTTTTTCCGCTAAAGGTTACACTGTAGTTACGGCTGCTTCGGGACTTGAAGCAATAACATCAGCTCAAAAGAAGCTACCTGATCTAGTTCTGACTGACATTAAAATGCCGGGTATGAATGGCTTAGTACTTCGGGACAAATTACTACTTTTAGACAAAAATATCCGATTCATTTTTATATCTGCGTATACAGATAATCAAGAGATTACCGAAATAGAATGCGGAAAAGATTACTTATTACCTAAGCCATTTGATTTAGAACAACTGCGCTTGATTGTTGTACGCCTACTGAAAAGAGTACTACTCTTTCACTTTGAGTAAGTTCATTGAGAATCATGCGTTGTCGAGTTGTCTTTTTAATTTTCCGAACCCAATATACATACTAATTCGCCATGGTAGGATCATGCTAAAGGCCAAGATGAAGAAAATGCCGCTCATTTGGGCAGGATCGATTTGAATGGCCTCAGCAAGGATAATTTTCCCGATCATACGCAAAGCGACTAAGCCTATCAAGGCTACTAAAAACAACTTTGATCTTTGGAGATAGATTTGGTTGTCCCGAATTTCAAATTTAGAAGTTTTTATTAAGATGATCGAGAAAAGCATTCCCATCACAATGGAACTTAAGAGTTCAGGTAACGTTGGTCTAAACATGGGTAGGATAAACATACTCGCACCAGTTGCCATGAAAAGTGGCGGTAAAATAATTTTTTTCGCTACTGCCGGTTTTTTTGTGTTTCTCAATCGTACCAAATTGACGACAACAACCATTAACAACGACACAACAATTGATGCAATGACTAAAAACTGTTTTGTGAACATAATTATCCCTTCTATCGTTCTGTTTTACACCTAATAGTAATCTAACTCTTTGCTTTTATCAATAAAGCAAAGAGTTAGATTTTAGCAGACTTAAAGAGATAATTAGCTCTTCTATCTGGCTTCCTATTGTTCAATTTTTTAAAAACCTGTTTTAAGTGATATCTTTACTAGAAAATTTTCGTATCGCCAGCGCTACAAACCCGAGCATGTAGATGGCAATATAGACAAACATCCATAGACTTGCTGGTTTGCCACTGCCTGATAAACTGGCGGCAGACATTGCACTTGCTGCCAGCTCAGAATTTGGAACCATGACGCGTTCCATCGTGCTATAAATCGTTTGGAAAGGGGAAACCAAGCTAATAAAAATTCCAGTACCAATGACTGAGTTGTTATTCACGTACTGCCCAATCATCTCGACCATTCCACCAACATTACCAAGAATGCAAATGAAGATCATTAAGATTCCATTGGACACTGCTTTTAAAGACACAGATCCAAACAAGGTTAGGCAAAGGACTGCGACTGGCAGCAAAAGATAGAGCAACCATCCTGTCATGGTCCATTTTAGAGTTGAAAAGTGCCATCAAATTGTAAATTTTTCAGGCTCCTACAATGATTTTAAATAATGCTCCAGTCGGTCTTCCAACGTCGGTGGTATCCGAAAAGCTTACCTTGACAATCGCTTTGCCGCATTTGTAACAGTAAGGATTTTTAATTTGGCGGATAAAGTCCCTGATCCTTTCGGACTGGGGCAGATTTTTGTCTATTTTCACAGCGCAGATATCCACCAGCGTAGCCGGATCAACCGTACGTATATCAACATTTCGCCTGGCCTCCCAATCAAGCCTCGATACATTGTCCATTGCTTACCCCTTTCTTTTCAGCGTAAAAAGTCGTTCGTCTTTTCGCTTGGCAATTTAGGCATTAAGGCTTTAGTACCTCTCCATTTCTTCGTCGTCTTATTTTCTCTGGTGACCGGAGATATTGGTTCGGGTAAATCGACCGCGATTCGTACTTTGGCAAGCTCTATGGACCCAAGTCGTTACCGCTTTGTTTATTTATCCGAATCCCGGATGAGCCCTCGGATCTTTTACCAAGAAGTCCTCTACCAACTCGATACGGAACCTGGCTTTCTTCAGGCTACCGCCTAACGTCGCTTTGTGGTAGTGGCAGTCTCTGGTTGTGGATTGTAAGCCATAGGCTTCTGTGAGCTGTTAATAAAATCTGACCCTTTCTTGATATTGGCTGAGCTGTATTCATGTTGATCTTCCTTACTCTGCTAAAGTCATTTAGCCATTTCATAATTACGGAAAATGGTTCCGCCCAATAGCATCGAGACTACGAAAGATCCAATTAACCAGATAACCCAATAACTTTGAATGATAAGAAGGTACCGACAACAAGTGACCGCACGTATGAAGGTTCCACCGTGTTTTAACTACCCGATAATATGCTTACAATTGACAAAGACGGTAACGTGAACTACGAATAAATCACTCAATCAAGGGACACCGCATGCTTGCGGTGCCCCTTGATTGTTGGTAAAGCTCTCTCTATTTTATAGCGCCCAGCATTTTTCCCATTGAAGCATAAGTCATAGGTCCCACGATTTTTTCTCGGATCACACCTTGGGTATCAATAATGAAACTGGCAGGAATCGATGATACATTGTACAACCGGGCTATATCACCGTTTTCATCCATCAGCACAGGAAAGGTAATGCCAAACGTTTTCATAAAGGTCGGAAGATCCTCTCGACTCTTTTCCGCTGTGGTCAGATTAACGGCTAGGATTTCAATCCCTTGGTTTTTATTGTCAGTATAATACTTTTCCATTTCTGGCATCTCTTGGCGACAGGGTGGACACCAGGTTGCCCACAGGTTGACTATCACCTTTTTTCCTCTCAGATTGGAAAGTTTCATAGTTTTCCCATCGAAGCTCTTCAATTCGAAATCCGGTGCCAAATTCCCTTTTTCCAGACCGATAATCGACTTCTGGCCTTGCTCCATCGTCGTTGGCAGCCCGACTGAATCAGACTTCGAACTCACATCATATATCCCCCAAATCACCAGTCCGATTAGAACAGCAAGCGCGAAATACTTTTTCATTTTCATCTTCCTTTCTAATGGCTAAAAAGTAAAAGAAGCTAACCAGGCGCTAATCTTCTGCAAATGACCTGTAAATAACAATAGACCCATTCCAATCAGAATCCAGCCGTTAATTAAGGATAGAAATCCCAAAGATTATGCTAAAACCCATAATAAAGCTGAGAGAACGAGCCAGCAACAAACGTTTGGAAACCTCTATCCTATTGGTTCCAGGTGTTGAACCAGTAAGATTGGCAACATAAGCAGGAATTAACGGAAAGATACACGGTGACAAAAACGATAAAATCCCTGCCGTAAAAGCAAATAAAACTGAGACGCTTTCCACTAAACTCCCCCCTTGCCAATTTTTACATTCTATCCTCAGGGTCTTTTTTTATTCAGGATGTAGGGCATAACTTCGTTGCGACAAGGCTAGAGGATGTCTAATCTAAAATTATAGCTTCTTTTGGGGATAATAAGGGCACTCCGCTTTAAGACATTGTTGATTACGCCAAAAATCTTTACATATCGGAGTGGCATGAGCCTCTTGGGGGAATATGGCAACCTCTTCGCGTTCCAAAATATCAATGGCTGCAAGAAGTGCCGAATAGGTGCTTCGTTTACAACAACGCGGACCTCCGTAAGCTCCGACCCGTTGTAGAATATCTGCAGTATCTCGATTGGTTTCACCCCAACCTTCTTTAGTGAGTGCTGTTAACCGCCGCAAGACACTTAGCCCTATACCTGCTCCGATAGCCACCCCGCAGCTACCCCAACTGCCGCAGATGCCGCCCGGTAATTGCCTGGAACGAACGATGGCATCCTGAATTTGGGCAGGTTCGATGGCTATCCCTAAATTGCGCAGGGTTGCCAGAAGGGTGGCCGGTATTAATTGATGGTGTTCAGGACCGTGCATATGAAAAGCCGGTGTCCCCATAATTTCCCTAGCCAATTCAATTGGGTTAGTCTGAGTGGTTTTCTCTACGACAATTTCGATCATTTGTGAGGCGTCAGCTCGATGGCATTCATCACAAATAAAATGACCGTCCGGGCAGATGATACTGCTATGTTGCTCTTTACCGCAGTACGTACATTTTTGCAGGGTACCAGTTTCAGCATAGATAAGTTCCTTGCCACAAATCAGGCAACCTTCAGAATGTTTAATCGGTTCCCCTGCAACAGTTGTTTGGTCTTTAAACTCTATCAAAATAAGTCACCTCTTGACAATGCAGTTACCTCTACCCCCTATAGGTAGATAGTTTAGTATATCATATTAGTAAGTAAAATATAACTTACTCATTACTTTTCCTAAAAAAACCCGCCAATCTCAGTGCCCTTTTGCACTAAATTGGCGGCCAATTTTTAGAGGTATTCTCGATTTTAGTCTATTTGCCTGATTGTTCACTTATAGGGTCAGCACTTCAAGTGAACCTAAGCGCTGAAGCCATAAACCCGTGGAAATTGTTTTACCAATGACAATTTCACCCTCAATGTGATACCATTCGACGGCCGCCTTGCAAAGGGCTAGTTCTACTCCGTCCTCTTGGAGTTGCTGCAAAGACTCCAACACCTGCGAATCTTTCGTCGCGAGGTAGACACCATCTCCCATAAAAAAGATGGTTTTCGGCTTAATTTGCTGTTTAGACAACATCTTGAGAAAGCCTCGCATCATTTTGTGTCCGAGTTCTGGATCTCCCTCTCCCATCCGTGCCCCTTTAAGAACCAGCATTTTGTCAGCTAGTGATGCCATGTTGTATTCGTGCCTCCTCTTGACTAAGTGTTTCCCCGTAAAACTTGGACAGAATGATGATCGAGCACACGATCTTTCACCACTAACGTCGTTACAGGTGCGGTACAGGTCGATTGTAAGACAATATCGTGGCCTAAACAGAGTCCCAGCTGAACAACAAGATCTACTTTCGCGATATTAAGCAAGTTTCCCTGAGCTATAGGATTACAAATCGAGGCGAATTTATCAGGATGGGCTTTCGGCAATCCTATCTCACTGTAATCCACTGCGCCAACCCGACAGCAAACAGGCACTGCTTCAAGCTGCTCGCTTATTAAAAGTTTGGCGAGGGACTGCGCCTCATGAAGGAGGCTAACACAAAAAGCTAGCCCGATCCGCTGATAACCCATTTTATGCGCGTAAAATATCAACTCTTCAACACGGTTGCGCAAAACCCGCTCAGGAGTAAAAGGAGTCTCATCTGCTACCTGCATCAGCGTCTGAAGTGGGTCCGAAAGATAGGCTGTAATATCCGTAGTCAGCTCTTGATGGGTCAAAGTTGGGCAAGTCTTAGGCATCCGCTCTTGCACCCCTTTAAAACTTGCTGCCGTTTTACAAGTCAGGCAGCCATAACTTTCAGGATGTTTTTCTTCCACCGTTGACACCCCTTAATAACCCATCCTCAGTAGATCATCGCCATAGTATGCCAGGCCTATTGTTAACAGGTCTTTTATGGGATGACAATCTGGAGCTAGAACTCTCCCGTGTTTATTTTTTGCCACGGTACCACACCCTCCGCCACAAATCAGGCTGACTTCACAGGTCTGGCATTCAGGGATCGTCAAAACACTTCGTTCCTGCCATTCTTTCACTTCATCGTCGTTGATTGCATACTCTGGGAAATACGTACCAAGCTTAAATTCGTCTTGCCCAGTGGTTGCCGTGCACCCATATATATCGCCGTAGAGATCAAAGACCCATTCTGTTTTGCAGGCTGGGCAAGTGTCGTACGATGGTAAGTAAAGTTCACCTGTCTGAACAAGATGATTAATGCCCTTAAACTCTGGACTAGTGAACTTCTTTAAAATGGGATGCTCTTCTGCCAACTTAACGAACATAGCCCAGTGTTCTGCATGTCCCATTAAATGCTCCGGCATTGTGGCTGAACAGTCAAACAGTTGATAGCTACGACCAATTTGTGTTTTAAAACGCTGCGCGGGTAAATCAAGCCAGCCTCTACTGTCTAAGTCTTCAGCAAGGGCCACCAGACCAGGATAATTCGTTTTATCGAGAACCACCCGTAGATTAATGGGGATGCCGCGCCGAACCGCTTCCGTGACCCCGAGCATAATCTTATCATACGTCCCCTGACCGCCTGCAGTCGGACGACGTAGGTCATGGATATCTTGAGGTCCATCTAATGTGATGTGTATTTCTTTGACCGTAGTCTGCTGAAGAATGTCCAAATAGGCGAGCAAGTCGTAACCATTGGTGACTGCCGTGATAGCATATCCCCCTTGGGCGGCCTTTTTTACGATATAATCAATAATTTCTTTCTGTCGGGGTGAGGCATTCAAGGGTTCACCGCCAAATAGGGTAATGAACGGTTTTTGATCGGGGTATATAAGCTTTAGGTGATCAAAGAAGGCATCAGCGACTTCTTGGGTAATAAGTTGTGTCTTGTGTTTAATCCCGTTTTGGTAACAATAGGTGCAAGCAAAGTTGCAACTATAGGTCGGCACAAGGAGAACTTGTGGAGAAGTTTCGTCCAAGGCTTTTTGAAATTCAGGCCAGCGCTCCTCCAAGCGCTTCTTCTCGGCTTGCTCATCACCATAGACATAACCGCGCTGGCTGAGATAATTCAAAAATTCTTCGTCCTCTAAATTGTTCCCTTGCTTTAGAATTTGAAGTTTATCGTACTCCTCAGCTTTCACGAGATCAAACCCACCAGAGAGCGAATTCAGGATCGCATAAGGGAAATCAGGGTTTTTATTCATCGGCAAAATCAGGTTATAACGGCTAAAATACATGCCTTCACTCTTTTCTAATCGTTAATCTTATAATAAAGGCGGCAGAATATTCTGCCGCCAATCGGAATCAATCGTGGCAACCCGCGACGATTTGAGATGATTTTGAGCAGCATTGTGCGACATTTAAGGCTAAGCTCGTACAACAAGTTGAAGACGTTTTGCTGATTGGACGCAATGATTTCACCCCCTTTCCTTAGGACTAGGTTTTTAACGTTTTGTTCCTTGAAACGTACGGCTAATCATATCGTACCCATTCTTGACATAGCGTCGTTCTTTAAAGATCTCGATTCTGTCAAATCCTGAGGATACTAAAACGTCATCATAGTCCTTAACCGTGATAGCCCCCCCAAAACAAGCCGCAATTGCTTCTGGATCCTGTTTAATCTCGGGGGGCAGCGGAGTTTCCGTCATAATGTCTGAAACCACAAATCGCCCGCCGGATTTTAAAACGCGATGAATTTCACGGTAGACAGCCAGCTTATCCTCGACGTGATTTATGGCGCAGTTACTGAGCATAGCATCCACGCTAGTATCCTCCAGCGGAATTTTCTCCATCGAAGCTAGTAAAAAAATCACATTCTCCAGTCCACCTTGCTCCGCACGCTCCCTGGCCCGTTCAAGCATCTTCGGAGTAATGTCCAACCCCCAAGCAAAGCCAGCTTCACCAACCAGAGTTGCAGCTTGTAACGTTTCCTCTCCCCGACCGCATCCGAGATCCAAAACTTTCTCACCCGCATGCAAATCGAGAAAAGCGATATTGCCACCACAACTCAAGTTTGATTTTTCATCCTCTGCTGTATATCTTTTTACAATTTCTAGTACCGTCATACATCTCACCCTTGTTAAATTACATAGCCAGAAGTTTTTCTTTCACTCCTTGAAGTTTCGTACAATCTGAGCAACCCGTACCGGCCCCACCCTCTTTGCACGTCTTGAGACAATTATCGATAGAACTTAAGATAACTTGGACTTCTTCTGGTGTTAGGTCAATAGTACTCATTTTAAAAACCTCCTATAATATAATTTGACTATAGTATAGTGTACCCCAAGCAATCCCCAAAAAGTCCACCTTCGATGGTGAAACCTTCATTGGAGGGTTTCGCCACCGAAGTCTTGATGTTCAACTTTAGTTGAACGAGTTCACTTGCGGCTTGCCAAGTAACGCTCTGCATTCACAGCGGCAACTGCTCCGTCGCCCACTGCCGTAGCTACCTGCCGCACTGTTTTGCTCCGAACATCCCCTGCTGCAAAGACACCGGCTAAATTTGTCCGCATTTCATCATCTGCTTCGACATAGCCCCATGAATTGAGTTTGATTTGTTCCGCAAACGTCTTTGTACGAGGTTGCATGCCGATATAGACAAAAACGCCGTTGGCACTGACCGTGCTCATAGCCTTGGTTTTAATATTTTCAATGACCACACCGACCAAATGCTTTTCTCCGACAATGGACCGTACTTCAGAGTCCCAAATCACGCTCAACTTCTGATTGGCTAGCGCTTCTTCTTGAGCTGTTTTTGATGCTTGGAAGTGATCAAATTGATGGATAATCGTCACGTGTTTAGCGAATTTCGTCAGAAAGACAGCCTCTTCGACTGCCGAGTTTCCACCTCCCACCACGATAACTTCCTCAGCGTCTTGGTACATCGCGCCGTCACAGGTAGCACAGTAGTGGATGCCATTCCCACGATAGGTTGCTTCTCCTTCAGCCTCTAGCCGTCGGGATTCCGCACCTGTTGCTATAATAACCACAGGAGCCTCGTATTCGTTGTCCTCCGTGATGATTTGTTTCAGGTCCCTTGTGAGGTCCAGGCTCAGGACTTCTTGAAGGTCATGGATTTCTGCCCCAAAACTCTTGGCTTGCTCAATCATATTGTGCATCAATTCTTTACCACCGAGAACCCCCGGTGTTCCAGGATAGTTGGCTATGTGATACGTGGTGGCCGCTTGCCCTCCTGCGAGGCCTTCTTCTACAACGATCACGTTTAGTCTTGCTCGAGATGCATACGTAGCCGCCGTTAAGCCGGCAGGCCCTCCTCCCAAAATCAAGACATCAGCACTTACCTTTTTTTTGACAACCTCCTCGGGTTTGATTCCCAGCACACTCTCAAACGCCCGGCGCGCTTGGGTTATGGTGATATACCCGCTCAGACGCTGTCCTACTTCTTCTCCATTGCGAAAAAATAGAACGGTAGGGCTTCCTTTGACTTCAAATTTTAAAGCCAGCGGACGATTTAACTGGCGCGACATCTTAACGAATTTCACATCCGGAAATTTTTCAGACATTCTTATATAGATCGGTGCCAACTGATCACAGGGCGGACAATCCTCAGAATAAAAGTCGAGGGCAAGGACACCCTTAAAGTGTTGTAATTCATCTTCAAACTCAGCTGTTGATAAATGAATGATTCGGTCACTCATTGTCTTTCTCTCCTTTTGGTTAATTAGTCAACGTCATCCCCATATACCCCTGCTGGGTATATGGGGATTTTCTTAATATATTCCCTCCCTTATAATTTGTCAACTATGCTCCCACTATTTTAATACTATTTTATAGTTTCCTCCTCAATCATTAATTATCCAGTTTTCAAGACCAAAATCCCTATAAGTGGGGGTGTCTTCTTCTCTGCAAGACTGCCTCTCAAACACAATCTTCTTTGCAAAAAGGCCCCTTCACTTCCAAAAGCCGACCTATTCCAGCGTGTTCCCCTGTTTTCCTGTTATCCTAAGCAATGGATTTTTCTGGTCTTTTAAGCCAGTGATAGCGTTCGTTGAGTTTGATGAACAGGGCAGCTGCCTGCCCTTGAATGAGAAAGGCCAGTGAGACCATAAGAGCAGCATTGGCCCCAAAGGCTGTGGCGGCTAACCCAATCGAGATGGA
Organism: Desulfosporosinus burensis; assembly: GCF_054657535.1. Taxonomy (NCBI): domain Bacteria; kingdom Bacillati; phylum Bacillota; class Clostridia; order Eubacteriales; family Desulfitobacteriaceae; genus Desulfosporosinus; species Desulfosporosinus burensis. Next base: position 120,493 of record NZ_BAAHYN010000002.1, read on the forward strand.
TAAATTTCGGAGTACAGTGGAAAAGACTAGCGTCTTCCCATCATTCTCCGCGAAGAACCGTCGACCTGTATAAATGGCTATGAGGTAATTTACTGCATAAAACACGATTTGTACCATAAGGGCGATGAAGAAAATATCGAAATGCTCAGCAATGCGCCGAGCGTTCATGCTCATACTAATAAAAATAATTGCCACCATTCCCCAAGTGCTAGCTGCGGGGAGGAACGGTTTGATCTTCTTTTGGAACTCTGCTTGATTCATCATTCGCATAAGCCAGTTATACGTGAATATCCCTGCAATCAAGGGGATCAAAATCACTATGCTGATCGTCTTGAGCGTCAGCAAGATATCCACAGGCACATATTTGCCAACCATTAGATAGAGATACCAAGGGGCCAGGATTGATCCTAGTAATAGCCCACCTGTTGTGAGCTTGATAGCCGCTGGTACATTACCTTTGGCAAGCATTGTAAAAGCAATCGTCATATTGCTAGTTGGTAGTAGTGCCGTAATCGCTAAACCGGCAAAGAGCTGAGGATCCCTCAGCAAAAAGGCTGTGCCTAACCCATAGGCCAACAAGGGTATTAGGATAAAGTTAAGCAAAGCCGCACTAACCATTAAGCGCCCGTGAGAAATGTTGAATATTTCTTGCGGCCTAAATCCGATCATAGTCGGATAAATCATCAGAACCGTTATAGGAAGAACTAGATCCTTCAAAACTAATGTGTTGATGAATAAGCCTGTTATGAAACCTACCAGAAGTATCAAAGGGATTACGAAAGCAATATTCTTAGAGGGCCACATAAAAATTCTTTTTCCCAAATTAGCCTGTACTTCTCTCACGCCATTTTCCTCCTTATACCCGTATGGGGTATTATTAACTATGTTTAGTATAGCACTTATATATACTATAGCAAGCAGTAAAGAAATATTCAGGCGGAAATCAGTTCCTTGTAACTGCATAAAAGTCGGATGCTTGCGAGGAAAAGGAGAATACAGTTAGGATCATAGGCCTATATTTATGCAAAAAACACCTCTTGTCAAATCCACTACTCTATGATAAATGTATAGTAACATCTAATACACACGGGGGGTATATGGGGTATGTCAATGAACGAGAACATTTCTCGCAGAACATTTTTCAAGAGAACAACAGCAGCTGGCTTACTTGGGGCATTGGCGGCAACTGGTCTAAGCAAACCTGTTCAGGCCGCAGGACTGAGTAATGGGAAGCAAATTACTTTAATCGATCTAACGAAGTGCGACGGGTGTAAAAATTATCAAACACCACTTTGTGTTCAAGCATGTGGCAAGCACAATCAGGAACGATTTCCTGAACCCACGAAGCCACTCAAAAATTACTGGCCACAGAAGAAAGTTGAAGACTGGTCGAACAAACGAGATCTGAAAAGCCGCTTGACGCCCTATAATTGGACGTTCGTGGACCATGTCAAAGTTGTGCATAATGGAACAGAACAAGATGTCTATGTTCCACGACGCTGTATGCACTGTGATAATCCAACCTGTTCAAAGCTATGTCCCTTTAGTGCGATCACGAAAGACCCATCGGGAGCCGTGTCCATTGATGACGAATTATGTTTCGGAGGGGCAAAATGCAGGGACGTCTGTCCTTGGGGTATCCCCCAGCGACAGGCGGGTGTGGGAATCTACCTCGATATCGCCCCAGACTTAGCGGGTGGTGGAGTCATGTATAAGTGCGATATGTGCGTTGATCTTTTGGCAGAGGGAAAAAAAACCGCCTGTGTAAGCGTTTGCCCGAAGGGTGCCATCTCAATTGGTCCGAGAGAAGACATGCGAAACCTTGCTTACAAAAAGGCTGAGGAAATCAAGGGCTATGTCTACGGAGATAAAGAAAATGGTGGAACTTCAACCTTATATATTTCTGCCGTTCCATTCGAAAAAATTGATGCTGCGATCAAGGCAGACAAGACGAGTAAAAAAGATGCTGCCCCAGGCCGTCCTGGTATGCCTGTCAATGTCGAAAATTACCTCTCTACGGGAAAAGGAATGTTGATGAGTGCCGTCATGGCCCCCTTTGCAGGAGCCGCTGTGGCTGGTATAACGGCTTATCGAACCATGAAAGGGGATAAAGCAAAACGTATACAGACCAACAAAAACGACCAAGGAGGAGAGAATATCGATGGCCAAGAAACTGAATAACCCAAAGCCGAGTAAAATCTTAAGACAAAGCATGACCAATCGATTTGTCCACTGGACAACAGCCCTTTCGGTCGTGTTGCTGATCATCACGGGCTTAGGACAACTTCCGCTCTACACTCGGTACAATGTTACAAAATTACCCGGCGCAGCATGGCTCGGCGATTATTTCGTCACCATTAATCTTCATTATTGGGGTGCGATGGGGCTCCTATTTGCCGCATCGTTCCATATAATTTATGCCTTCGCTCGCCGAGAGTTTGATATTTTCCCACGTAAAGGAGATATGAAAGACTCCTATCTGATTATTAAAGCTATGCTGACTAAAGGCAAAGAGCCGGCTTCGGATAAATACCTTGCCGAACAACGTGTCGCCTATTTGTTTATCGGACTGAGTCTGCTCTTGTTGATCGTTACCGGTATGATCAAGACCCTAAAGAATGTTCCGGGCGTTGACCTCCCGCTCTCTCTGTTATATTGGAACACTGCCTTGCACAACCTTGGTACAGTCTTAATAATTTTTGGGGTTTTCGGGCACTTAGCGGCATTCCTCCTCAAGGAAAATCGCCCACTTCTTCCCGGAATGTTCTCAGGATCAATTGACCTGGGGTACGTCAAACATCGTCATACCCTTTGGTATACGAAACTACTCAGCAAGGGCGAAATCAACCTAGATGAATCCAAAACCCAATCTAGGGACAGCTCCAGTCAAAACAACCAGAAGCAATCGGAAGTTGGCAAAGCCAGTTCAGTGTAAGCGATAGTCCTGAAAAGAAGTTACATCATAGTATCTCTGGGCGCTTTCAGTGACATAGTTTTTGCTTGCGATCATCGCCTTTTAGGGAAGACTAGTGATAGTCTTCCCTAAAAGGCAATTTTCAGGTTAGACATTAGTACCATTCCGATTTGCCATCAGTTACGTTAATCCAACCTACACTGGGTGATACTAAGTACCTTACTCTTCCGTGAGAGGACTTTCAAATCGCCCAATTTTTCCATTCTAACACCTCTCATATCCTCCCACGATAGCAAAATAATCCAAGAAAAAACAAAAATGCAGACCGTCAAAACGATCTGGTAACACAAATCAAATATATTCCCCGTACGCCACACACTCCAAAAAGACTATTGGCCTTCTCAAACCCGCTCATACTAAGGCTTTCAATCACCTCAAATATAGCACTATTAAGTACTCCACGTGCCTTGGGGCTACAATACGGATAATTATTTATCCTAAAATCTTGTTTTAATCTTTGTTAATGCGGATTTATCGCTATTAGCTTTAATTAAAATCAGACGCCAATGAGAGATTGTCGATATTACATCGCATTTGAACTGATACATTTCTTTAGCAGTCCGCTCGCACTGCTTTGAGTATCTTTCAAACAATTGATATCTCCAAACACGAAAAAATTATCCTTGGCGCGGGAGACAGCAACATTCATCAAACTCTTGTTTTTATCAATAAAGAAACATCCATCCTGTTTTCCATAAACTGTAGATAATATGATAATTTTTCTTTCTGCCCCTTGAAAAGTATGTACCGTTCCAACACTAATCATAGAATAATAACCTGGCATTTGTTTTTTCAGTTCTGCTTGTATACAATTGACTTGTGCTTTAAATGGTGTAATGATACCAACTAAATTTTCTTTTGCATCTTCAGGATAGGCTTTTAATATGATTTTATAATTACTTTTCAGCCATTCTACGATCTGTTCAGCTTCTAAGAGATTTATTCTACTGCTACCTTTCCTGCTAGAATACTCAGAATCAACTCGCTTGAAACCCATTTGTGACCATTGCTTTATAGCAAGCCTTTCATCTTGTTCTCCTTTTCCTCTCATCGGCTGAAGATTTCCTTTGTATATCAGCTTATTGCAGTAGTCAATAATTTCATTATAGCAGCGGCGATGCTCACTTAAGAACAAACCTTTTTCATTAAATTTTTCATATTTACAGCACTTTGCAGCAACTTTCATTACACTGGATCTGGAGCTATTTAACCCAGTCTGTTTTAGCAATTCGAATTCACCATCATTCATATAGTTAAAATGATTAACAGCTTCCCTTTGTGATGGAGATAAAGGATACTCTCCGCCCATCTGTCCACAGTGTACTTGCATCCTTGATAAATTATTTTCTACAAGGGTGGAAGTGCCTCCATCGACTAAACTCAATCGTCGATGGAAGCGTTTCATTTTCAAGTTGTGTTATGACATGAACTCCCACGCCATCATCCTGCAGAAGAATGTTACCAATTCCTATGATGACAGTGTCCTTCATCACTAAACTCCTAGGGGTTGTACCACAAAATTAGACAAGTACATAGCAAGGTTTTTTGTGAAGCCAATCACACATTCTATTAGCATTAATATTTAGGTTGAGTCAATGGAAATTTTAAACTATGATGGACATTGTATAATAATGGGAATTTTAAACATACTCCCATAATATTCAGGGAAATACTCTGAATGCCCGAGTTTTAAATAAACCTCAGTCTCTAATTCTATCTTTCCAAGCTGGTCATTACTAAACACTTTAAAAGCATAGTTCGGCGTATGAACAAACGAAACACTGCGGCATCCGTCCCCACACCTATACACTCAAATTTATCAGAGTTTCCTTTTACGGTCGGTAACAAGTTCATTTTCTCCATTAGATGTCACTTTCACTTTACTTAATTGTTTCTCCGCAATATCCCACTCCATTGAGCACATCCTTTGTTCTATTTGGTGTCCTAACTATCCTCATCCGCTTCATCTCGACTTTGGATCGTCTTAGAAACTATCGCGAATGAATCATGGTCCATGTTCTAAGAGCTTTTCATCCTCACTTGCATTCAAATGGCGGCCCTGTGATTCTCGTCATTCTACTCCAAAATTATACTCAACATATTATCTTCAATTGTATATAGAAGTGGAACAACTTGTACTCCCAGATATTTCTCAGAAAGTCTTTTAGACTCATTCACAACAAATTCCACTTCATTATCAATTTCAAACATGGGAGCATAATTCATGAAATGTTCTTCTGCCCTTTTCCTATCCCAATTCGCATTTCTACACAATCCATCAATAAAATTCGCTTTTTTTGAAATCAGGTTCACCATACCACAATTATCATGAGCAATTAATGCAATATATTTCACTCCACCAATTGCAATGGCGTAAGATACCTTAAATTCACTATATCTCAAGTTCGCTCCGCCAGTTCTTATTATATAAGCAAAATTTTCAGGTATACGCAATTGCTTTCTATTATCCATGCACATCCCAATAAGAAGTTCAGCAGAATTATATCCTTTAAGTTCTGCATTTAAATTTTGGTATGATATAAGCTCACTAATAGGTGTCTTCGTATAAATAGAAGGAATTTGTTTATCATTCGTTATCTTTATAATTTGCATGTTATCACTCCTATTAAATATTTATTGCACATCCTCATAGGGACTAGATCAAGATATTCTGTCTTAAACGCATTTGTCTATTAAAATACCCCTTCATAAAAATCACACTAGTTTAAGCCCTGTAATTTTCTCATATGCTTCCAAATACTTTTGTTCAGTTTGCTTTATAACATCATTAGGGAGATTTGGTGCAGGAGGTGTTTTATTCCAACCTATTCTTTCCAGATAGTCACGTACAGACTGCTTATCAAAGCTCTTCTGAGACTTTCCAATCTCATATTCATCTAAAGCCCAAAATCTCGATGAATCAGGCGTGAAAAGCTCATCTGCAAGTATAAGAGTCCCATCTAGAATACCAAATTCAAATTTCGAGTCTGCAAGTATTAGACCTTTGCTTTCTGCATGCTTGCTCGCTCTGACATAGAGTGTTATACTAACTTCCATAATTTTCTGCGTTAATTCCTTGCCAATCAGATTTTCCAATTCATTTGTAGTAATATTCTCGTCATGGCCCTGATGGGCTTTTGTTGTTGGCGTAAAGATTGGTTCAATTAACTTGGAACTCTCCTTAAAACCTTCTGGAAGTTTAATTCCACAAATACTCTTGTTCTTCTCATACTCTTTCAAAGCTGAACCTGTAAGGTAACCTCTTACTATGCATTCCGCTTTGATCATTTCTACCTTCTTTACCAGCATTGATCTGTCCTTCAAATATTCCTTGTGTTCTAAAAGTGATTTGGGATATTCATCAATATCCGTACTTATCATGTGGTTACCAACAATGTCCTTGGTATGGTTGAACCAAAACTCTGAAATTTTATTTAGCACCCTTCCCTTATTCGGAATTTGATTAGGAAATACCACATCAAATGCTGATATTCTATCCGATACAACGATCAGAAGCTTGTCATCCAGATCATATACATCTCTAACCTTACCTTTAATTAAAAGCGGAATGCTTAAATTCATATCATTATTTATCATTTTCTTAACACCTCTGCTGCTATTTTTTCTTTCAATGCCCTGTCTTTTTCTTCAACCTTTTTTGCCAACTGGGATTTGTGATCTTTGATTTTATCCCTAATTTCATCGTGCCATAAAGCAATTATTTGCGCTGCTAGAATAGCCGCATTTTCTGCCCCATCTATTGCAACGGTAGCAACAGGTATACCTGATGGCATCTGTACAATAGATAGTAGTGAATCCAAGCCATCAAGTGTAGAAGACTTTATAGGTATTCCTATAACAGGTAGGGTTGTATATGCCGCAATAACTCCCGCCAAATGTGCAGCTTTGCCTGCTGCTGCAATTATGACACTAAAGCCATTTTTCTCAGCAGCTTTAGCAAACTCACTAACATTTTCTGGTGTTCTATGAGCAGATATTACTGAAACCTCTGTCTTTATTCCAAATTCTTCTAGGAGCTTGACGCACTCTTTTAAAACTGGGAAATCAGAGTCACTTCCCATTATAACTGCCACTTTTGGTTCTTTGTTTCTATTCATATTGCTTCTTCCTTTCGCATTAAACTATAAAAAAAGGCCAATATTATTAACTTGAATATTCAAGTTAATAATATTGGCCTACACTGCAACAAGTATTTCATACCCTTCGCTTGGTCAACCAAAATATTATTTTGGATTATATTCTTTCTTCAATATCACAATCAACTGTTAGAACAATTACTTTTTCCCCAGTCTTTGTGCTTACGTCAGAGTGCATACTGACAATTTCAATATTAACTATATCATTTATTAGTTCTTCCAAGTGATTTCTATCATTTTCAAACAAAGCCGTCCTCATATCTTTAATTAGTTTTATACCTTGGTTGTTATCAGCAAGCTTTTGTTCAGACTTACTTAAAAACCCATCAATAATTATCAATATGTGGTTTTGGATTATCTTTGTTTTGATGTCCTTAGGACCACGCCCCATATACTCCTTCTCAAACTTACTTACTGCATCACTTATTTGTGCCTCAATTTGACCTTTTGAGTATTTTGGAGTATCCATTTCTATCCTCCTTAATAAATTACTTTTCAAATAAAGTAAAGCTATAAGTACATGACGATTATTAAACTATTTAGCCTATTTCGAACTCACTACAGAATGAAGAGTTCGCTAAAAGTGTAATTCCGCAAATTATGACATTGTATTTCAACTCTCATAGGAGTATTGTGTTCATTATGCTTCTCATAACTACTCACTATTAATTCAGTAAGTATACAATGCGAATTCATACTCGTCAATAGTCCTTAAGTAAATTCTTTAATGGTTTCATTTGCATAAGATAAGCCTCCCAAAATGATTTTTAGAGCAAAAGCTCTTATTATCATCTTGGACATTATGCAAAGTAAATAGAAGAAAATGTAGGGATCTATAAGTGTTTCAGTAGTTAACTTTGCATAATAACTTTCTTTGCATAAGGGGGCCCTCTTAGTCCAATTCTTAGTAACATTATGTTAACTGAACTGGACAAGCAGCTTGAGAGAAGGGGGCACAGGTCGTCCGTTATGCGGAAGATCTAATGGTCTTCTGCAAAAGCAGAAGAAGCGCACAGCGTGTACTAAACAACATCCTCCTCTTCATCGAGAAGAAGCTATTTCTCAAAGTGAATAAGGAGAAAACAGTGGTCGACTACGTAGGAAAGGTAAAGTTTCTTGGATTCTCGTTTTACCGAACCAAAGGTAAAATGAGGGTCAGAATACATCAAGCGTGAACTGAGGAACCGCCGTGTACCGAACGGTATGCACGGTGGTGTTATCCCGATATCGGGATAACAGAACTTATCCCGCAAAATGCGGCATCCCGACCAATTGTCACAAGCCCTCATATCAAGCCCTTCCTTCACAAAAATGGCGGGATAATATTTACTGGCTTAACCCATATAACTGCCTGATTAACGCCTCATCATCTTCCCACTCAAGATATGCAGTTTCGCCGGATAGCAACGGGTTCAATTTTGAAGTAGCTTTCATGATAGCCTCTTTTTTCATTTCAGTATCAGCATTCGCATAGATCAATGTCGATGAAATTTGTGCATGCCCGAGCCATTCAGCCAGCAAAACCATTGGCATCCCACTTTTATACAGGTGCATGCTACGAGAGTGACGAAACATGTGGCAATGAAGTGACTCTGGGACTTTTGGATTGACGTTATGCGCGGCGGTACCGTATTTCTTGACAAACTTTTCTGAGCAGTCTGGCGACATAGCAGATCGGTTCCCTTTTCGTTCGATGTAGAAAAGATGATTGCTAAAGGAAATTTCAGGGTGGAAGACATCAACATACTTTCTGAAATGATCAACGGTTTTGGGCATTACTGGCACCAAGCGCGTTTTCCCACCTTTCCCAGTAATGACAACGTAGGGCGATTTACCTTCGAAGTGGATGTCACTTAACCTGATATCTAGCAACTCTTGGTTTCTGGCTCCGGTATCATACATCAGTATCATAAAGAACAGATTTCGTAGCCCCTTCTTCTTTCTGGCATCTGGCTGCTCAAGTATAGTTTTCAACGCAGATTCACTGAAGAACTTAATGACGGCGGTCTTTGCCACCTTTTTCTGAGGGATAGTGCATAAATCATTAACGCATGCCTGAACACTAACATCCCTGACACCGGCATATTTAACGAAAGACCGGATACATGCAAGGCGATGGTTGCGTGTGGAAACACTGCAATGCCTTTCCTTTTCAAGATACTCCAGATAGCTCTCAACTGTCTCCCTGGAAAGATATTCGAAACTGAGTTTTCCCAGAGCGAAACCGTTTCTGTCGCAAATATAGCTCAACAATTGATTGAGACATTCACGGTACGACTTAATAGTATTGACGCTCACAGCCCTTTGATCTGGGAGATATACCGTCAGAAAGTCCCGTACTAATTTGAAGAAGCGGGTGCTTTTCTCATTCATCTTCGAACACCTCCGGGATCAAATCCGAGAAATGGCTCCAGTCGATAGCCGATGAACGAATGAGGTTTTCCGGTAAGAGGTGGATGTAGTATGCCGTATCCGAAAAATGAGTATGGCCCATAAATGCGCTTAGATAAGGGAGTTTTGCGAAAAGATCAGCACCTTCGTCCAACCATTTCATCATCATCGTCGTTGCATACCGATGCCTGAGATCATAAACAACGGCGGAAGCCTCATTACTGGTTGCGCGGGCTTTGTGCCAAATCATTCGAAACTGTCCGGAAAGCCAGCGCCGATTGTATGGCAAGCCGTTCGGAGATGGGAAAAAGTATGTGTTACCAGTGAAAATGTCGGCATTGGAAGTATGATAATCCTTGCACATCTGCAACACATCATCGGACATGGCGACATAACGCTCTTTGTGAGATTTGTTTTTTCGGACAAGCAAGATGCCTTTGTCGAAATCTATGTCGCAGCTTTGCAGTTCCCGTCCCTCGTTCGGACGTAAGCCGCAAAAAAAAATCAATCGCAATAATACAGGAAGAATCAGGTGCCGGTTAGGGGAGCATTTATTAGGCAATAGATCGTCGCACTCCTTGAAAATGCTCTGTAATTCCTTGTCAGTAAAAATATACGGCGTCCGTGTCTCTGGCCTTGGGAGAAAACTCGATGGGATCACATAGCAATCAATACCGATTGCAGATAGGTATTTAAGCAACTCCCGAACTGATTGAATCCTTCTTCTCGCGCTGGTCTGGGATTCGCTTTCCCAGCGTGAACACCAACTTAAGACTATTTCTTCTTTGAGATCGGACACGTCTAATTGCTTCGTCACTATATAATTACAAAAACGCATCAGGTCGTACTCGTAAGATTTTCTGGAATATCCTATGGATTCTTTGTAGAGGAGCATAGCCTCAATATATTCGTTGAACGTCTTCATCGTTTGGAGCCCTCCCCGACAGAGTCGAACCCCAATGCGCATTCGCGCAAGCCCTCAATATCCAGAGAAATATACGGTTTAGTCGCGTGAGTGTTTTGATGACCAAGTATCTGTGCAATCGTTGTTATGGGCACGCCTTCCATTGTCATTTGGGTGCCAAGCATCCTCCGAATGCCATGCATCGTTTTTCCATCACCAAGCGTATGTGATACTCCCGCTGCCTTCATCCGTCGGCGCAAGACACATGCTACCGAGACGCCATCCTTAAATCCTTGAAAAGGCGCAAGGCTTCTTAAAAATATCTCCGGGGATTTCGATTCCGGACGACTATTAAGAATGTAGTCGGCCAAGGCGGTTCCAACGCCCCTTTGCAGCGGAAGGTTGACAGGCGCTTGGGTTTTCCCCTGAACTATATGAATCTCGCTTTTTCGCCAGTCAATATCTGAACGTTTGATTTTCGCTATATCCCCAGCCCGCATACCACTGCTTGCAGCCAACAGCAAAATGGCATAGTCGCGTTTGCCGATTGCCGTGCTTAGGTCAATTGACTTTATGACTAATCCCAAATCATCTTGGGGCATACACGGATATATTTTTCCTTCTCTTGCTCTCGGTGCCATAAGTAAGCCTGCGTATGGAAGACCGGATAGTCCCGATCCAGTAAGATATCGATTTAATTTGCGAAGAGCGCCGACAACATCATCCATGCTTTTTGCGCGTGACTGGGAAACATCGCTCAGAAACATCTGTACATGCTCTGACTCAATTTGAGAAATGTTGTTGATGTCAAAACTGGCAAGCAGCAACAGAAAACGCCTAACTATGTACAGCGTATCGCGGCTTCGCATCTCCATGCGGACTGCATCGGCGAGACCGTTGATAATATGCTCAAAGCTTTCCGGTAAAACGGGGATACTTTTGCTAACTGGTCCTTTCCAGACGAAATTGCCTGTCTCATACACCTCTCGCAGTATTCTGGTACCTCGAGTGCGGAGGTTATATACATTCCGTGAAATCGCCCCTGTCTTCAGATTCTCCTGATAGCGTTGATCTAGCTCGTTCAGCAAATCTGCACTGTAATATACCTCCTGCTTTTCCTTGAAGAATTCGGAGATCGGTTTGAAACTACGAGATGCGACTACATCAAGTGTAGATTTTGCTAATCCTACTTCCTTTTCTAAGATTGCCAATGTCTGTTGGATGATTCCAAAAATCGTATTGTCTTCCATGTAAGCCTCCTATTGAATTTAGTGAATTCAATATACAGCATAATGAAAGAAATATTATCCCGCCATTTTTGTGAAGGAAGGGCTTGATATGAGGGCTTATGACAATTAGTCGGGATGCCGCATTTTGCGGGATAAGTGGTGTGGGAGGTCGGCCACTCAAATAATGGGTGGCCTCCTACCCGATTAATGCTAATTTTTTTAAAATTCCCTGTCAAACATGAAGGTCTTCTTTGTCCTGCGAGTGCATACTTATTTAGGGACTAGCACTGGATGAGAAGGAGAATTCACATAACCTTGATTTTTCTGGGTCTGTTCATTTTACTTATAGGATTAGTTGTCCGTTCTGCACTCGGGAAGCCAAACTTATTTTTGAAACTAATTATTCATATGTTAGGTGGGATTGTGGGACTCTGGTTGTTCTACTTTTTGCTTAGTATTCTGGGATACGCGATTCCTATTAATATTTTCACGATAGCTATGGTTGGTCTTCTAGGGTTTCCCGGCGTTTTAGCCTTAACTGTGCTCCAGTTATTGGGGATCTAATAGGTGTTAATTGGGTACTGTTTAGGTCTTGAGGAATTGTATTCAAGATACATGACTATAAATTATAGACGAATGAAACAATTAAGGGGTATACTTCAGTCTAAAGGGAAACCATTTGGACCATATGTGAATTAGTTCCTTAACAAACGGCGACATTTTAATTATAGGTAGAATTATATTTTTTTGTAGTTAGATTTCAGACTATTAAAAACTTTCACATAGTATTATTATTTTTTGGACTTAGGGGATAGCAAGGAGGGTACACCCTCCAAAAAGCCTTGAAGTTAGATTTCTTACATCACATGTTAGGAGGATACGAATAATGGCTAAAGTGAAAACTATGGATGGCAACGAAGCGGCCGCACACGCGTCGTACGCATTTACAGAAGTTGCCACAATTTTCCCCATCACCCCATCTTCAACTATGGCTGAATTTGCTGATGAATGGGCTGCTCATGGCAGGAAAAACATTTTTGGGCAAACTATTAAGGTAGTGGAGATGCAATCAGAGGCAGGTGCTGCTGGAGCAGTACACGGTTCACTTCAAGCAGGGGCGTTGACTACGACTTATACTGCTTCGCAAGGGTTACTTTTAATGATTCCCAACATGTATAAAATTGCCGGTGAACTTCTGCCGTGCGTATTCCATGTTAGCGCCCGTGCTTTGGCAACGCATGCACTTTCAATTTTTGGTGATCATCAGGATGTTATGTCCGTACGGTCGACGGGTTTTGCCCAGCTTTCTTCACACAACGTACAAGAAGCTTTGGACATGGGCTTTATTGCTCACTTAGTAACGGTCAAATCCCGTATACCGTTTCTTCATTTCTTTGACGGATTCCGTACTTCTCATGAAATTCAAAAAATTGAAGTACCGGAGTATGAAGAAGTTGCAAAACTCTTAGATATGGAAGCGGTGCAAGCCTTCCGTGACCGTTCGTTGAATCCCGAGCATCCAGTTCTGCGCGGAACGGCTCAAAACCCGGATGTTTACTTCCAAGGCCGTGAAGCTTCTAATCGTTTCTATGCTGCTGTTCCTGATTTAGTTGAACAATCTATGCAAGAATACAAGGAACTTACTGGCCGTGAATATCACCCTTTCCAATATTATGGTGCAGACGATGCAGAGTATGTCATCGTGGCAATGGGCTCGATCTGTGACACGATTGAGGAAACAATTGACTATCTCGTGGCAAAAGGGGAAAAAGTTGGGGTAGTTAAAGTTCACCTGTATCGTCCGTTCTCCAGTGATTACTTCTTTAAAGTGTTGCCTAAAACTGTTAAGAAACTTGCGGTTCTTGACCGTACAAAAGAACCCGGTGCCATAGGTGAACCTCTTTATCTGGACATTAATGCTATTTTCTACACAAGCGATATCAAACCGGTGATCGTCGGCGGACGTTATGGCTTGGGTTCTAAAGATACGACTCCTTCTCAAGTTCTGTCAGTGTATAAAAACCTTCAATCGGAAGAACCGAAAAATGGCTTTACCATAGGTATAGTGGATGATGTAACTTATAAATCATTAGCGGAAGATGAAATCATCGACACTGCGCCTGAAGGGACTATTTCCTGCAAATTATGGGGACTCGGTGCTGATGGCACAGTCGGTGCAAATAAGCAAGCGATTAAGATTATTGGGGATCACACCAAGCTTTATGCGCAAGCTTATTTCCAGTACGACAGTAAGAAATCCGGAGGCATTACGGTTTCCCACCTTCGTTTTGGTAAAAAACCAATCAAATCTCCTTATTTAACTTTGAGCGCGAATTATATCGCTTGCCATAATCAAACGTATGTTTACCAATATGACCTCCTAAAAGGTGTCAAGAAGAGTGGCAACTTTGTCTTGAACTGTCAGTGGACAGCGGAAGAACTAGAAGAAAAACTTCCGGCTGCTATGAAACAATCGATTGCAAAAAATAATGTCAACTTCTACATTATTGATGCCGTATCAATCGCTCGTCAAATTGGTCTCGGTTCCCGAATTAACATGATCATGCAAGCTGCCTTCTTCAAACTTGCAAACGTAATTCCTGTCGAAGAGGCCGTTGGTTATCTTAAAGATTCCGTCATAAAAACCTATGGTAATAAGGGACAAAGCATTGTGGATATGAATATTGCGGCAATTGATCACGGCGTTTCTTCCCTAATTAAGGTAGAAATCCCGGCTGATTGGGAAAATGCAGATAACGCACAAGCTCAGGCTGCCGCAACTGTTGAAGAGCCAGATTTCATCAAAAACATTCTTCGCCCGATGAATGCGCTAGAGGGAGATAGCCTCCCCGTGAGCACGTTCTTAGGACGTGAAGATGGAACGTTCCCAGTAGGAACCGCCTGTTTTGAAAAACGTGGTATCGCTGTCATGGTACCAGAGTGGCAGATCGATAAATGTATCCAATGCAATCAATGTTCTTATATTTGCCCACACGCGGCGATTCGCCCGTTCTTAATGAACGAGGCTGAGAAATTAGAAAATTACTATGCTAATGCTCACTTCAAGATCAAGAAACTTCGGGAAAAGCTGGTAGATGAGAAGCTAAACAAAAAGGAGAAAAACATTCTGGAAACTTTCGCAACCAAGAGAGCGGCCGGTAAAGGGGCTGAAGGTCTGCAATTCCGTGTTCAGGTGAGTACGTTAGATTGCACTGGATGTGGGAACTGTGCTGAAGTTTGTCCAGCTAAAGGTAAAGCTCTGATCATGAAACCAGCAGCAGAACAAATGGAACAACAAGCGGTGAACTGGGAGTTTGCGATGACCCTCACAAACAAGAGCAAACTTTTTGACGTGAATACAGTTAAAGGTAGCCAGTTTGCTCAACCGTTACTAGAGTTCAACGGTGCCTGCCCAGGGTGCGGTGAAACACCTTATATCAAATTGATCACTCAACTTTATGGCGACCGTATGATGATTGCCAATGCAACTGGCTGTAGCTCCATCTGGGGTGGCAGTGCTCCAGCAGTTCCCTATACCACTAACCAAGAAGGTAAAGGACCGAGTTGGGCTAATTCCTTATTTGAAGACACCGCAGAGTTCGGCTATGGAATGTACTTGGGAGTTCGTCAACTCCGTGAAAAACTTGTTGATTTGCTGAATCAAGCGTTGGAGATGGAGATTAGTGCTGAGCTTAAGGAAGCTTTCCAAGAGTGGCTTACGGGTTGGGATGATGCTGACGCTTCTAAAGTAGCGACAGCTAAGGTCCTTGCTGGACTTAAAGGATACGTCGGGGATAACAAAGTCCTCGCAGAAATTATTGCTTTAAAAGATAATCTGATTAAAAAGTCTCAGTGGATCCTCGGTGGAGACGGTTGGGCTTATGATATCGGATTTGGCGGCTTAGACCACGTCTTAGCTTCCGGTGACGATGTGAATATTTTTGTCATGGATACCGAGGTTTACTCCAATACTGGAGGACAGGCTTCCAAATCTACTCCTCGAGCAGCAGTGGCCAAATTCGCTGCAGCGGGTAAGAAGATTCGGAAGAAAGACCTAGGCATGATGGCTATGAGTTATGGATATGTTTATGTCGCGCAAATTGCTTTGGGCGCTAACATGGCTCAAACGATTAAGGTAATTAAAGAAGCCGAAGCTTATAAAGGACCTTCTTTGATTATTGCTTATGCGCCCTGTATCAGCCATGGCCTGGAGGCAGGTATGACCATGAGTTTACAAGAGGCGAAGAAAGCAGTTGATTCCGGTTACTGGCATCTCTATCACTTTAACCCAGATCTGATCGAGGAAGGCAAGAATCCATTTAGCTTAGATTCCAAAGCGCCAACTATGTCATTCCGAGAATTCATCATGGGCGAAGTTCGTTACTCTTCCTTGCTGAATACTTTCCCGGATAGTGCAGAAGAACTCTTTGAGGGTGCTGAAAAATACGCAAAGGTCCGCTATGATTCTTACAAACGTCTAGCTGACCAAAAGTGGAACTAAGGCTCGTAAGGGCAATTCATGAATTGCCACTATAACATCATTAGATCTGAGGAGCAGGTTAAACCTGCTCCTTTTTTTAGTGCGTCACGCATGGCGATTAACTTGGTGGTGAAAGTACACTATGGGGGCTTGTAGTTGCCAACCATTAGCCAAGAGCAAGGGTGTCCACCGTGAGGTGGATATCTTTCGCTTAACCAATTCCTTAAGCTTTGTCCTAAAACCGTGGAAAGCGAAAATGACCCGTCATCTGGGAAGGCCAGCTCTGCAATTGATCGGATTCACTAGTTGTGGGTCCCGCGTTATGGAGAATATAAGGGACGCCATCAGATCTGCGTTTATCGGATACAATGACGATATGCTCAATTGGGTGGGCCATAAGTCACGATGTCCCCGGGCTGCCAAAGCAGTGGATACTACCTCTTGCATATTCAAATAGTATTCCGATTTCATCTTTGGCCATGATAATCCCCTCTTAACTTCTTCCCGAAATCAGTTATTTCAATTATCATCGTTATTGCAGCAGCATTGCACATCCGGTCTATTCATCAGCGGCTCCAGCACGCGTGTGAACAGCAAGACCGCTACCTGACCCCCAATCAATGGAGCAAGTATGTATACAAAGAAGAATCCACCGGATTGATCGGGAAATGCAGCAGCGCCCCACCCAAAAATCCATGCTACAAGACGGGGACCGAAATCACGGGCAGGATTCAATCCGGCCTGAGTCAGAGGTGCAATCAGACAGATAATCGAGGTTACTGTTAACCCAATAAAAATTGGTGCCAGGTTGTTATCGGGTCGTCCCAGATTGCAGCCCTCCGTCAGAGAGAATATCATGAGAACGAGCAAAAAAGTACCAAAAGCTTCAGCGCCCATCGCCAAAGGCATGGATACTACAGCACTGCTTCCCGGCTGTAGATAGTACTCGCCGAACATTTTCGCTGTTTGCACGGAATCCGCTGCGCCGCGAATGATATTATGGGCAGTTTCAAAGGCATAAATGGAGGGTTCAAATAAAATATACAAGACCAATCCCGCGAAAAAAGCGCCGAAAAGCTGGCCGGTGAGATAAGTGGGTACTTTTTTTAGCGACATTCTTTTACTTGTCACCATTGCCAGAGTGACAGCGGGATTAAGGTGGGCACAGGATAAATGCCGTGTGGCATAAATGGCTAAGCTGACACCGATTCCCCAAACCAATGCGATTTCCACTAAGCTCCGATGAGCATCAAACAATACAGACACTGCGACTGCTCCACACCCGAACAGAACCAACAAAAAAGTTCCCAGGAATTCTCCGATAAATTCGCGTTTGTACTTGATAGCAAATCATCTCCGTTAACTAATTTAGTTTATAACAGCCTTAGCATCTTCAATAATAATTCACCCAGTGGACGTGTTTATTCATTAATATTCTCTTCTTGTAAAAGTTTAAGGATAAGTGAACTGGCCTTTTCGGTCATCTTTTGGATAGCCAACTCAGATTTTGCTCCAAGCCTGCTTCTCTTTTCGCCATGCAAAGAGAGTTTGTCTTGTTTGAGGATAGCTGGCAAATAAACCTCAGCATCGATTTGACCGCCTTTTTTCAAAATCATCTTTGAAGCACAGCGATCTTTGCAACCGTTTAAGACTAACACTGGATACTCATTGATGAAATCGATATCCTCTTGAATATCCACGGCCAAAGCAGGTGGACATACTAATACTGTTTGTTCAGGGTATAGATCATCCACTAGCCTATATCCTGCTTCCCGTGTTATTGGGCCGAAAATCTGACCAATTCCGGCACAAGGTGTGATAGCAATTTTACTTATATTCATTCCCACTGTCTTCCTCCTCTAATAAAAAAAATTACTTCAGATGAAGTTTTGGTACCAATTGTCACAATTAACTCCTGATTTATATACCCTATAGGGGTATAACGCGTATTTAATAATAATATGGATATGTAAATATGTCAATGTTGGATTTGCGTATATAGTTTAGAGCACTACCCGGAAATATTAAAATAAAAAACCTAAATAAGAATTTAGAAAACAGCAACCAACGAATTTTGGTCGTGTTTATGTAACAACCATTATCGGACAAGATGGGGTTTTCAAATTTACTCCTCTATTTCCTCCACCTCATTCCACTCTTCAACTCAAAAACAAAATGCACTGGCGTGAGAATTTCTATCTTCTCAACCAACGCATTAAATATTTCTTCATAGCAGCTAATCCCTGCTGTTTATTGTCTCTAGGATGGGGCATGTTCATCCTTCTCTTAATATACGATCTTTTGGGGTGGTATGCCCAGGCTGGCACTATCCATGCCCCAAGGATTAGACGTGACCCGAATAGGAGAAACCCGAATCAAACACTATAGTAAATCGACGTGAGCGAGAGAAACGGACTTTGACCTTTCGAACAAAAACACACTAAATGAACCAAAAAGATGGAAAATAAAAACAGGTAAATCCGCTCTCAATGGAGAATTTGGACTTAAACAGAGAATACAATTTTGATGAACTTGTCATAGTGTGAGTTATAGGACCCAAGGAGCAAAATAAAGGTAAATTATTTCTAGCTGATGAATAAATTCCATGTGACAGTAAAGGTAAAATATACGAACAGGTTCGCATTAAGTCAATCAGACAGACAATTAACGAAGTTCGTTAAACCAACGTTATACGGCATCTAAGCATTTGTGTAAGGGATTAGTTTAAGGGTCCATTTTGCTGCTTTTTCGATAACTTAATAAGAGGTGGAAGATAATTATGCTATTTGAAACGGACAAAACATATATCAGCGTGGTTGCCGCTGATGACATTGACAGTATTGTAGAAATTTATAACTCCAACCCTGGCTTTTTAATGGCTCATTTAGACAGAGAAAGGATTAATGCCAAATGGGTTGAGGATGAAATGAATACTATGAAAGAGATCGGCTTTATGTCTAGTAAAGTGATGCTAAAAAATAGTAACACATCTATAGGTGTGTTGGACTTTTTAGTTAACGAAGAAAGCTATTTGTCACTATTAATGTTACATTCTGATAATCAGTATTTAGGTCTTGGCTCGGAGGTTTACAAAGGGTTCGAACATTTTGCAAAGGTGCATAAATCTAAACGAATAAGAATTGATGTTGTAACCAGCTACGATAAAAATGTACTCAATTTCTGGATTTCAAAAGGTTTCAACATTATCGAGCAGGTGAAATTAAAGTGGTCTGGGAAGAACCTTCCAGCAGTAAAAATGAAGAAGAACATTAGCTAAGGTTTAAGATAGTCTTAACCGACGCCGTATAACTTCTAGAGATTTATGAGGGTCCTAGATAGAGAAAAAGCCATTGATTAAAATCAATAGCTAAAAGGAAAGTAATAATTCGATGCAGAAAACTGACCCTTATGAATCTCCTGTTGTACTGAACCGTCTGCAGATCGCACTCAATCTATATGGGAATTCAATCTTTTCCAACTGGGTATAAATTCTCTTGTAAGGATATCAGGACGAGTTTGTTCTCGTTAAATTTAGAAACAGCATAACAAAAACCTAATAATGGGTAGACTTTCCCCCTCCCCAAGAAGGTAGTCTTCCGTAGCTCTTCAGTTTTACAGCTATTATGGACTTGAGGACGTAGCCGAAGAGTAAGGAATAAGCGTAATAATATGTGTACTTCCACAGGAACGGCAGGTTTTATTGTTTTCCTTTGACTTAATAATTGGATGCAAGGGCTTCCTCCCGGTAAGCCTCATACATTTATAAAGCTTTGACTTAATATTACGGCTGCTAAGGAGACCATAATGTCTGATCTTAACAAAGCGATTTGGGAGAACATGAAGAAGAAACCGTCTTGAAAACTCAGCAACATCAAGAGTCATGACTTTGGATTTGTTGCCATCCTTATAATCCCTCCAGGCAAAACTAACCGATTGACCGTCAAACGCCTGAATTCTGGAGTTACTAATCGCAACTCTGTGCGTATAACGGCCAAGATAACGAACAACGTGACCCGGAGATTTAAATGGTTTCTTACAAAAGACAACCCAATTCTTGTCATATAAAGTGTCGACAAGAGAAAGGAAATTGCTTCTTAACGCAAGTGTGGTAGCCTCGTTAAAGAAAGCAAGTTCCCCATTGTCAAAGGCCTGTTTTAGAAGGTCGAGGAACTTACCTCTGAACTTCTTCGAAATAACTTTAACAGGAATAAAGAACTTCTTACGAGAACGGACGAAGCGAAGTCCATCATTGGAAAGCCCCCCACCAGGGACGATACAATGAACGTGGGGATGGAACGATAAATTTTGTCCCCACGTATGGAGGACTGAAGTAACGCCGATCGTAGCACCGAGATATTTAGGGACAGAAGCCAGTTCCATCAAGGTATTTCCTACGGATTGAATCAAAAGGGAATAAAGAAGCGCTTGATTTTGGAAAACAAGGGTGTTAAGTTCCTGAGGAATTGTAAAAACGACGTGGAAGTAACCGACCGGTAAAAGCTTGGACATCTGAGCCTCAACCCATTCCTGCTGAACAGAATGTTGGCATTTTGGACAATTTCTGTTACGACAGGAATTAAAGGAAACCTCCTTAACACCACAGTCCGTGCAAACCTGAGCATGGGAACCAAGGGTGGAGGTTCGACAAAGCCGAATCATATGGAACGCTTTGGCCTGAGCCGGAGAAAGACGCTTGAGTTGAACCTGTTTAAAAATATCCTGAAGTTCAGGCAATCGGATCGCCCCCATCAAGAGGACTTTTCACGGAGGAAGCATGTTTTGAGTAGCCACCCCATCGCTTTCTCTGGTGATAAACGTTCTGCCAAGTTCATCTGGCTTGTATCCAAAGGTTGGAAGTGAATATATATAATCAAACTTTTCATCCAGCAAGCAATCTGTATAGATTGATTCAAACCGGGTTGTCACATTTGACTTCTCGCCAAAGGCTAACTTCAGTAAAAGGTTCATCGGTTTAAGCTGGGTTGTTAATGATAACTCAAAATTATAGTTTTGCTTTATGATCTCCCTAAGCCCAGATAAATGCTTTTCAGCCTCAGTAATAAGTATTTTCTGTGGCTTAAGTTTCTGGATCTTTTCATTGATATATGCATTTAAATATTTCGGTGAGATAACCGTACCCATACGATCATTCTTATATATCTCAAGAGTGAAATCTATTAAATCAACATCTTTTAAAGCTTCAAAAATATCAAAAAAAACATCTCTGTCGGCGGGAAAGAAGCCTAATTCATCCTCAGTTGTTTTCTTCATAAATTGAAATAATTTTTCTTTGTCATTTAAAACATTGGAATTGTCTGACAGATTCTTCAAAGTCAATTTTACGCGTAGTATCTCATTCAATAATTGTTCCCTGGTAGACAATTGCCTTTGATATAACATGTTTAATTCGAAAGGTGCTCTTCGTTGAAAATTCTATTCATATATGATTGAAACCTGATGGACAAAGTTAATATTCCCCCATACAGCCCCATGTGACCGAGCAAAACATCGAATATATCCATAAGGCCTTTAATTTGCAAGCCTTTTAGCTGTGTTTTCTTTGCAGGAGAACCACGGTCTCCACGTGCCCTGTCACGTTAAAAGGGATATATTTTTATATTGCCGTGACTAAGGTTCGTGTAGTGCCAAAAAAACACATCGAGTGTATGATATGACGTCTTAGAAAAGTCTTGATAATTTCATAATTATATATGATCGTAGGCTCCTCTCTGTCTTATCATCTCTGTCAGTTGTCCCATTGAGGGTTCTTACCTCATAAGACAACTCCCTTGTCGGACAAAAAAATTAAGTGGGTTTAGTCTTAACCCACTTAAAAGCAGTAACTAATAATTTTTTTTAACAGAGCAGGTAATATCATGCTAACTCTTATATAAATTCATCGTTATCAAGCCATTCGTTTTTCAGTAGAGACCACCAGTCTACTGCAACACCTTCTAAAATAAATTTGTAAGGTAGCCAACCATAACCATTGTCTCCCCACCCTGTGCCCCATGAATTTCTAATGAGAAAGGCCCCAGTTGTTTCTATTCCGCCCGGGTTCGGATTCATAATCTTCATTCGGTCATCATAACCTACAACAACCATAGCGTGTCCGAATTTTACCCCTTCGCCAGGTGCAGGAAAAGGTATTTTTCCGGTAGTCGATTCTTCCGGAAAGGAATCATAGCAATCCATACCAAACATTGACGGTAGCCCCATACAAGCTAAAGTCTTAATTCTTCTTAGCAAGGTCCCACGGGAAGTATCCGGAGGATCTAACCGGTAATACTTTAAGGCATTGTAGTTATTTGCATAAGCATAAACAAACGCCGATGGCTCAATATCAAATTCTTCTTCACTATAAGGCCAATACTCTTCTGGCGGGAGACCAAACAATACCATTGATTTCATTGTGTCTCTCAAAGTTACTCCTACATTACCTTGCCTATGCAATAATTCTCTGGTAACTTTGAATAAAAACCGTCTGGACGCTGCTAGATATTTACCATAGGTTTTATTCTCAAAATATTCAAGAATACCAACTCCTGAACAGGCACAACATGATTCGAGCGAAAGTTGATTGCTAATTGGCGAACACCATTTTCTTAAATCCACATGGCTGTGTCCAATAATTAAGCTAATACTTCCCATTTTATCAAAGAACGGTTTAATTTGAGGGTGTTCAACTGTATAGTCTCTCGAATCCGAAGGATCGGGTACATAGCCCGTTCCAGGTTTGATTAACCCATCAACCATCTTTTTTCCTCCTACAATCGTATTAGTTGTCCAATATAATATATTTCATATGCAAGTTAAACGTGACGAGCTTTGGGATAACCCGGAATAAATAAAAGTATACGACTCAAGACAGCACAGCATATATTCCAAATTTTTATTCCCCTCCTTCCTCCACCCTCATCCCGCTCTTCATTGCGCACGTTGTGCGTTTCATATATATTTCGTAGAAATCATCGCTCCTGCAATTGCGATGTAAGACAACCGACTAACCTCATGCGAAAGCCTCTGGGGGACAACAGCATGTCGGTAAAGTCAGGATTAGACAGCAAGTGCTGTCGAGTGGCCTGGCGAGTCAGGCCATATATGGTAAAGCCTAGGGGCTGAATCCGGGTCTGTGGCTTCGGGCGCTACCGGACGTAATAAAAACTGGTATCAATGGGTATGCCCAATATTTGAAGAATTGGGCATAAGCAGGCCTATTGACGCACCTGCGGTAAGCAGGGTAACGACCAACCGGATACCTACGTATGGAGACACTATATGAAACTGTCAAACGTGACCTGCCTAAGTGCCGTTCTCGGTATATGGCAGAGAGCCCTAACAGTAGCCTAACGGCCTTCTGTAATGCATGGTACATGGTGAAGGGGGGCAGTATTCCAAGTTCCAATTTTGAGAGGAGTTGCTTTGAATGGAGCAATCAAAACTCGTGGAAAGATTGGAAGGTTATCGCCGTCGAAACAATGCCGACCATTGCTATGTTAACGATGACCTTTACCGATTGTTCTACAACAAGGACTTGTACATCATTGCTTACAACTCCGTAAAGTCCAACGACGGAGCGAAGACCTCTGGCGCTGATGGCACCTCCCTGCATGGCTTCTGCGAGGAATGGATTACGGAACTTATCGCTTCCATGCGCGACGAGTCCTACCTGCCTCAGCCAAACAGAACAACGATGATACCAAAAAGCAATGGTAAAATGCGCAAACTTAGCTTTCCAAACGGAAAGGACAAGCTCGTTCAGGAGGCAGTCCGCATTATCCTGGAGTGCATCTACGAACCTACCTTCTCAAACCTTTCTCACGGCTTCCGGCCAAAACGGTCTACACAAAGCGCCATAGCTGAGGTGGAGACGTGGAGAGGTTCAATTTGGTTTATTGAGGGGGACATATCCGCCTGCTTTGATGAAATCGACCATCGCACACTTGAAACGATACTTCGTGAGCGTATTAACGACGAACGTTTCATCCGGCTTATCAATAAGATACTCAAGGCCGGTTACTTCGACATGCGGCACATTTACCACGGAACCAAAACCGGAAACGCACAGGGTTCTTGTTGTAGCCCCATACTCTGCAACATCTATCTCGATAAACTGGACAGATTCATGGAAAACATTATCGAGGTGGACACCACAGGTGATTACCGCAAGCAAAATCCTGACTACGCCAAAGCAAGATACCTTTACAAAAAGGCGATCAGCAACGGCAGCGACCCAAAAACCATTAAGCACCTGAAATATAAAATGGAGAACCTCCCGTCCAAGGACAGCTACGACCCCAATTTCCGCAGAGTGAAGTATGTGCGATATGCTGATGATTTTCTGATTGGCCTGATTGCTCCCAAGGCTTATGCCGTTGACTTGAAGCAGAAAATCAAGGAGTTCCTGAAAAACGAACTCTGCCTAAGGTTAAGCAACGAGAAAACCAAAATTACACATGCCGTAGATAGTGACGTGACCTTTCTCGGATATATCATTCGCAAGGGCGCTGTCAAACACGGAAAATTTCAAACCAACCCTTTTGACTCAACCATCCGTATTTACATGAATACGGATGGTATTCTGAAAAAGCTACGTGAAAACGGTATGTGTACAGGCAATGGCTATCCCAAAGGTATCACTCGCCTCTTTAGAGAATCTCCGAAAGAAATCATCAAATACGGCAACCAGGTACTGCGTGGACTCCTGACTCAACAGCGTGGCTGCACCAATTTCTATATGGGTGCGCGCATCCAATACATCGTAACGTTTTCAATAGCTAAAACTCTGGCTCGCAAATTCGACATCAGCATAAAGAAAGTGTTCGCCCGATACAGCAAAGCTCTCATGATCAATTACACAAATGTCAAAGGTAAAGCCTGCTCAGTCAGTCTGGCACTATACAAATCTTTTTCGAGACAAAAGAACTTCTTCGCCAAAATCAAGTTGGCAGTTATATCGTTTCTTTTCCTGCCCAAGTTCAGCTTGATGGACCCGCTTGCCCGTGCCTGCTACATCTGCGGTAATCAGCAGTCCCATGTCAGCATGTATCACAGGAAAACGAAGAAGAAGCTCGACAAGCCCTACTCACCGATTGCCACGATCATGCTGGCCATCAACAGGCGTCAGATACCCCTTTGCGCACACTGCTTTGCTAATGTCGAAGCTGACAGGTTCCAGCTTAATCAGCTGAAACGACGATAACCCATTTGGAATATGGAGAGCCGTATGCGGTGACAAGTCGCTTGTACGGTTCGGGAAGGGGCGGGTTACTTTGCTAATCCGCCTATTTCATACTCAAAAATAAAATGCGTTGGTGTGAGAATTTCTATCTTCTCAACCAACGCATTAATGTTATTGAGATATCGCAGTAATACCACTTAAACTTCTAATCCTTATTAGATTCCCAATCGCTGCTAAGCCGAACCCAATACTTTATATAATATTTGCAATGGCTATAACTTGGCTGGCCTTTATAGTCAAATTTGAAGTGCTTGTGTTAAGGTTACTTTTCAATTCTACCATCCTAACGATAGCCACATGAGCAAAAGTAATACTTGCAATAAAAAAGAGCCCGCTTGCAGTTGCAATCGTATACGCTGATTTTTCCAAGGATTTAATCATAAATAGTTTATCAATTATAGATTGCTCAGCTTGATAGGTAGAAACTATTGCTATTATTGTACCAATAAGAAATATAATATCACCAGTTCTTTCTTCGTATACTAAACTAATAGTTGTAGTAAATCAGTTCTATAATTGTTAAACATAACATTCATCAATTCCTCTTCAGTTTATGTTATGAAAATTTTTTAGATCTGTTCCCTAATTGGCATTTGCCCCTAGCAAAACCATTTTACATGTGAAGGCAAATTTAAGTAGGAGTGGAACGGTCGGGTAAACAACCATATTTGGCAAGAACACACTCTTATTTACCAAGTTCTTTCCAATGTTCATAGGCCTCACTTAATTCCGTTAGACCAATGGATTTATCTTTCGCTTGTATAGCACCCCTAAGCCTGGCAATATTGGTTGAGAAAGCGTTAATTTCATCACGTTCTGAACTGAATTGACTCTGTTAACGACCTTATCCCAAACTCTATTTAAATTTTCGGTATCTAGCTTAGCTGCTTCCCAATTTTCGTGATTGATATCCTGTACAAGCGTTTCGATGAATTGTGGAATATTGTCGTCTCCCCATAGGGGTTGTTTTAATAGATCACCACTTAGCATGACCATGACAAAGAAAACGAGTGTAACTATTGGAATAGATATCACCAAAAACCGTCTCATAAAAACATCTCCTTAGTAGGGTCCTTTATAATCACCAATATCTGTCATATTTTTAAGATGATCTTCGTACTTGTCCACATACAAACTCCCTGATGGATTTAAGGTTGCCAAGAAAACGTCTGATATGTCACGAATTCCCTGCTTTTTGAGCTCTTTAAGTAGCCATTTTTTGTCTTTCTTAAGTTGTCTTAGATTTTCTTCGACAATAATACCATCGTAAACTAATTCGGAACTTATTCCTGAGGGGGAAACTGCAATGTTCATGTCCTTGGGAGTTAAAGGTAGGTTTTCTGGTTTTAATAGGACCGAAATCTGACCGTTGGGCTCTATAATTGCAAAATCAACTTGAGTCACGTCAAAGACCCCTTTGTTCCTGAGCATTTCTAAAATCACTGAAATCCTATATTTCATTTTCTTTAACGCATTCTCCATAATTTTGCAGTTCATGATGACAATCGTCGGTTCCCCTTCTAAAAATTTTGCTGCATAGCGCCATTTAGAGGATATGATTTCCATCAAGTATCCTAAGGCACACCAAGTAAGAAGGCCTACCCAATGTGGCCAAGCCCGACTGGACAAATCGGTTGTTAAGGTAGCGGCAATGGAACCAATTGTAATTCCGAGTACATAATCGAAAAAGTTAAGCTGACTTATCTGTCCTTTGCCAATGATTCTTGTAAAGATCAGAAGAGAGAAAAAACCTATAAAAGCTCTAACAATTACCACTAAACCCTCATCCATATTACACCTTCCATAATTCGCATAGTCAAAGGGTATTATCTGACATGAATAAATCTTTATACCATAACAATAACTTAGAGGACACAATGGGGTATCACGGTTATCGGGGACATCCTCATCTTCCTAGAGCAATAACCCACAATATGGATGTCCCCATCATTACTGGTGGTAAAAACAAAGTAAAGCCATTGGATAGAACGGGCCAATGACTGATCCATCTAAATTACCACGAAAAAAGTTCCTGACTTGCTTTCCGTGATACCCGCGTGGAGCCTATTCGATTTGGCTGTTTTTATTCTCTGATTCGTGATTTTTATCCTTCACACTCATTTCTTAACACTAACTCATCCAGAGGAATATAAAACTAGTTCAACAGCCATTTCTAATAAAGCAATACTATTAAAGTGGTGGTTGTATTTATGTTTTAAAGAAACACAGAATTCAACTATATGGAATATTATGGTATAGGAGGTGAGGGAATGGGTCCGCGGGATAAATTTAAGGGTCAATACCCTCCGTATATTTGGTATCCGCCACAACAGTGCCCTATAAATTATCCTTTTGTCGAGAAGGGGAAGGAAGCCATCAACACTTCTAAGCCTTTCCTAAAACCTGAGCATAAGTCTGCGGGACTTACGGAACGAGATATTGTTGCTGCTGATATTTGGCCTTTATTGCCTGCCGCTGTTGGGGCTGGAGCAGTGATCTTATTGCTGCTTATGGCGAACCATAAGCAATGGAAGGATGAGAGCAATAAAGGGAGTTTTGAAGGATATCCTGAGCCTCAGGGTACTCCGGTCGGATCGGCTGTAGTCGTCATTTATTCAATGATCGCAACTGCAGGTGTGTCATACTATGTGTTCAAGGTGTTGACAGCTACCGATGGGCCTTTGATTACAGCATTTATTCCGGTGGTTTTGGCCATTACTCTTTTATTAATTTATTTTACAGCTGCTTATGACCTTGAATATAACATGGTTCCGGGAAGTTTTACAGGAAGTCATTTCGGAAATGACATCGTCACCGAATTATTTACGTTTTTCTATTTTAGTGTTACAACCTTTTCTACTGCAAGCATGGGAGACTTCTCGCCAATCAGTAATGCCTCAAGAATTCTAGTAACTCTTGAAGTCATGTTCTTTATATATATCTTTACAATGGGGATTGTCTTTTTTGCCGATTCCTAAGACGTGAGGAATTAAAGAGAACCAACGATGGATATAATGGTCTAGGAAAACTCGACAAGATTTTCTGAAAAGATAATGAACCTGATATAATAAAACCACTAAAGAAAGCAGGTTTATTATTGATGAAGAAAAGAGTATTTAGCGCAGAATTTAAGGCGGAGAGAGTTTTGGAGGTTTTGCGAGGCGAAAAAGAACTAAACGAAATCGCCAGCACCCATGAGATAGCGCCTAACCAGCTGCGGAACTGGAAGAATGAATTTTTGGCTAATGCAGCCAATGTATTTGATAACAAAAAGGACAAGGTGTTACAGGAGAAAGTTAAGGATCAGGAGCGGGAAAACGATAGCTTATATAAAAAGGTCGGTCAATTGACTACACAAGTCGATTGGCTCAAAAAAAAATCTGAAGAAATTCTTGGACCTGACTGGGAGAGTCGGTTTACTCCACGCCCAAAAGGCTGAAATCAAGGATCATAAGAACAGTGAAAATGGCGATAAACCGCTACCCTTGTCCACTGTTGCAGGGCTTTTAGACGTCAACCGAACAAGCGTGTACTACGCACCAAAAGAGCCTTCCGACTTTGAAATAATGGTTAAGCATAAAATTGATGCAATCCATACCGAAAGCCCATCTTGGGGCTCAAGGCAAATATCCAAAACATTACAAAAACAAGGCATTGAAATTGGTAGGCTCAAAACAAGGAAGTTTATGCAAGAGATGAGCATTTCTGCAATTTATCCGAAACCCAACCTATCCAAGCCTACAAAGGGACATAAGATCTACCCATATCTACTACGTAATGCCGTCATCACCCGAGCAAATCAGGCCTGGTCAATCGACATTACCTACATCAAGTTAAGACGTGGATTCATTTACTTAACTGCCATCATTGATTGGCACAGCAAGTGCATCGTTGGCTGGGAGCTGGATGACACTCTATCCACACGAATGGTGATCCATGCCCTAAAGATGGCCTATGCTGTTGCCACACCAGAGATATTAAATTCCGATCAGGGCAGCCAATTTACAAGCCATGAATATATTGAATTTGTTATCAATAACAAGAGTAAAATCAGCATGGATGGTAAGGGTAGATGGGCTGACAACATACCCATAGAGCGATGGTTTAGGACACTTAAATATGATGAAGTCTACCTTAAGGATTATGAACATATCAAGGATGCTAGGAAACAAATTGGAGGATTTATTCACAAATATAACTTTGTGAAATTGCACTCAGCATTGAATTACGAAACTCCGGCAGATATATATTACCCTGCTTTACTACAAATGAGTGCGTAGTCCTACACTCGGTAGGCCACTACATAGCACAAAATTCAATGATGCGCTCTAACAAAATGAAGACTACTACTATACAATATCTGGTACATTATCTTTTTGATTATTTTTGTCTTTACATCCGAGCCACTATACTTCCCATGCCAATCCCCGTATAAATTTCTAAGCTCTGCCATTCCGTGTGAGATGTTTGCAAGATTTCCTAAAATTCTTCCTGCAATGTCTTGACCTTTTACACCTTCTTTGAGCTTTTTGGGACTTAGATCAATGCTTTCACAAGCTGTTCTCATAAGCTGGTTTAAATCAAGATCCGAGTTGAATTTAATATGCCTTTCATCCAAAATAGTTTTACAGCAGATTTCTAATAGTTCTTTAGCTTTGCCGATTGCTGAATGGGGTGCGGTATTAATGAGTTCATACATTAAGTCCACCTGTATGCTCACATAATTCGTGTTAAATGACTGCTTAATATTATCTATTTGTCCGGCCACGACTCTTTGACCAGATTGAATCTCTCTCCATCCATACACTTTTCGTCCAGAAATGTGATCCTTTTCGCAAATCTCATATCCATCAATCTTTAACAGTTCATTTAATTTGTTTAAAAATTTCATCCAAGGTTGCTTCTCATTCCGAACTGCAGGGTGAAATATTTCGCTTAGAAAAGTAAGGAGAATTTCGTCATCATTTCCGTGGTATAACTCGAACCTTCTATCATTAAATACCCAGCCATTTTCCCAATCATCATTGGCAACAGTGTGCTTCCAAATATCACTTTCTGCATCTTTGTATCTGCTGTCTGTGGATGGAAGTTCTTTTAATTTAAATAATCTGTTTAAAAAGGTAGCTTCATCCAACCGCCCTGAACAGTTCATTTTAAGTTCAGTTTCAACAATTTCTTGGTAATAGAAATAGTCCGGATGTGGCTTGTCCACCATTTCAATGTCAACGAAACCGTTAGTCAGTATATCAAAAATATCAGTGCGCGTTACTTCACTTATTTTATGCAAGTTCATTATCCTCCCTGAGTTATTGCTTTTTATTTATTTCTCGGGACTCTGTGTATCACTTGAGCACGTTAAGGCAATTTAATCTCATACTCGCACAGTGGAGGACTTTCGAAGCGCCCAGATTGTTCCTCTATAAGATTTCTGCATTTTTCCATCATATCCCCCACATTCCGCGCTCATTCTGAGAAAATAAATAGTTAATTTATTCCATTAAGTCCTTGGGTTCCATACCCATTATCTTTAATAGCGTCATGCCCCTTAGTGTATTTAAGCTATCATCAAGATAAAAAGTGTATTCTTCATGTCCAATCTTTATAAAATGCATCTCCTCTAAAGCATACTGTAAGAAAGCAAAGGTCGGGGCATCCTGAAGCTTTGCCCCGTTATAGCCAATTTTGGGGAGTTCACCTGTCCATTCTTTGCGTCCTTTTCTCAGTTTATATTGAATTAAAGCTCGTATCAGCAAGGATACGTTTAATAGCATCATCAGAGCCCTCACTCGATGAGGATGCTTTAAGAAAATAACCGATGCGAGGCAGGGTTCTTTGTAGTATCTGAAATCTATCTCAACCACCATCTGATCTTTGTAATAGGCAACAATATCCTTATCTGAAGCTTCTTCAACGGGTACATTGGAAACCAGCACGAAAGATTGTTCAGATTCTTTCAGTGTTTTAGCCTTTTCTTCGTCAAGTCCTGCCAGAGTGATATGGATTTTCCAAGTCGATTTGTATTCATTTGGAACCTCCACTTTCAACGAAGGTCTACCCGGTCTGCGTTTCAGGGTCTTTGTCTCTTCAAATACGACCTGACACACATAGGCAAGCTTACTGTGCTTTTTGCTAAACCGATCCCATTCCGCTACGGCATCTGCTTCACAGGCAAAGCTCTTTTTCGAACTATCTTCAATGGCCGTCTCCAGGATGTTGCGCTGTCTCTCCAATTTATTGTTATATCGGGATTCCCCTGCGGAAGTCTGGACCACGATGACACGCAAATCGGTTTCCTCAAATCGCTCGCTAAACCCTTGCACGCAATAGTTGCAAGCCTTTTTGCTTTTGCCCAGGACTCCAATATCCTGCCACTGGTTCTCTGTATAGGCTCGTTCTACCATTCTGCTTTCCAATTTATGATAGAAGTTCGCCGGACACCTTGAAATAAATTGGATTCCCTTGGGCTTTTGGAGCATTTTTCTGACCAGATCCGTTGTCATCAGCTTTGAATCCGCTATATAAATCCCTTGGTTCAAGCCGTTTTCCTGTAAATCATGGACAAGATCAATCGCCATTTTGTTCCATTCAATATCCGAAGTGTTCCCATCCATAACTTTTGCAGCGAGCGGTATGCCATGTTCGTTAACGATCTTGCCCACGACCACTTGGGGGCATTCATGCCGATGGTCCTTGTTATATCCCTGTGTAATGTTTAGAGTGGTGTTCTCTGCCATCTGGCTTTCTTCACGAGGCTCTTGTCCTGACTCAATGTCTAATGCGTTATCAAAAACTTGGGGTTCTTCGTCAGCGTATTCCCCATAAAAGGAGACGGTGGTGGTATCGGCATGTAGCCTCTTAAAGGCAATATCATACGTGGTATGGGCACTTAACACAACGGATTTAAAGAGCGTTTCATCTCCGGCAGCTGCAATTTTATCAAGGCAATCCCCCAACGCGTCATCATTGAGGGATCCGACTTTGGCATTTTTACCAAAGAAGTACTCGACATCCACCTCATTGTGATTAAATCGACGTTCAATTTTGTAAAGAGGGGCTCTCATGCTATAGAATGTCGATAAAATGATGGCTTTGGCTAAGTTTCCGGTGTCCATATTAGAACGACTCTTCGTCCCCTCGTCGGTTTGATTGTTGATAATCCCAGTAAAGCCGATATTCTCAAGAAATTTGTTCGCCATGGCCATTAAAAAACTAATCTTCAGGGTCGGTGTACTCTTCTTTGATTCATTTATTTTCATGATGCCATCCCTCTTTTTACAGACTTTTGATAACATCATAAATTACAGGGCTCAGTTTGTCCAGCTATTATTAAAAACCCCATAAAAACCTACAAACCTAATAAATGAACCATTAATTCACTTGCAAAAGAGGATAACGTACAATCGAATAATCAAGTGATAACGCTCAATGAGCATAATTCAAGCGAAAGATATTCTATTGCACATTCCTCATTATTACATCTATGACAATAAAAAACTATTCATCAACAGGTCACACCCGCGGAATGTGGGTAACTATGGCAGTTGCCATGTCTTTAATGCTCGGTCTCGTATTCACTTCCCATAAGTTAGATTTTTTCTCCTCTTAGGTGGTATTAACGTTGCCTCAAGTCTCTCATAATCAACCATTATAATTCTACTACATCTTATGCAGGGCACCGAAGCATGGCCTTTCGCGTCTGAGTATGCAAATACAAATCCCTTTCCACATGCGGGGCATGCCACCACGCCTTTAAGCTGGCCTTCAACCATAAATTAGCGTAAAGTCGCCAATAATGGGGATTCCTCTAAAAATTTCTAGACTACACCTGGCAACCTCATTTTTTTGATGCCAAAGGAATTAAGTAATAACTGCTTATCTTTATCGATCGTCGTTAACGAATACCTTTTTTCTCCACTCGGAAGATGAATCTCTACTAAGCCAATTTTATGTAACTCCCTCAGAATTTTGCGGGCCGATTTTTGGACCTTCTTCTGTTGGGCGATGTAGTCAAGCGCCATAACCACAAAATACGACAGAACACAGATATAGATATGTCCTTTGACTCTCTCTTCCTTCCAATGATACATTGGCCGAATATCAAGGTCGTTTTTGATGATGCGAAAGGCGGTTTCTACCTTATTTAAGTTCTTGTAGATTTTGACGAGTTTGTCACCTTCATATCCTTCTTCATTCGTTTGAATGACAAAGGTACCATCCAAACGTTGATCGGAGTCTAGCTTCTCTTGGTTTACGCTGTACTCTAAAACAAATCCTGAGTGCCCTCTATTGTCATCTTTGCCTTGAACGATAAAATATTTGCCTGCTTTATTAAGCTTTAATAGAGCACCGACTTTTTTCATAATGTCATCACGTGACTTAATCTGGCTTTTCTTACCCTCAGCCAAAGTCTTGTTCAAAGCTTCGAGCCCTTCTTTAATGGTCTCTATGCAGTGGTTTCGATACTCTGTATCATCCGTTCTTTTCTGGGTATTTAGGCATAACAAGAACCTTTGACCCTCAACTGACGGCAAGAACCGTACAAAAAGACTGTCTTGAATCTCCTTCATTTGAGCTTCGTCAATAGCGATATTTTGAAGGTATTTCTTACTCCAGGCCCGAGGGATCGCCATCACGTATTTCTGGTTTAACCCTATAATTGCTTTAATATTTTTTTCGCTTAACATACCTCGGTCTCCAACAAAAATAAACTCCTTAACTTTGTAGGCATTTTTAATTTCTTCCACGATCGTTGATACCGTTGTTTTGTCGGAGGTATTACCTGAGTAGATTTTACATTTAATCGGGAATCCATCGGGGGTAGTAACCAGTCCGATGACCAGTTGCTCACGATCACCTCTATGGTCTCGAGAGTAGCCGTAGTCTGCAATGATACATTGATGACCTTCGAAATAGGAACTTGTAATATCGTAGTAAAGTTCCTGCATATTCTGCTGAAATACAGTCTCAGCCCATTGATAAAGACATTGCTCGACAATCGGAAAATTATCGTTTAAAGCCTCGAGCGAACGGTAAATTGTTTGTAAATCAGGCAGCGTCGCATCCTTACCAAGAAAATGTTGGATGGGGGTTGCATCGAGCCACTCTGTCAGAGCTAATTTACTGTCTGGTTGAATAATACGCTGAAAAATCATGGTCTTCAGGCAAGTTAAGGTCGTATCAGTCGAAATGTGTTTGTCCTTTGACTTAAAGCGGCTCTTAAAAAGATCGAACATACCAAGCCGTTCAAAGATCGAATGGATCAAGAAAAAGGCGCCATAGGGTACAGCACTCGAGAAATCAACCTTGTTCAGGTTAGTAAATGAGTCGAAATCCTTAGAGAAGACGATTTTGAGCTTTTCGGCAATCTCTAGGTCTACACTACCAAAGTATAAGAGTCGTCTATGCTTCACTTTCCCACTATCTCGGTAAGCTTCAACTAATTCGGCAAAGTAGTAGGTCTTTCCACTCTTGGTACGAGGCGTAACTTTTACAAACAAAGTGATCCCCCCTAGTAGTCTACACTACTATTATAGAGGAAAAACCTTTCAATATCAATATATTTTAGCCAATATTTACTTATTATTTCGTCATAAGTCTATACTACATGAAGATCAAGAAGTGGCTAAATTACCGGGTTTGTTGATAGTAAAGGGCACTTATGGTTGAAGTCCAGTTTAAGATCCATTTCTGTCATTTGTATTCCTCCTCTTCACCTATCAAAATTACTTACTCTTCTATATTTTTATAAGTTAGCTTTTTCGCGGTATTGCGATCAATACGATAAAAAATATATGTTTAGAAGAATATACACTGATCTACCTCTTGTTTTATAGTCTTCATATCTTTGATATAGCCAAAGTTTTTTAACTTTATCTCTGCTGCTTGACGGGATACTTCAAAAACATTGGCAACTAACAAAGGGAAATCTCTCCTGGCGAACAAGTCGGTCTCAGCGTCTTCCCCAACCACGATTCGTTTGTTTCTTATACCCGCTTGGTTTAATAGTTGTTCTGCCATAACTTTGAACGGTGTTTTCGGCATAGCAATCGCTGAAGCCATGTAGTCTGCTTGGTATTCCATCCAATCTTCGGAGGTTGTATGCCTTCGATAGGCAAAGTTTTCTACCGAATTGACTCTGCATTTAATAACACTATGTTGATGTTGATTATCTATAAAATCAAGACTAAGCTGACCTTTGTTTCGAGCGTAGACTCCCCGATGACACCACCAATGCCCTCCGCCTTCATGCAAAGCGGTAAATCGTAATCGACCGATTTTGTCGGATGCTAAAAGATGATTATCGATCATGACGGTCCCTTCGGTGATTTCGATACTTGTCTCACACCCTAGTTCGTTATCGTATACCTGTACTCTCCCATCATCAAAGGCAATCATTCCAAGAATTGTTGCATTGGCAGTTATGTCGGTATACCGTAAATTCACTCCAAGATACAATTCCAAAAAATGCTCATAGTTAATAGGCTGTGGTTCTTTGATAAGAGTGGGCTTATAATCCATAATTAGCAATTCAGCAAGCTCGTCCATTTCCTTGGCGCTCATGACTGGAACATTATTTTTATCTT
The DNA here is from genome assembly GCF_054657535.1 of Desulfosporosinus burensis. NCBI lineage: Bacteria > Bacillati > Bacillota > Clostridia > Eubacteriales > Desulfitobacteriaceae > Desulfosporosinus > Desulfosporosinus burensis. The sequence goes on from NZ_BAAHYN010000002.1 coordinate 156,452, forward strand.
TTTTTCTCCATGAAAATTCTAGCATAAAATTACTCCTTATCCTTTTTGCTAATCTCTTCAATAATGCGTTTCCAATCATCCACCGTTACATCGTTTTGTTTAGCTTTACGAAGTGCCATCCTTACATAGGGAGCGACCTCAGAGTCCATGATATACTCTGGCAAATCAGGAGATACACCTCCTTTACGTTCTTTGCCCGCTAAATCATACAATGTTTCCTGATCCTCAGCCGATAGTTTTAATTCCTTAATCAGCAATTCCATTTTGTCATTATCCATCGGGTAACGCCGATTGTTTTCGATGTCACTTAGATAAGCAGGAGAAAATCCAATCCTGTCACACATATCTCTAAGAGTAATTTCTAATACCAATCGTTTTGATTTAATGAAATCACCGAATCTGACATCCTTTTGATCCATATCTTTCACCCCCAAAAAGGTTATTTACTAATTTGCTATTTCGCTTCTTTGCTAACAAGCTTAATATAACATATCCCTGTTTTCTTGTACATGCGTAAATTTTACCAACTCTACCAGGTCATGACCACTATCCATTTATATTGGCGAACAACAGCCAAGTTTACCAATAAGCAACTACAAGTACCAAAATGGAAAAGATATGCTCAGCAAATTTTTTTCTGCCGAGCCATCTCTCTAGTTTACGTATTCTCAACTTCCCTCCTTGGGATGGAGGAAACCTAGACATACACTCTATCTCCCCAACACTCCTTCATAAAGCCGCCGGGTGTGTCCGGAACCAGATTTATTTGATACGTCAGGACGTGTGGGGCAAATCTACCGATTGAGAACAGTGGGATGGGGGAAATTCTAGTGGACACCCAATCCCGCAACATCACTTCATAGCTGCCGAGTGTGCCCCTATGGCTTTATTGTTAGGGTTGCTAGTGCTGGATAAACGAACAAATTAACAAGACCGCCTGACTACAGGCGGTCTTAACTTATAATCATTTCAATATTCGCAGTCATCTCCTTTAACAGGTTGTAGTCGTTGAACAGAAAAACATGCAGAATATCAGAAAACAAAAGAGTAAATACTAGAGAAGGTGGAATATAATAATGGAGGTTTGATTATGAGCGACTTACAACAACAATATAATCCAGGCAATACAGAGCAAGTTCCTTTTGGAGCCGTCCAACACAACTTGTCCGATATTTTGCCTTCCGCTTCCGAAATTGGTCACCTTTGGACTAGTTACTTAGCGGAATCTATGGCTGCGTGTTTTCTCAAATATTATGTAGCTAAATCTAAAGACCCCGATATTCACGCTGTTTTGCAACGCGCACTTGATGTCTCAAGCCAACGGATAAACACTATGGAGAACATCTTTAATTCGATTCATCATCCTATTCCCGAAGCCTACGGTGAAAAGGACGTTGACGTCAATGCTAAACAGTTGTTTTCCGAGTCTTTTACACTTCAATATACTAGACTGATGCACAAGTTTATCTTAATAAATTATAGCAAATCATTAAGTGCATCGTCTCGTTCTGACGTTCGTAGTTATTTTTCTGAATGCCTAAATACTGCTCAGGAGGTCCATCAAAAAGCAACGGAGGTATTATTAGCAAAAGGTTTATTGGAGAAATCTCCTAGCATTGTGATTCCTGACAGGGTAGACTTTGTGCACAACCAGGATTATCTTGGTTCTATTTTGGGTATTGGAAAGCATCGACCGCTTAATGCCCTGGAAATCAGTCACCTCGTCACCTTGATAGAGACAAAGCAGTTATTGAAAACCCTGAATTTAGGTTATGCTCAAGTGGTTAAGTCAGAGAAGGTTAAGCGTTTTATATCCCAAGCAAAACAAACCGCTGATAAGCAACTAAAGAAACTTAGTTCTTATTTAGAAGATGAAGATTTACCTGAACCAATAATAACCTCCAATTTAGTGACCGACTCTACTGAATCACCCTATAGTGATAAATTAATCCTGTGTCACGTCACCGTTGTAATAGGGACTATTATTGCTGAATTCGGGCTTTCGGCGTCCAATACTGCCAGGAAAGATTTGGCCGCTACCTTCGCTAATTTATTAATTGAGGCTCTTGCTTTAGCAAAGGACGGAGCAGAATTAATGATTGAAAGCGGGTGGCTAGAGAAAGTTCCCCAAACAGCTAATCGTAAAGAATTAATGAACTGAGTGAGTACAATCACTGAAACTCCGAGAGGCCTTAGTCAGCTTTCCGAACCAGATCACGCAAATAATTCATGAGATCTTCCGAAAGATCCCCCCTACGCAAAGCATATTCGATGGTCGCTTCCACAAAGCATTAGCTTGTCTCCTACGTCATATCTTAGGCCTTCGAACTCATATGCGAGGATTTCTTGATATCGACCCAGTTCCTTAATTCCATCCGTGAGTTGAATCTCCCCGCCCCTCCCTGGTGGAAGGGCACTCAAAATATCAAAGATCTCTGGATTTAAGATATACCTTCCCAAAATGGCTAAGCGAGTTTCTGGGGCATCCTCTGATAGAGGTTTCTCCACCATATTCTTAGCTCGATAAAGCCGATCGGCAAACTTTTCGCCATCTACGATCCCGTATTTGGACGTATCCTCGATCGGAACTTCCTGTACCCCTACGATACTGGCGCCATAGCGCTCGTAATGATTCATCATTTGGCGCAGAGCAGGCACTTCGGAGTAAATGACATCATCTCCCAAAAGGACCGCAAACGGTTCATTTCCAATAAATTTGCGGGCGCTATAGATCGCATGTCCCAAGCCTAATGCTTCTTTTTGCCGCACATAATAAATATCCGCCATCCGGGCGACATCCTTAACTAAATCCAGAAGTTCCTCTTTCGCGTTCTTTTCTAAAAACACCTCTAGTTCCATCGAGCGGTCAAAGTGGTCTTCGATGGCTCGCTTATTCCGCCCGGTAACAATAACAATGTCTTCGATTCCGGATTGAATAGCCTCTTCCACAATATATTGAATGGTTGGCTTATCCACGATGGGCAGCATTTCTTTCGGTTGGGCCTTTTATTTTTTTCCAACTTAACCAAAGCAGTGGGTACTATTTCAGGAGTCGGTGGGTTGAGCGAATCCAGGTGGTCACCGAATCCAGCAACATCAATTCAAGCCGCCGGGTTGGCTGGACTGCTTTATTGGTAGCGTCAGAAACGATCGGACAAAGCGACAGAATCACAAGGCCACCTGATTCAAACAGGTGGCCTAACTCTTAATTAACACGTCCTTCGAATCTTTCTTATTACATCATGCGGGTCCTTTTTTGATTTTATAATGGTTCTTTTTGCTACTTCGATACATTGCCGCCATATTTGGATTGGCCAGTATCGTTAATCGGAGAAGATTCGATCGTATCTCTCTTACAGTACTTTGATTGGTATTCCTGTTATTGGCGATGACAGTATCAAAAAGATCCTGATAATAGGTAATTTGGTCCCTCATCTTGTCAATTGATTGCTTATTTTCTCTCTGCAAGCGGTTCATTTTCCGCACTTCTATTAATACGAGTAGGTTCTGTTCATCTGCTTCCACGAGGCTATCCCTCCAACCCATATTAATTCATATTATTCAGCGATAACTCATTGTGTAACAGGACCCTATAAGGCATCGCGTACTCTTATTTACCGAGTCCTTTCCAATGTTCATAGGCATCACTTAATTCCGTTAGACCAATGGATTTATCTTTCGCTTGTATAGCACCCCTAAGCCTAGCAATATTGCTTGAGAAGGCATTAATTTCATCACGTTCTGAACTAAATTGTACTCTGTTAACGACCTTGTTCCATACTCTATTTAAATTATCAGTATCTAGCTTAGCCGCTTCCCAATTTTCGTGATTGATATCCTGTACAAGCGTTTCAATGGATTGGGGGATATTGTCTTCTCCCCCTAGGGGTTGTTTTAATAAATCACCACTTAACATGACCATGACAAAGAAAACGAGTGTGACTATTGGAATAGATATCACCAAAAACCGTCTCATAAAATCATCTCCTTAGTAGGGCCCCTTATAATCACCAATATCTGTCATATTCTTAAGATGATCCTCGTACTTGTCCACATACAAACTCCCTGATGGATTTATGGTTGCCAAGAAAACGTCTGATATGTCACTTATTCCCTGCTTTTTGAGCTCCTTAAGGAGCCAATTTTTGTCTTTCTTAAGCTGTTTTAAGTTCTCTTCTACAAGAAGACCATCGTAAATTAATTCGGAACTTATTCCTGAGGGGGAAACTGCAATGTTCATGTCCTTGGGAGTTAAAGGCAGGTGTTCCGGTTTTAATAAAACAGAAATCTGCCCGTTGGGCTCTATAATTGCAAAGTCGACTTGGGTTACATCAAATACACCTTTGTTCCTGAGCAGTTCTAAAATCTCTGATATCCTATATTTCATTTTCTTTAACACATTCTCCATAATTTTGCCGTTCATGATGACGATCGTCGGTTCACCCTCTAAAAATTTAGCAGCATAGCGCCATTTTGAGGATATGGTTTCCATCAAGTATCCTAAGACACACCAAGTTAAAAGGCCTACAAAATGTGGCCACGCCCGACTGGATAAATCGGTTGTTAAGGTAGCGGCAATGGAACCAATTGTAATCCCGAGTACATAATCGAAAAAGTTAAGCTGACTTATCTGTTCTTTGCCAATAATTCTTGCAAAGATCAGAAGAGAGAAAAAACCTATAAAAGCTCTAACAATTACCACTAAACCCTCATCCATATTAACCTCCATAATTCGCATAGTATAAGGGTATTATCTGACATAAATAAATCTTTATACTACAACCATTACGCTCAAATATTAATGCACTCCCTATTTAAAGTGGAGTAATATGGAACCACGGTTATGGGAGAATAGCTTATCTGAAAACAGGTCAGGGCACATTCCCTTACATTTAGTTTGTTACTGAGATATTGCAGTTGTACGACTTAAACTTCTAACCCTTAATTGACTCCCAATCGATGCTAATCCGAACCCAATACTCTTTATAATATCTGCATTCATAATAATTTGGCTAGCCCTTATTGTTGAATATGAGGTGCCAGTGTTAATGTTATTTTTAAATTCTGCAGTCCCAACGATTGCCACATGAACAAAGATTAGACTCGCAATAAAAAAAAGCCAGCTTGCAGTTGCAATTGTATATGCTGATTTTTCCGAGGATTTAATCATAAATAGTTTATCAATTATAGATTGCTCAGCTTGATAGGTAGAAACTATTGCCAATATTGTACCAATAAGAAAAATAATATCACCCATTCTTTCTTCGTATACCAAACTAATATCTAGTTGTACATTGGTTGTATTATTTATAGTCAACATCATCACTTCCTTTACAGTTTATACTATAAAAATAGTTCAGAACTGCTCCCTAATTCGCATCAAAATGGCTTCAAGTCTACTTTTTTCGTTGTCACTAATTCTGTAGGCCCCAGAATGATGAACTGGGATTCATGTAAGTAGTCAAAAAACAGGACAGCCCAAGCCATATGAGATGGTGAATAATCAATCATGACTAGGATCTGCATTTTCATTAGTTGGAATATCCGTCTTTTCCGCTATTACTTTTGATTTTGGTGTTATTATTCCTAGTTTAGGAGTGTTTCCTCGTGGATTCTAAATTCAATTATATCCAAGTAGTGAGTTCGGTAAGCTGGTAGGTTTTGTCTATTCACCTCCGCATAATAGACCAAATCCCGGGCATGATATTTATAACTAAATCGTTTGTCTTACTTTGCTCTTGTCGTTTTACGGTGGGGGCCTTTTTTATATCCCGAATAGGGTAATATAGTTCCATACCATATCTTGTTGTTTCTGTTGATTCACAACCTACCTTAGTTTACCAACTCAAAATAAGAATTAAAAAGGAAGTAATTGTAATACTAAGGTTAGCTAATTGGAGGTTGATAATATGACGGTTGCTTCGCAGGTAAAACAAACTCTAGCCACTTTAAAAGGAGTTCGTGCAACGTTAGGTATGTATACAGCCCAAACAAGGGATGACGAAACCCAATCAGTTTACACTAATTCTCTAGAAATGACCGATAACATTATCAGTGATTTGGAAGATCAACTAAAAACTCTTGAATTTGAAGAACCACAGTATAAAGGTAATTAAAAGGGTGTGAAACTATGCAGGAACCGCTGGCGGTCATTATTAGATCACTTTCTCTATTTGTTTTAGTAGGGTTATCAATAAGACTTATAGGAAAAAGAAATATAAGCAGAGTAAAACCGTTTAACTTTATGAGCTATATAGTTTTAGCCATCGTGGCTACTCTAATGTCCTTAAACCTAGTAAATATCATTTCCGGGTTTATAGTTTTGCTAACCTGGCTTGTCCTTCCTATAGCCCTTGATTATTTATCGATCAAGAGTGAAGTGATCCATCAATTGATCAATGGAAAAGAAACCGTCTTGATTAAGCATGGCAAGATCATGGAAGAAAACCTTATCCAACTCAGAATGACCGGAGAAGACCTTCTAGCAGAACTAAGATCAAAGAACATCTTTAATCTTACCGACGTAGAATTTGCAGTCATGGAAACAAACGGTGAGCTTAATACTTATCTTAAATCTGATAAAAAACCAGTAACTGCACACGATTTAAGTCAAAAGGTAACCCCTCAGGCTGAACCACAAACCGTAATCATGGATGGAAACATCCTCAATGAGCCTCTTTTCTCGTTAGGTCTTAACCAGGAATGGCTTAAAGTCGAACTTGAGAAAATGGGAGTTGCCCTCGAAAATGTGTTTCTCGCGCAGGTCGACTCGTCTGGAGACTTATTCCTGGACCTTTTTGATGATGCCGTGGAACTTCCCCAACCAAAGGTTAAAGAGTTACTATATGCTAACCTTCAAAAGGTTCAAGCAGACCTTTCAACGTTTTCTTTACAAACTGACAATAAAACTGCCAAGGGCATGTACCTGAGAAACTCTCAAAAGCTCCAGAATCTTCTCGATAAATTACGCCCTTACTTGTTAAATTAGGAAATTAAGAGGTGTTACATGTCCGAGAAAAAGAAAAAAAATCTTACTCCTACTCAGCTGGAATACCAGGCATTTGCCCAGGCAAGGGAACCAAAAAGACCGATTGTCTTAAATTGTCTTAAGGCTTTTTTTGTAGGAGGTCTCATTTGCGTAATCGGTCAGGGTATACAGATGTTCTTTGTTATCTACTTTCATTTTTCCCAAGAAAGTGCAGGAAACCCTACTGTAGCAGTTTTAATAATACTGACGGTTTTACTCACTGGTTTCGGTGTTTTTGACCATATTGCCCAATGGGCCGGAGCTGGTACTATCATTCCAGTGACTGGTTTTGCTAATACAATGGCATCCGCTGCTATCGACCACCGAAGTGAAGGTTTTGTTCTTGGTGTAGGTGGCAATATGTTTAAACTAGCAGGTCCCGTGATCGTTTATGGTGTATTCTCTGCTTTTGTTGTCTCAATCGTTGTCATAATTTTTAGAGCATTGGGTGTGATGTAAATGCTACAAGGTCATCAAACTTGGGTTTTTAAGTCAAGGCCTACAATTATTTCCTCCGCGGCCGTGGGAGGCCCCCACGAAGCACAGGGTCCTTTGGCTGGTGATTTTGATCTCCTCCATGAAGATTTCTGGTTGGGGCAAGACAGCTTTGAAAAAGCGGAAAAGAAACTACAGGAACAAGCCTGTGAGACAGCGATTAAAAAGGCGAATATGAAAAAAGAGGATGTTCAGTTCCTGATGGCTGGGGATCTAATGAACCAAACTGTTCCCAGTAGTTTTGCTGCTCGTACACTGGGTGTTCCATTCCTTGGTATTTACGGTGCATGTTCTACTTCAATGGAAGGTTTGGCTTTGGCTTCCCTTCTTGTCGATAGCAAATTCGCAAAAAACGTTCTCGTTTGTACATCGAGTCATAATGCTGCTTCAGAAAAACAATACAGGTACCCGACGGAATACTGTGCCCAAAAGCCGCCTACTGCCCAATGGACTGTTACGGGGTCAGGTGCCGCCTTGGTAACGGATCACGGAGAGGGTCCGGAAGTAACAACAGCTACTATCGGTCGAGTCATTGATATGGGCCTTACCGACCCTTTTAATATGGGTGCAGCAATGGCTCCAGCGGCAGTTGATACTATTGAGGCTCATTTTAGGGACTTAAAGAGAGACCCTTCCTATTATGACGTTATTGCAACCGGTGACTTAGGAAGAGTAGGCCATAGAATCGCTGGTGACTTATTGAAGAAACATGGTTTGGACATCCCCGAAGAGATTTTTACAGACTGTGGGATTTTAATTTATAGGGAGGATCAACCTGGGGTATTAGCAGGAGGAAGTGGGTGTGGCTGTGCTGCGACGACAACGTTTGGGCATTTTTTGAATCAGATGCGTAAAGGGGAACTGAAAAAAATATTAGTCATCGCAACAGGTGCCCTATTATCACCTATGTCTTACCAGCAGAAAGAAAGTATTCCATCAGTTGCTCATGCGGTAAGTATCGAACTATAAGGAGCGATCACAATGGAAAAATTTCTATGGGTATTTTTGATTGGTGGAACTATTTGTGTCATTGGACAATTATTATTGGATGGGCTTAAATTAACTCCTGCTCACACAACAGTTACTTTAGTCATTACAGGAGCAATTTTGGGAGGATTAGGTCTTTATGATCCACTGATTAAATTTGCCGGTGCAGGAGCGACCGTACCGATTAGCAGTTTCGGGAATTCGTTGGTCAAGGGTGCTCTCAAGGAATTTGATTCTACCGGTCCTATCGGAGTCCTTACTGGTATTTTTCAGATTACCAGTGCAGGCATATCAGCGGCAATTATTTTCGCCTTCATGGGGGCACTCATTTTCAGACCTAAGGGTTAAAGTGATACTCTAATAAGGAGGTGATTAAAAGATGACAGTTGGAACCCAGATGCAACAAGCGATAGCAACAGTTCAAAGCGCAGCGGCAACCATGAAGACGTTTGCTCTAGAAACTCAGGATCAGAAGGCTAAAAAGAGCTTTGAAAAGCTTGCTCAAACATTTGATTCTGCTCTAAACGAGTTAAACGGAAGAGAGCAATATATCGGACAACAGGAACCCCAGTATAAGCAATAAGCAGTTATGAAAGTTAAAAATAGAAATAAAGCAGGAATTTCCTGCTTTATTTCTATTTTATGTGTTCCCCAAGGACATCATGATTTATACAAGGAGGGTAGATCCAAACCCTGGCGCGTACAAGCCTGGCAACAGCCCACTTGTATGTAAGAAAGTATTGATCTTTATTCATAACTTAAACCCAATATATCCTTGATCAGATATTGTATGCCTTTCATCGGGCTGGGTATCTTGACACCCATAGTTTGCAGCAGGCTCAATATGAAAGCCAATAGTAATAAAAGCGAAAAAACAGTAAGTTCACGCCAATATTTTTTCTTCTCATCCGATTCCACAAGGCTATCCCTCCTAGAGCCCTTCATAGTATTCATAGTATTCATTTGTAAATTATTGTGCAACAGAAAAGGGGGTATTTACTGGAAAAGGAAGATCCCTTTTTCACAGGATAGAAAATCCTTGGCTGGAGAAAATAAACTGCATATAACAGTTTTATATTTCCGATTGAAATGGAGGCTGATTTTATTGAATTGGATTCTTGGGCTATACTTGTTAAATACGGTCTTTATGTTATTTGTTGCAATTAGCGAGGTGCGTAAACCGGCCAAGGCCTTATTCTGGTTAACTATCAGCCTCATTTTACCGGTCATAGGTTTTGTCGTCTATCTCATCACATCGAATCCCGTGAGCATTCGTCGAGAAAGACTGACGTCTCCACAGAATAAGTCGGACATGTTGCCTGATTCATTCAGCCATTCGGCTTCAATCATCGCTTATGCTTTACGTCATTTGACAGTGCATGGTCTTCGGTCCGGTCGAGTTCAGGTGCTTGCGAACGGTATTAAAACCTACGAGAGACTCAACGAATCGATAAAGTACGCTCAAAGTACAATTGACCTGGAATATTACATCTATCGGGATGACCAAATTGGCAGACAGATTACGGACTTGTTGATCGAACGGGCCGCTGCCGGTGTCAGGGTCCGCTTTATGAGAGATGGTTGGGGAAGTCGACAATTTTCGAAACATCAAATCACTCGGATGCTAGAGGCTGGGATTGAATGCCGGACGATATTTCCATTGCGCTTTCCGTGGATATTATCGAATATAAGTTACCGTGATCATTGTAAAAATGCGGTGATCGATGGGAAGGAAGCTTTTACCGGCGGTATCAATATTGGGTATGAGTATACCGGATTAAAGCCAGATGTAGGGTTCTGGCGTGATACTCATGTGCGACTGATCGGTGAAGTTGCAGTCGATCTGCAGGCAATTTTTGATGGTCACTGGAACATCGCTTCACCGGAACGGGTTAAGATCCAGCCGAAGAGAAAGGCTTCGGATAAACTATCCCGAAATATTTCTTCATCTAGTAGGACAGCTCTTTCTGGAATGTCTACAGAATGGAACTATGAGGTTGGCACAATGGATGGCATCGATTTGGTAACCATTACGAACACTGATGCGTTGAATAGTGCATATGTACAAACATTGGAAGGTAACCCGGAAATACCTACAGAAGTGATCCGAGAGACCTACTTTATTGGTCTGACACAAGCGACTCAGACGATCGATATTACCACACCCTACTTTGTTCCCGATGAGGATATTATCATGGCGATGAAGACAGCTATCGCACGCGGTGTTCGAGTTAGATTGCTTGCTTCGAACCAAAAAGATCTCTCAACCCTGATCGTTGGTCAAGCAAGTCGTACCTACTACGGAGAACTATTGGAAGCAGGAGTTAGTATTTATCTGTACAATAATGGTATGTTGCATGCGAAGGTAATGATAATCGACGGGGAGATCGCCGCAGTAGGAGCAGCGAACTATGATATAAGAAGTTTTCGCTTGGATTATGAAGTGTGCGAAATGATCTACAGTGTCGATGTAGCAAAGGAACTCACCGAGCAATTTGAATACGATCTCACTCATTCTATAGCGTTACGCGTTGAAAATTTGTCTCAGCGTTCCCCTGCACAGCGTGTTCTTGAACAAGGAGCCCGCTTGCTTTCCCCGTTTTTATAGTCTGACATATTAACGTTTCCCAACCTTCAGCTTTACCCTGTCGGGTTGGTCGAGATAGGTAGGAGCGAACCCCAGCGACGGGTACTATGAACTATAGGTGAAGTTTGTTTATTATCACAGCTTCACTGTTAGGGTTTCCAGTAGTGTAAGTTCGCCTCCACCATACATAGGTGATTATGACAGTCTGAAAGGACTGTTTTTGATTTTTGGAATGAGAGGTTCAGTGTGGTAACCAAATGTAACCAAATTCCTTTAGTTTCCCTATGTGATAACCATAGGGAAACTAAAGGAACTGATACTATGATTCTCGAACTTCCAAAAACGAGAAGCATGAGGTTAGCCTTGAGTGGGGCGTTACTTTACATCAATTTGACAGGTACAGGAATTCGGTTCCGAATCTATTTACTCGGAAAAAATTTGTGGATCCGATTTTTACGTAGTAGAGGGTAAAGCGGGTATAGGTAATCTAACTAATTAATGCCTCTATTAAAAAGGAATCTGCTCCTCCCACGATAGCAAAATACTCCAAGAAAAACAAAAAAGCCAGACCGTCAACATCTGGCAACACAAATCAATAATAACGATAGGTAAGGCTTTGATATTATCGCTGCCTTTTCCCCCGTCTCACACCGTGCATGAAGGTTTTCCCTCACACGGCGTTCAATCACAATTAGTAGTTATCCTAATTTGCATAGTTTGCAACTCGAAAGATTTTGCTTAAGAGACTTTTACAGCAAGGTTATTCAAATGTATCAATTTCTCAGCTTGTTTTTTATTAAGTAATAAAGCAGAAGCAGCAAGTTTAAGGTTGCTTTTGTCTGGGTCATGTATAAGTTCATGTATCGCCTTAGTGACAAGTATGAGGTTTTTATATTTATCCTCACCACCCATTAATATTAGTTTTTTGTGATGGCAATACATAGTCTCAATTTCAAGAATTACCCCAGTGACAGCACATCTACCCTTTTGGGCCGCATACAGCGATAACCTGTTGTCATTATATTCAATGCTTTGCCCCTCTTTAGGATTTCGCATTAAATACATGAGCATATCTATGTCTACATATTCCAGTCGTTTGTGAATTTCTCCTCTACCTATTTCAGTATATTTATTGATACTTTTCTTTTTATACAGCGCTACTCTATGCCGTACATAGGCCAGGGGAACTATTGCTGTGCCATAGATATATCGCAGTTCCTTGCTGCTTCCGTACCGTTCTTTAACATAGTTCGGCGGGGCTTTTCCTGCCCGCTTTATTCCATCTTTTAACCTTGCTTTAAGACTCTTTTTAACTCCAAAGGCAATTTGGTTGAAATCCTTACTCACAAGAGTCGCTATAGCATAATAGTTGTGTACCCCAATTACGTAAGCATTATATTTATTAACTGCCCCGTAACCAGTCTGTGCTCTTTGCGGTCTCTGGATTTCTTTTACTAATTCATGTGTTTTATCCTTGATTTTCTTTTCAGCCTTCTTGGAAATGTGAGATTTTACGGTATATCTGGGTTCTCCGTTTTTCTTTTTACCTTTCCTGTGAAGTTTAAGTCTGAAGCCTAAAAAGTCAGAATAGTGGCGTTTGAGGTTTACGATTTTGGATTTTTCTGGACTTATCTCTAATCCCAATCGATCCATTAACCATTTTTTCGTCGCTTTAAACAGCTTTACAGCATCACTTCTTTTGCGGCAAAAAATTTTGAGGTGATAAACTCATTGGCGAAGATCATACTGCCAACAAAAGTTGGCAACTGGCTTTGGAACAATCCCAATTTGAGGTTGATCGGGCTTACCGCCAATATGATTTATCCGAGCCAGAAAACCGTCTAGTTGTACGCACATTAGAAGCCAAATGGAACGAAAAGCTACTAGCTTTGGGCCAGTTAAAGGAGGAATACGAACAATATAAGACAAAGCGAGCTTGGTCCCCAACGGACGAAGATCGTCACATGATCATGCGCTTAGCCGAGGATATTCCCCGTATTTGGAATGCTCCGACGACCACTATGAAGGACAGAAAACGGCTCGTCCGACTCTTAATTGAAGATGTTACAGTAACTTGCCAACCGCTTGACCCAGATGTACATTTAGGCATACGTTGGCGCAGCCGACACAGCGAACTAATTCACACAAAGAAAACGTTGCCTCCTTCAATCACCCGCAAGCACGTTCCCGACACGGTTGAACTTGTTAAAGAACTGTCTAAGACGATGTCGAGTGCCGAAATTGCAGACCGTTTCAACAAGAACGAATACCTTACTCCGGAAGGACGCACATTTACTGAAAGTTCTATTGCCTGGCTAAGGTACCGTTACAGGATTCCCGGACTTGTTAAACAGAGTAATGAACTTAGCGTTAAAGATGTGGCCTCCAAATTCAACGTGAGCCCTGGAGTTGTATACTACTGGCTTGAAACCGGCAAAATTCAGGGTAAACGATCAGGACCAGGACGGCCATACAGGATAACAATCGACGAAACTACCGAAAAAGAGCTAAGTACATACACTGATACTTCAACCAAGATCATTAAGGCTAGAGTATCAAAAGCCAGGGACTAGCCGAGTCGTTTGGTCTCTTTCCAAAACGTTATTGAGGAGGGTGCATTATGAACTTTCCATCGGTATTCCCAATGGGCGCTTCCTCGTTGGGTCATTGTCTTTCAGTATTTCTACTCTGCGGACTGCTTGCGGTTTATACCATTGTAGCCTGGCTCTCACATAATCAATAAGTTGCTCATCTTGCCATTTTGCCAAATTATTAATCGTCTTTTTGTCTACACCTGCTGTTTTGCTTCCCTTGTTTTTCTTGATGTTGCGATAGGCAAGCCCGATGTTTTCTCTCATCGTAATTAATTCTACCAAATTAGTAAATACTTCATTTCGCTTGCTTCGTTCGTAAAGTTCATCTTGAATTGCTTGGAAGTCGTAGTATTCAGCATTTCGTAGTTTTTGCCTTTTAAGCTTCTTTTCAGTTGTCAAAGTCGGTTACTTTCTCCTTTACGGGGGGATTTCACCTTTGTTAGTCATACTCGAACCTTCGAATACCATGCACTTAGACGTTTATACTTTTTGTGACTACAGCCTATCCCTCCACGGCTTATTATCCCCGTTTCATTGGTACGTTGGCTGCGCTATCAATCGAATGAAGTCAGGTTATACATAGTTTCATGCTTTCCCTGCCAACGCTTCATTGTGTGTAATCACTCTGCGTTCCGACCTTCCCACGTTCCGATAGTTCTATCTTTACATATGCTTTTAGGTTATCCTTTGAGCCTGTATGCTTGATACTACCTTTAATAGTATAGGGAATTTCATAGAAACACATTTTACTTTTCCCCACATACGCCGCATTGCACGGCAATGGCATTTCTACCATTTGCGCGTTTAGACCCTTCCGTTCGGATTTTCGCCAGTGGCTACTATACCACATTCTCACCATGAGCATTTTATAGACTCCCGACGTATCATCTGCACAGCTTGCCTCCAAGCCGGTTTCCACAACAACAATTGCTGGGGCAGACTTCCGCCGACTTCGACGGGCTGCATCAAGGATTTGTTATTACAAACGTTCCTTTTTGCCGTAGTCTCAGAGGGAGCGTTTCACGATGTTACCCGATCATTCCACTCCTCAAACTATCAGTTAGAGATTATTACTCCCCGCTGTTTTTACTTTGTTGCAGGATTTAACCCCACACACAATTTTGTACAGCAACGTGTCGCTGCACTATTTCCACACACACCATGACGCGATAAAAATAATATCCTACTCTACGTCCCGCTTATATCAAGGCTTTCACTCAAGGTAAATATAGCACTATTAAGCACTCGACGTGCATCGTCCACGGAAACATATCCACCGGTTGCACACTATCTACCCTATACCCACCCTGAGTCAGCGCACCCAGATCCCGAGCTAGAGTCCCTGGATCACATGACACATAGACGATACGTTGGGGCTTTAGCTCTAGTAAGCGTTGCACAACTTCAGGATGCAGCCCTGCGCGCGGGGGATCTAGGACCACCACATCAGGTTGCTCTTCTATCTTCATTATCCGTTGTTCAACTTTTCCTTTCAGGAATTCGACATGACCTACGGCGTGATTATTAACGGCATTTTGAATCGCGTTTTCAACGGCATATGGATTTTCTTCAATACCCATTACTTTCTTAGCCTGCGCTGCTAAAGCTAAGGTTAGGGTTCCTATCCCCGAATAAAGATCCCAGACAATTTCTTCTCCGGTCAGAGCGGCCGAACTTAAAACGAGTTTGTAAAGGACGTCGGTTTGCTGTGAATTGACCTGCAAAAAAGATAAGGGGGACACCTCAAAGGTCAGATCGAGAATAGTTTGGCTAAAATCTTCGTCACCCCAGATCAGGACTAAACTCCCTTCTTCGTCGGTTCCCCAAACGGAACGTAGTCCTTGCTCGAAAAGAGTCTCAAAGAATTCCGGATTTTCTTCTGCAGAAAGGATTTTCGTTGGGGTTCCTTCTAATAATAGGAGGCCTTCGTTCTTTGTGTTTTCGCGGAAGGTCAAGGTATGTATTTCTGGATAACTACCGGCTAAGAATTCTCCTGTCAATCGTATCCAACGATTCATACGTTCACTTAGGAGGAGGCAATCTTGAAAGTCGACAAGGGCTTGGGATTTTTCCTTGTAGTATCCCAATTGTCCGTCGGATTTACGGTGTAGACGTACCTTGTTCCGATAGCGCCATGGTTGGTCCATTCCGATCGTGGGTTTGATCTCCACGTTGATTTTTCCGATTCGCTTGAGTGCATCGGCAACCCAGCGTTGCTTCCATAAAAGGGTCTCTTCGTAGGTTGTATGCTGAAGCTGGCATCCTCCGCACTGTTCAAAGACAGTGCAAGGAGGATCAAGACGCAGGGGGGAACGCTTAGTAACCCTCTGAAGATGGGCGCGCTGCCACTTCTTCTTAGCTTCATAGACGGCTATTTCCCCAATTTCTCCAGGCAACAGTCCCGGCACGAAGGTTGCAATACCGTTTTGATACCCTATCCCTGAGCCATCTGTGATGAGACGTAAACACTCAATTTCGGACGTTTCACCCAAAAGATTGTGATTCAATTTATTGTTCATGATATCTCCTTCTTACATTCATTGCCCTGAATCCAGCCCTTAATAGCGCTGAATCCGCAGTGCAACTGCCATTAAAATATTCCAAGTCCCATGGGCTACTATAGCCGGCCAAATACTCGAAGAACGCTCGTATAACCAAGTGAGCACGACTCCACCAATAAATAAGGGTATGAAGCGCACCATTTCTAAATGCAAAGTAGCAAAGAAGATTCCTGCGAGCAAAATCCCTTTACCTTTTCCAAAGGACTGACGAAGCGGTGGATACATTAGGCCACGAAAAAGCATCTCTTCCTTAATCGGAGCAATAACTCCTCCTAAGATCGTGAGAAGTGCAAATTCCCATGAATAGTTTGCCCCTTTTATTGCCACGGTAAAACTCTGAGGAGCCGGTGTTCCAAGTAATTTTGTCAATACATTTCCTAAGAGACCGATGCCCACAAATAATAATACCCCTACTATAAATCCCAAGACCAGGAATTTCTTTTGAGGTTTAACAAACCCTAGGTCTGTAAACGGCCGACGGATAATCTTCAGAAATAGCCCAATCACGATTAAGTAGACAAAGGCATCTCCTAAGCCAACCCCGATAAAGTTAAGTACCCCGCGAACGGAATCTAATTCCTTAGGAGTCTCCAACCATCCGAGCGGAAATTCAATTAACGTCACAATCGACACTACCAGCAACCCTTGCCATATATTCCAAACTGGTTGACGCGGCGGTATCCTTAGGTCGATTTTTTTGCCCATTGTAATTATCTCCTCTATCTTCCTAGCTGTCTATGGTCTATTAAGTATATCTTCTTATCCCTTATCAATTCTAACGGTAAGCTATAGCATTGTCCAATATTAATAAAGAAGAGTCAAAAGTCTGAAAAGGTAATGCCCAAAGGAAAAAGGCAGGTGAATTATTTGCCAATTCGCCTACCTTTTCACCTGTAACTTTATCCCATCTGCAACTTTTCCCACCGAAGACTCGATGTCAACTATAGTTGAACAAGTTCACTGACAACAAGGATCAAGGTATATCAACTAATTAACGTTCCACAATAAGCGCGATCCCCTGACCTCCACCGATACATAACGTAGCTAAACCACGGTGCGCGTTGCTACGCTTCATCTCATGAAGTAATGAAACAAGGATTCGGGTTCCTGAAGCACCTACCGGATGCCCCAAAGCAATCGCTCCTCCGTTGATATTTGTTTTTTCCATATCAAGTTCTAAGTCTCTAGCCACTTTCAAGGTTTGTGAAGCAAAGGCTTCGTTGGCTTCTACGAGATTAATATCTTCGATACTTAAGCCAGCTTTTTCTAAGGCTTTTCGAGTTGCAGGGATAGGACCTGTGCCCATAATCAAGGGATCCACGCCCGCGGAGGCCCAGGAGGTAATTGTTGCCAAAGGAGTCAAGCCAAGTTGCTCCGCTTTCTCCTTGGCCATGACGACTAGAGCAGCTGCCCCGTCATTAATCCCCGAAGCATTGGCAGCCGTTACAGTTCCATCCTTTTTAAAAGCGGAGCGTAGTTTTGCGACGGCATCATAGGTTGCTCCAAAGCGAGGAAATTCGTCTTGGGAGACTACGAGGGGATCCCCTTTACGTTGAGGAATGGATACGGGGACGATTTCCTCAGAAAACTTTCCAGCCTTAATAGCAGCTTCAGCACGATTTTGGCTAACCACTGAATAATTATCTTGATCCTCACGAGAAATCCCAAACTGTTCAGCAATATTTTCTGCCGTAATACCCATGTGAACGTTGTTAAATGCATCAGTCAATCCATCTTGAATCATAGAATCGACCATGGTATCATTGCCCATCCTATATCCTGTACGGGCCTTGGGAAGTAAATAGGGAGCTAAGGACATACTCTCCATTCCACCGGCAACCACAATATCTGCATCCCCTACCATAATACTCTGAGCGGCACAAACAATCGATTTAAGTCCGGATCCACATACTTTATTTAAAGTCCAAGAAGGCACTTCCTGAGGAATCCCCGCTTTTATGGCCGCTTGACGAGCGGGATTCTGGCCTAGACCAGCCTGAAGTACGTTCCCTAAAATAACCTCGTCAACTTGATCTGCAGTAATTCCAGCTCTTAGGATTGCTTCCTTTAGGACGAGTGCGCCTAACTCCGCAGCAGGTATTTGCCCTAATGTACCACAAAAAGAACCCACCGGAGTACGCACAGCGCTGACGATAACAACCTCTCTCATATATTTTTATCTCCTTTCTATTTAGCTAGTTTCTTAAGCGTAGCAATTTCTTTTTATCCAGTTTTCAAGACCCCCTCTTCTTAGAAGCGGGGGAGTTTCGTAAAACTTCAGGTAGGATAGAGTCCAACGCCGGTAAGTATTCCTATAAGGTAGCAAAACACCAAAATGTACTTCTTACTTCACTAATTCGAACTTCAAAGAATGTGAAGCTCTTCGTACCCTATTAGTCTTTTAGAATATGACTACTGATTACTATGCGTTGAATCTCACTGGTTCCTTCGTAAATCTCCGTAATTTTCGCATCCCGCATCATACGCTCCACGGGATATTCGCGGGTATATCCATATCCACCATGGAGCTGTACGGCCATAGTGGTTACTGCCATCGCTGTCTCGGAAGCGAATAGTTTCGCCATTGCGGATGCCTTACCAACGGGTTTATGTTCAGATGCCAGGTAAGCAGATTGATAGACGAGCAGTCGCGCAGCTTCAATTTGCGTTGCCATATCCGCCAACTTAAATTGTGTATTCTGGAAAGCAGAGATGGGTTTGCCAAACTGCTCTCTTGCTTTGGTATACTTTAGGGCCTGTTCATAGGCGCCTTGAGCAATCCCTAAGGCTTGAGAGGCTATGCCGATTCTGCCATAATCAAGCGTCTGCATCGCAATTTTGAACCCCTGTCCCTCTGCTCCAAGTAAGTTTTCAGCGGGAACCCGAACATCTTCGAACACTAATTCATAGGTGGCTGAGGAACGAATCCCCATCTTTTTCTCTTTTTTGCCAAAGCTGAAGCCTGGCATTCCTTTTTCGAGGATAAAGGCGGCAATTCCTTTATTTCCTTTGCTCTTATCCATTTGAGCTGTAACAACATATAGGTCTGCATAGTTGGCATTAGTAATGAAGATTTTACTACCATTCAAAACGTAGTCATTGCCATCTCGAACCGCTGTTGTTCGTGTCCCTGAAGCATCTGAACCCGCCATGGGCTCGGTCAAACCGAACGCTCCGAGTTTTGCGCCAGTAGCTAGCGGAGTCAAGTATTTCAGCTTTTGCTCTTCAGTTCCAAACATTGCGATCGGATTGGCACATAAGCTTGCGTGGGCAGAAATTGTGACCCCGACAGAGGCATCGACCCGAGATAGTTCTTCGACTGTGATAGCATAAGAGATGTAGTCAGCCCCGACCCCACCATACTCTTCTGGGAAAGTAACCCCAGCTAAGCCGAGTTCTCCACATTTTTTCCATATCTCGACTGAAAATTCTTCCGTCTCATCCCGTTCTTCTGCACCTGGTGCGCACTCCTTCTCTGCAAAATCACGCACCATTTTCCGCATCATGATATGATCTTGGGTTAAATCAAAGATCATTTCCATCCATCCTCTCATTTTCTAATCCTTTTCAGATTCACTTCTTACCCATATTACCTTCCTTCAAACACGGGTTTGCGTTTTTCTAAAAAGGCCGTACATCCCTCTTTTTGATCTTGGGTACTACAGGTTAGACCGAAGACTTCTGCTTCGTAGGCTTGTGCACTGTCTAAGTCCATGTTCATGCCCCGCTGGATTGCACTTTTACTGAGCTGTACTGCTGCTGGCGCTCGTCCTGCGATACGATTTGCTAGCTTTAGTGCTTCTTCCTTGAGGGTATTTAATGGATAGATTCGATTGACTAAGCCTATTCGATATGCTTCATTGGCATCGATGATATCTCCGCTAAACAGTAATTCGCTGGCGATCCCAGTGCCGACTAAGCGAGGTAAGCGCTGGGTGCCCCCAAATCCGGCGGTCAGCCCTAGGGTAACTTCTGGTTGGCCAAACTTAGCGTTTTCACTGGCAATTCTGAGATCGCAAGCCATGGCTAGTTCGCACCCTCCTCCTAAGGCAAATCCGTTGATGGCGGCGATCACAGGCTGGGGCATCAGCTCAAGTTTTCGGAAGGTGGCATGCCCTAATTGGGCAAATCGCCGTCCTTCTAAGGGGTTAAAGTCTTTCATCTGGGATATGTCGGCTCCCGCTACAAAGGCCTTTTCTCCACTGCCTGTGAGGACTACGACTTTGACACTGGAATCCCTCCCCAACTCATCGAGCACGGTGGACAGTTCCGACAATGTGTCACTATTCAGAGCATTTAGGGCTTTAGGTCGATTGATGGTCAGAATGGCGACTGCACCGCTCTGTTCAAGTAATAGGTTTGTATACTCCACTTATATCCTCCTCTTTGATCCTGTCTCTGTCTCGTGACTTGGATCTTCTTAATGGACAGGATCTATTTTTTATTCACCGTATTTGTAAAAGCCACGTCCAGATTTACGTCCCAACCAACCCGCTTTAACGTATTTACGAAGTAACGGGCAGGGTCGATACTTATCGCCGAGACCTTCATGGAGAACTTCTGTAATAGATAGCACGGTGTCCAGTCCGATTAAATCTGCTAAAGCCAATGGCCCCATGGGGTGATTCATACCTAATTTCATGACATTATCAATCGCTTCAACTGTAGCTATGCCCTCGTATAGGGTAAAAATGGCTTCATTAAGCATGGGAATTAAGATCCGGTTCGCGACAAATCCGGGAGCATCATTAACTTCCACAGGTGTTTTGCCCATTGCCAGGCTTAAGGTCTCAACCGTTTTATAGACTTCGTCGCTCGTGGCCAAACCACGAATCACCTCGACGAGCTTCATCACAGGAACGGGATTCATAAAATGCATTCCAATCACTCGATCTGGACGTTTAGTAAATGCTGCTATCTCAGTGATCGGCAATGAGGAGGTATTGGTCGAAAGTATCGTGTGCTCAGGGCAAATGACGTCAAGTTGAGAGAACACTTGGGCTTTGATAGCCATATTCTCTACCGCGGCCTCGATGACTAAATCGACCACAGCGGCATCTTGCAGGGAGGTCGATTTTGTGATACGACTTAAGATGACTTCCGCATCTTCCGCCGTCAATTTTCCTTTTTCGACACTGCGTTTGAGATTTTTCTGGATTATGCCGAAACCCCTCATGATAAATTCATCCTTAATGTCATTTAAAATCACAGAGTAGCCTGCTTGAGCGGCGACTTGGGCGATTCCGCCCCCCATTTGTCCCGCACCTATAACCATAATTGTTTTCATAATTTATTCCTCCATTTTCGTCTCTCATTTTCTCAAATGCTTCGCAATAACAACCCTCTGAATCTGGTTAGTTCCCTCGTAAATTTGGGTGATCTTGGCATCCCGCATATAGCGTTCAACTTTATACTCTTTACAATACCCATACCCCCCGAAAATTTGCACAGCATCGGCCGTCACCTTGACCGCGGTATCACTGGCAAACATTTTAGCCATCGAGGCTTGTTTAGCATAAGGAAGCCCGGCCATTCGAAGTGAAGCCGCCTGATAAACTAGTAGCTTCGACGCTTCAATTTGAGTTGCCATATCGGCAAGCATGAATTGAATCCCTTGAAAGTTGCCAATGGGTTGTTTAAACTGTATCCGTTCTTGTGAATAAGCGAGTGCTGCTTCAAACGCCGCCTCGGCGATTCCCAAGGCTTGGGCGCCAATTCCGATCCGTCCACCATCCAGCAGAGACATCGCAACTTTGAAGCCTTGCCCTTCTGCTCCCAGAAGGTTTCCCACTGGCACCCTAGCGTCTTCAAAGATCAATTCACACGTTGCGGAGCCATTCAGTCCCATCTTCTCTTCCTTTTTCCCAACTTTAAAGCCAGGCGTATCTTTATCCACCAGAAAAGCAGTGACCCCATGGGGCCCTTTTGCTCGATCTGTGGAGGCCATAACTAAATATACATCTGCATAACCGGCGTTGGTGATAAAGCGTTTTGTTCCATTCAGGATGTAATGGTCTCCTTGACGCACTGCCATCGTTTTTAAGCTCGACGCATCTGAGCCAGCATTGGCCTCTGTTAACGCAAACGCCCCGATAAATTGTCCACTAGCCAGCTTAGGCAAATAGTATTGTTTTTGCATTTCTGTCCCAAAATAAAGAATAGGGAACGTTCCCACCGACGTATGAACCGCTAAAATCACCGCTGTCGAAGCGCATCCCTTAGCAATTTCTTCGATCGCTATAATATAGGACAAGAAGTCTGAGCCAGCACCGCCGTATTCCTCAGGGATAGGAATTCCCATGAGTCCGAGTTCACCCATCTTCCGAAGGGTCTCTAAAGGAAACTCATGCGTCTCATCGGTTAGCATTGCTACCGGAATGATTTCATCTTGGACAAAATCTCGGACCATCTTCTGCATCATCAGTTGGTCCTGGTTCAACTGAAAGTCCATCCAGTTTTTCCTCCTTCGATTTCTACACCTTTGCCCTTTTAAGCTCCGTATATCTCAAGCATGATAGCATCGCCCTGCGCTGCTCCACTACAGATTGCAGCAATCCCAATTCCTCCACCACGACGACGCAACTCATAAATCAAGGTCATAATAACTCTCGCTCCACTCGCCCCGATCGGATGCCCTAGGGCAATAGCCCCACCATTGACGTTGACCTTAGAGGGATCCCACTTAGCAATCTTTTGACTCGTTAACGCGACCGCTGCAAAGGCTTCATTGGCTTCTATTAAGTCAACATCCTGAATAGTCATTCCTTTTTGTTTGAGAAGTTTATTAATTGCCAAGCCCGGCGTTGTGGCGATATAGGCTGGTTCTTGGGCTACGCTGGCATGCCCAAGAATTGTTGCCAGTGGCTTTTTACCCATTTCACGGGCCTTCTCCTCACTCATCAGGACCATCGCTCCTGCCCCATCATTAACACCCGGTGCGTTTCCTGCTGTAACTGTTCCATCTTTGACAAAAATAGGTGGTAATGAGTTAAGCTTTGCCAGAGTGGTATCCCGACGCGGTCCTTCATCGACTGTAAACCAAAGAGAGTCTCCTTTTCTCTGTGAAATTTCCAATGGAGCGATCTCCTCGGCAAACTTGCCCTCTTCGATGGCCTTAGACGCTAATTGTTGAGAACGAAACGCAAAGGCATCCTGATCTTCACGTGAAACTCCATACTCTTTGGCCACTGTCGAACCGTGAACAGCCATATGAACATTATGAAAAGCGCACCACAATCCATCATTGACCATCAAGTCCAGAAGACTATCATTTCCCATCCGATAACCAAAGCGGGCTTTTTTTAAGGCAAACGGAGCATTTGACATGCTCTCCATTCCTCCAGCAATAATTACATCGGCATCTCCAGCACGGATGATAGTTTCGCCTAAGCTTACTGCGCGCATCCCTGAGGCACAAACTTTATTGATTGTCTCGGAGGTGACCTCCACAGGAAGTCCTGCTTTAATACACGCTTGACGCGAGGGTACTTGCCCTACCCCACCTTGGATAACCATCCCCATTAGGACATTATCGATAATGTCCCCGGGAAGGTCTGCTCGTTTAAGAACCTCCCGAATCACATGTGCGCCCAAGTCAACCGCGGCAATATCCTTAAGACTCCCGCCCATCGTGCCAAAAGGGGTCCTTGCGGCACTCACAATCACTGCTCTGGTCATTAAATCTCTCCTTCACTTCTATATTCCTAAAGTAAGTTCATATTTTTAGCAGCTTCCGTTAGCTCGCCACGGAAATCTGGGTGAGCAATAGCAATCAATGCTTGCGTTCGTTGCTTAGCAGATTTCCCCCGCAACTGGGCTACACCATACTCCGTAACGACATAGTTTACATCGTTTTTCGAAGTTGTAACTGCAGAACCCGGTGTTAGGGTCGGGGTGATCCGCGAAATTTTTCCATCCTTCGCGGTGGCAGGTAGCACAATAAAGGATTTTCCACCTTTAGAACGATTTGCTGCCCTCACGAAGTCTGATTGTCCTCCAGTTCCACTGTAAGGTGTGCTTCCCATGCTCTCCGAGCAACATTGGCCGAGGAAATCTACTTGCACTGAAGCATTAATCGTGATTAAATTGTCGTTCTGTCCCGCAAGAAATGGATCATTCGTATAGTCGACCGGATGCATCTCCAGCTGCGGATTGCGGTGCATAAAGTCATAGAGACGCTTTGTACCCAGTGCAAAGGTTGCTATGAATTTACCTGGTAAATAATTCTTACTTTGGTTCGTAACTGCGCCACTTTCAATCAGGGTCAAGATCCCATCCCCAACCATTTCTGTATGAATGCCTAGATCATGTTTATGGGTGAGTTGCATTACGACAGCGTCTGGAATAGCCCCAAAACCAATCTGAATTGTTGAACCGTTGTCAATTAGGTCTGCCACGTATTTACCGATTGCTTCCTGAACCGGGCCAATTTTAGGGAGCCCGACTTCTGTTAGAGGTGTGTTATCTTCGACAATGGCTGAAACCTGAGATATATGAACTAGGCAATTTCCATTGGCAAATGGAACGTTGGGGTTAACCTCCAACACCACAGTCCGGGCTTTCTTAATCGCTGCCATCGTATAATCCGTTGCTAAACTGATCGAAAAATACCCATGTTCATCCATCGGTGAGGCAAGCGAAAAGACAGTATCCGATGGAAAGAGTCCATCTTCAAACAACCTTGGCATTTCGCTAAAATAACTGGGAATGTAATCGATCCAGCCTTGCTGACCCCCCGCTCGTGTAGCGCCTCCGAAGAAAAATGCCACATGGCGGATATGGTCGACTGTTTCAGGATCAATATACCCGAACTTCCTTAACGGAAGAATCTGATATACTTTCACATCATGATACTCCCGACGATGCTCTGATAAAGCAGTTAAAAGCGCCGGTGGTTCACCAACTCCTGTTGGTACGATAAGACAATCTCCATCTTGGACAAGCTTAATACCCTCGACTGCTGTGCAAAGTTTTTCTTGGTAAAGTTCTTTATAATTCGGCATTTTACCTCACCCATTCTTTAGTTTTTTGATAATAGTGTTTTCTACGTTTAGCTCTGTTGGGCCTGGGTTTGGTTTCAATGGTTATGCCAGGCCCATATACTTTATTAAAGTTCCTAAATTCCGAATGTACTGAATTATCTTGCAAATGTTATGCCAAGGATTTCTGCCCTTGTTTATAATGATCAAACTATGGGATCCATAAGGGCTGCAGCCCTTATGGATCCCATAAATACCATATTCCCAGGCTGTACACTAACGTTTACACTTTTAAGCACTTAACTGGCGGCCTTCTTCTTTGTCCTCACATTTAAGCACATGTCTACTATTGGATACATGTACTTAAATGTTTACATATCAAATGACACTTTATTTTCGGAACCTGTATAGTGTCGTAGAGTTAATGTATGTCAAGTTTTTTCAATTTCTTGTATAAACCAGCCCGGGACAAGCCTAAATTTTTTGCAGCTTGGGCTTTATTCCCGTTTGCAGTATCCAGCGCATAGATAATAGCTTCTCTTTCCACTCCAGCAAGAATATTCTCCAGCGATCCTCCGTCAAAAGGACGCGTTTCCTGACCAGAAAGTAGTTGTAAATAGGTCGGTAGATGTTTAAGCTGGATTTGCGAGCCGTCAATCATATTAAAGGCCCGTTCAATAATATTTTCAAGTTCTCGGATATTACCTGGCCAGCGATGATTCATCAGGACGTTTTGCGTTTCTATTGATAAATCCGTCACGGTTTGCGCGAACTGGAAATTGAATTTCTTTATAAAAGTTCGAATCAAACTCTCAATGTCATCCTTCCTTTCTCTTAAAGGAGGAATGGTTAAGGTCACTACGTTTAAGCGGTAATATAGGTCTTCGCGAAATTGCTTGTCGCGAATCATCGCTTCTAGATCACGGTTAGTCGCTGCAACCAAACGCACGTCTACTTTGCGAGGTTTGTTACTTCCTAAGCGCTCAATTTCTCGCTCCTGGATAACACGCAACAACTTAACTTGCATGCCCATTCCCATATCTCCGATTTCGTCAAGGAAGAGGGTTCCTCCATCAGCCAGTTCAAATTTTCCAATTTTGCCCCCTTTAGAGGCTCCGGTAAAGGCCCCTTCTACATACCCGAACAATTCTGACTCGAGTAGGTTTTCAGGAACAGCCGCACAGTTCACCTTTATATAAGCACCTTGACAGCGTGTACTTTCCGAATGAAGTAGTTGCGCAAATAATTCTTTTCCAGTCCCGCTTTCTCCCCTCAAGAGCACTGTAGAGCCTGATTTAGCTACCCGTTTGGCAGTTTGTACCAATGAAGCCATGGTCTGATTTTTCCCTTTTAAGAGTTCTAGTGCGGAACTATTATTTTTCAGAATCGTTTTTTTATAATAATCTAGTTCGTTCCGCAGTAAATCAACTTTTTTCGTTAAGGCAAAGAGTTCATTCACATCTTTAAAAATTACTTCTCCCAGAGCTCCTACAACTTTACCATCCTGGATAATCGGGATTCTGTTGGCAATAACTTCATGACCGTTTAAGTCATCATGGACATATCCAAACACAGGTTGACCTGTTTCAAGAACTTGTATAAATTTCGGATTCTTATAAACTTCCATAATATGTTTACCCATTAAATCTTTAGGAGATTTATGGAAAAAGTTAGCAAATGCCCTGTTCGTAATAGTGATAGTTCCTTCTTTATTAACTACGATAAGCCCATTATTGGACGTGTTAAGAACGACCTCGAGCGTGCGTTGAAGCTCCTTAGTCTTCTCGTGCTCGATAACTAAATTGTCAAGGAAATTTTGAAGAATCGTTATGTCCTGGAATACAGCGACGGCTCCGACAAGTTCACCATGACTATAGATTGGGGTACGATTACTTAAAAAGATAGTATTATTAACCTTCAACTGCTGTCCTAACTCAGCAACTCCAGTTTCCAATACTCGGAGTAGCCCAGTTTGAGGGAAATGGGAGGTGATGGACTGCCCTAAAAGATCTCGTTCGGGCTTTTCTAATATATTAAGTACTGCGTCATTTGAGTATATAATTCGTCCTTGCGGGTCAATGGCAATGATCGCGTTATTTGTATTGTCTAGTATTTCATCAAGGGGGATCAAACAGCATCGTTCATCCATTAACATCGCCAGACCTCCTGAAACTTGTTGTTCATTGAATTATTCGACTAAGATGAGATTAATCCCTTTTTTAACAGTAAATTTTGCCTTAGAGTTATTGAATACAGTAGTATGTAAAGAAAACTTGGCTAGCGCTATGCTTTCCGGCGCTGACCACGCCTGGTCAAGTGTCTGACTAGTTGCACAAAGAATAATGCACAAGGAACTTTTCATACGACGAAGTTCCTTGTGCTTATTCCTCTTTAACCCCAAAGATTTCTTAAAGTAAATTCATCTTCTTGGCCGCTTCCGTTAGTTCTCCACGGAAATCTGGGTGAGCAATAGCAATCAATGCTTGCGTTCGTTGCTTAGCAGATTTCCCCCGCAACTGGGCTACACCATACTCCGTAACGACATAGTTTACATCGTTTTTCGAAGTTGTAACTGCAGAACCCGGTGTTAGGGTCGGGGTGATCCGCGAAATTTTTCCATCCTTCGCGGTGGCAGGTAGCACAATAAAGGATTTTCCACCTTTAGAACGATTTGCTGCCCTCACGAAGTCTGATTGTCCTCCAGTTCCACTGTAAGGTGTGCTTCCCATGCTCTCCGAGCAACATTGGCCAAGGAAATCTACTTGCACTGAAGCATTAATCGTGATTAAATTGTCGTTCTGTCCCGCAAGAAATGGATCATTCGTATAGTCGACCGGATGCATCTCCAGCTGCGGATTGCGGTGCATAAAGTCATAGAGACGCTTTGTACCCAGTGCAAAGGTTGCTATGAATTTACCTGGTAAATAATTCTTACTTTGGTTCGTAACTGCGCCACTTTCAATCAGGGTCAAGATCCCATCCCCAACCATTTCTGTATGAATGCCTAGATCATGTTTATGGGTGAGTTGCATTACGACAGCGTCTGGAATAGCCCCAAAACCGATCTGAATTGTTGAACCGTTGTCAATTAGGTCTGCCACGTATTTACCGATTGCTTCCTGAACCGGGCCAATTTTAGGGAGCCCGACTTCTGTTAGAGGTGTGTTATCTTCGACAATGGCTGAAACCTGAGATATATGAACTAAGCAATTTCCATTGGCAAATGGAACGTTGGGGTTAACCTCCAACACCACAGTCCGGGCTTTCTTAATCGCTGCCATCGTATAATCCGTTGCTAAACTGATCGAAAAATACCCATGTTCATCCATCGGTGAGGCAAGCGAAAAGACAGTATCCGATGGAAAGAGTCCATCTTCAAACAACCTTGGCATTTCGCTAAAATAACTGGGAATGTAATCGATCCAGCCTTGCTGACCCCCCGCTCGTGTAGCGCCTCCGAAGAAGAATGCCACATGGCGGATATGGTCAACTGTTTCAGGATCAATATACCCGAACTTCCTTAACGGAAGAATCTGATATACTTTCACATCATGATACTCCCGACGATGCTCTGATAAAGCAGTTAAAAGAGCCGGTGGTTCACCAACTCCTGTTGGTACGATAAGACAATCTCCGTCCTGGAGTAGCTTAATACCCTCGACCGCTGTGCATAGTTTCTTTTGGTAAAGTTCTTTAAAATTCGGCATTTTCTCTCACCTCAAAACATTCTTTTGATAATTTACTTCCTGCCCAGAGGAAACAAACTCCCTCGAGAACTCTAAAATTATTACAATCACATTAAAGCTAAGACGTGTTTAACAGCTTACTTACTCACGCTTGTAGCAGCCTTTAACTCACCGTTATTATCCAGTGGTGGTTTTGTAATGAAGGCAATGCCCAAACCAACTAAACTGGCAACTCCACCGATGATGAAGGCGCTTTTAAAATTACCCGTTGCATCTTTGGCCATCGCTGAAACTATCGGAGCACCAACCGCTGAAGCACTGAAGAATAAGAGTACTAAACCATAATTTACACCTAGGTGCTTCGCACCAAAGAAGTCAGCAACCGTAGCTGGCATGGTACCTAAAAAACCACCGTAACAGAAGGCAACGATACCAATGCCTACCAGTGATATGAAACCTTGCAGTTGGTTGAGGAAGAGCATGGTAACACCAGAGACAAATAATAGCACCATCAGAGTACGTACACGACCCATCCTATCCGCAGCAGCGCCCCAAAGAAAGCGTCCCGAGGCATTCCCAATGGAGATCAGCATGATTGCAAACGTTGCCGCATAGTCAGAAAGACCTGCTTGGAGCGCCAGAATCTTACCAAAAGGTATCACCATTAAACCTGAGATACAACCAATCAAAAGGATCATAGAGAGCATATAAAATTGAGGAGTTGCCAACATTTCCTTGGGTGAATAATTCCGAGCCACGATTGCAGCCTTAGTACCAGCAACCGGCGGAGTCCAACCAAATGGTTGATAACCAGGTGGTGGGTTTTTCAGAAACTGTGCCGCTCCGATAATCAAGATACCAAAAACAATGCCGAATATTGCAAAGGTTTCTAGCACCCCCTTGCTACTGACTAAACTTTTTGCAATCGGGGTAAATATCAATCCACCAGCACCTAAAGAGCCTACCACTAATCCGGTAATAGTTCCTTTTCTATCTGGGAACCATTTAGACACGCAAGCAATAACCGGAGTATAAATCATACCCACACCAAAACCCATCAAAGCCCCATACGTCAGATACAAAAGCCACGCTCGATCAGCAGTAGTATAGCTGGCCAAAAAGACGCCTAAGCCGATCATAAAACCGCCAACAGAAGCTACTTCGCGAGGGCCAAATTTGTCCTGAATCCTACCTCCAACAACAGTACCTAAAGCGAAGATTCCCAAGGTAACAGAAAATGTAAGGGCTGCAGCTGCCTGTGTCCAACCAAACATTTTGACTAAAGGTCCTTGAAATACTCCCCAGATATATACTGCACCTGAACATAGCATAATTATCATTCCTGCAAGGGCAACGATCCAGCGTTTACTCATTTGCGATTCTCCTTTTTATAAATATTTTGTTTTGACCCTATAAATAGATAATGATGACAAAAAATTTACGTGATTAGGTAATGCAAGTTCATCAGATGCTGTGATCTGACAATGATATTCCCCTTCCCTTCAGGTTCTCTCCTTTCCGTCTCTTTCTGTGCCCAAAATAACTAATAGTGTTGTTGTATTCTGAATCTACAGAATTATCTTGCAATTGTCATGCCAAAGAATTATTTCTCTGCTTAATAAAGCTGATAAAAGCTATTCATACGGGTTACGGTCTTGTATCTCTTATGACTTTCATAAATGCCTCGACCCAGAGATGTACACTATCGTTTACATTCAAAGGCACTTAATTCATCTTCTGTCTAAGTGTCCTTGCTTTATAACCATGTCTACCTTTGGATACATGTACCCGAGTGTTTACATCTTAAATGGCGCCTCCCAGACGGTTTGCCGAGAGCTATATTAGTTTTAATTTTATTCCCGTTTGAGGGTATCTTACTTTTTATCAATCATCCTGTAATACGGCATAAGCCCTTCAGAAGAAGGGCTTATGCTTCGCTTTATTATTAAGTTACTCCACGTCCATGGTAAACGTCCATCCACAATAGAATTCCTCTGGATGGGGATCTGGTGGGCATGCAATACAAATCGTCTTAATTCGAGCGTCAATCGTCGAAGCGAATAACGAATACTCAACTTCTCCTACTGGCTTACAAGGATGGTCAGGAAGATTTTTTCGTTTTCGGGCAGATTGAACACGGCAATCGAGCATTTTAAAAATTAATGTCCGATCGTCTGGTCGAGAACATTCTTGAACATTTAGAAAGGCATATAGTCGGAACTTTAGTGCTCTTTCCAAAGCGTCTAGCCCACCGTTTTTAGGTAAATCAAGGAAAGATATAATACGTTTCGCCTCAAGGACAGTAAACCGTCGCCATGCCTCAATATCACGCTCCACTGCTTCGTCCATTCCGCGTGCTTGCTCAACAGCTTGGAACCATAGCCCATCGTGCGCTATCCAACGTTTGGCAAAGTCTTCTAATAGTTCAAGAGCTTGTTCTCGTGTTAAATCTTCTTTAGAGTTTAACATCCTAGTTACCTCCCTATATTGTACAACGCCAAAGACCTCAAAATAAAAAATGGCTATGCAAGGTTTACATCCCCATGAAAACTGGTTTTCTCTTTTCTAGAAAAGCCCTTGTTCCTTCTGCAGCATCATCGGTATTTTGTAATGTGTCTAAGACGTATTCTGCAAATTCGTATCCTTCCATCCCTCTATTAACAGCCTTTTTAACAGCACGAATCGATAGAGGGGGCATTTGCTTAATTTCTTCGGCCAGCGCCAAAGTAGCCTCCATCAATTGTTCAGGGGGAACCACCTTCATAACGAAACCCCACTGAACCGCTTCTTGTGCGCTGACAAATTTCTTTGTCAGTAGTACTTCTTTGGCTCGGAAACGCCCAACTTCGCACGGAAGCCTTATGATTCCATACGGTCACAATATACCAAGACTCGTGGCCGGCCAGCCAAACTTTGCCTTTTCGGAGGCCACATTCAAATCAAAGGCCAAAACCCATTGGGCGCCGTCACCAGCGGCTGCACCATTAATCGCACCTAAAACAGGTTTCTGAAATTCGTAGAAGGATTTAGCCATGACTAACAGACTATGATTGACAGTTTTCTGCAATGCTGCATCCTGAGTTCCCGCGGCTAATTCATTAATATCAGCTCCACTACAAAATCCGCGACCCGATCCAGTAACGATCAAGACTTTGGTTTCAACGTCTGCTTCCAGTTCAGCGAGGGTCGCAAGAATTTCACGTCTCATTGTCATATTGACAGCATTGAGTTTGTCTGGCCGATTTAAGGTGAGGATTGCCGTTCCTTCTCTTTTCTCCACAATAATTGTCTCAAGCCCCATAAAATGACTCCTTTGCATTAGACTTTACTCATATAACTTTACTCTCTCTCTAATCCAACTCACAATCTCCGTCGTAGTTGCTCCCGGCGTAAACAAAGCTTCAACGTGCCCAGCCTTAATCAACGCTTCGATATCTTCCTCTGGAATCGTTCCCCCACCCATGAGTAAAATATCTTCCGCATTTTGCTCCTTGAGGAGCTCTTTAATTCTTGGAAAAATCGTCATATGCGCTCCAGATAGAACACTTACCCCGATTAAATCAACATCTTCTTGGATCGCTGCTTCCACTAATTGTTCTGGGGTTTGATGCAATCCGGAATAGATGACTTCCATTCCTGCATCACGCAGAGCACGTGCGATCACCTTGGCACCTCGGTCATGTCCGTCCAAACCTGGTTTTCCCACCAGGACGCGAATTCGAGTTTTATTCATAACGTTTCCTCCCACACTATACTAAAATACAGCTTGTTCTCGGTACTCTCCGAAGACTTCCTTAAGGACTGCAATCATTTCTCCCTCAGTCGCATAAGCCCGTACGGCGTCCATGATTTTGGGTATCAAATTATCGTCTCCCTGAGCCGCTTCTTTCAAGTCTGTCAATGTGGTCTGAACGCGGAGATTATCCCGGCTTTGTTTTAATTCCTTAAGCCTGCTTACTTGCGACCGCTCAACTTCAGGGTCAATTTTTAGTAAATCAATCTTGTCTTTTGACTCATTGACAAATTCATTAATGCCGACAATAATCCGCTCTTTGCTTTCGATCTCTTTTTGATAACGATAAGCCGCATCGGCAATTTCCTGCTGGAAGAAATTCTCCCGAATTGCACCTAGAACTCCCCCAAGTTCATCAATCTTGCGGAAGTACTCTTCTGCGCCTTCTTCCATTTGGTTGGTTAAAGTCTCCACAAAATATGAGCCGGCCAACGGATCGATTGTATTCACTACGCCTGTTTCATAGGCCAGAACTTGCTGGGTTCGAAGAGCAATCTGAACTGCCTTTTCCGAAGGCAACGCCAAGACCTCATCCATGGAATTGGTATGCAACGACTGAGTTCCCCCGAGGACGGCTGCCATCGCCTGATAGGCTGTGCGCACAATGTTATTTTCCGGTTGAGGGCCCGTTAGAGAACAGCCCGCGGTTTGGGTATGGAAGCGCATCAGCAGACTTTTTTCATTTTTGGCCCCGTATTTTTCCTTCATGTGACGCGCCCAGATCCGACGAGCCGCACGATATTTGGCGATCTCTTCAAAGAAGTCGGTATGGGAATTAAAGAAGAACGACAAACGAGGGGCAAAGTCATCCACATCCAACCCAGCTTTGATACCTGCCTCAACATAGGCAAATCCATCAGCGAGCGTAAAAGCCAATTCTTGCAGGGCTGTTGACCCTGCCTCTCGAATGTGATAGCCGCTGATACTTATGGTATTCCACTTCGGCACATGATCTTTAGAAAACTTAAAAATATCCGTAATCAGACGCATTGAAGGATCTGGCGGGAAGATCCAAGACTTTTGCGCAATATATTCCTTCAAAATGTCATTTTGGATTGTTCCTGTTAATTTATTGGCCGAGATTCCTTGTTTCTCCGCAGCCACAACATACATAGACCAAATGATGGAGGCGGGCGCATTGATGGTCATGGACGTACTGACCTTATCGAGTGAGATATCCTGAAACAAGGTTTCCATATCTTGCAGCGAATCAATAGCCACCCCGACCCGGCCAACCTCTCCGTAGGCGCGCGGGTGATCCGAATCATAACCCATGATGGTTGGCATATCAAAAGCCACGCTTAAACCCGTTTGCCCTTGGCTGAGTAAAAACTTATAGCGCTCATTAGATTCTTTGGCTGTAGCAAATCCCGCAAACATCCGCATAGTCCAGAGTCGTCCGCGATACATATTGGGTTGGACTCCACGAGTATAGGGATACTCGCCGGGATTTCCTAAATCCAGCTCATAATCAATATCTGCTGTATGCCCCGGTGCATAGAGCGGATCAATCGGAACACTAGACACTGTGAAAAAAGGTCCTTTACGCTCCTTTTGAGCGTCATAGTTCGCTTTCCAGCTCAAGAAGTTATTACTCATTCCATTTATCCTCCTTTAAAACGCTCTGCCCATAACACCCTAGCTACTTCATAGGGATCCTGTTTTTCTATATCTCCCAATTTCCCTTGGGCTGCTCCCCATAAGTCCTCGAAGGTTGCCAGTAATTTATCTTCCCAATGTCGCCAGACTTCCTGGCGAAGACGTTCCTTACGGCGTTCATCCCTCTGCCCAGATTCCAGCATATACGCTTGATGAGCCTCAATCTTTTCGAATAGCGTCTCCACTCCGGTTCCATTCACAACACTCGTTAAGACAACCGGTGAACGCCAGCCCAATCCATCACAACTTAAGTTTAACATCATCTCGATGTCACCCTTCATACGCTCGGCTCCAGCTAAATCTGCTTTATTTATCACGAAAACATCCGCAACTTCCATAATCCCTGCTTTGATGGCCTGTATTCCATCCCCTGTCCCTGGGTTAAGTACTACCACGACGGTATCGGCCATTTGCATAATTTCCAGTTCAGACTGCCCAACTCCGACCGTTTCCAATAGAAGTCTCCCATACCCTCCGCCTTCTAAAATACGTAAGACATCGGAGGTTGAACGTGTGACTCCCCCTAAATGCCCACGAGTTCCCATGCTTCGGATAAATACATCCCGATCTGTCCCATGGACTTGCATACGAATACGATCGCCCAATATAGCCCCTCCAGAATACGGACTACTTGGATCTACTGCAACAATCCCTACTCTTTCGTCTTTAGCACGGTAAAGCGTTGTCAAAGCCTCCACTAACGAGCTTTTTCCAGCTCCCGGCGGCCCGGTAATTCCTAACACCATCTGCTTTCCAGTTTGTTTTAGGACACAACGCATGATATACGCTCGCTCTATATCGTCTTCAACCCAAGAAATAAGTTTGGCGGTTGCCCTGCGATCTCGTTCAAAGAGGCGTACTAACCATTGATCCAATGCATCTTTGTTCAAAATTCCATCCCTGCCTTTGCCTCGACCCCTTGTTGATAAGCATGACTATGCTCTGTCATTTCAGTCACAGTGTCTGCGATTTCCTTGATCTCAGGTGCAGCATACCGTCCGGTCATCACCAAATTAAGTCGAAGTGGTCGCTGTTGAACTAAATCAAGGACCTGCTCCACAGATATTAATTTAAAAGCCACCGCCACTAGGATTTCGTCAAGGACGATCAGATCAAATTTATCTTCTTCGAACCAACGTCTTGCTTGTTCGAGCCCATCTTGGGCCATCTGAATATCAATGGGATCAGGATTTTCATATGAAACAAAGGATTCCTGACCCGATTGAACCAAGGTGAAGTTGGGTAGCACGGCGGCAATTTTTACTTCCCCGTAATTCTTACTCCCCTTCATAAACTGAAGAAACCCAACGGTTTGGTTATGCCCAAGTGCTCTCATACTTAACCCCAGAGCCGCTGTAGTCTTGCCCTTCCCATTCCCTGTATAGACTAGTATTAGTCCAGACAACCACCTAACCCCCTTCTCTTTCAATATAGTTCCAGTCCCATCCTCCTTCGTGTTTGGAATTTGTAATTTATTCCGAATATCCCGAATTATCTTGCAATTATCATGCCATAGACCCATTTTATTATTTTTAAAGCTCATTTCAGCAGGTTTCAAGGGTTTGGGTCCTTATAACCCCCTATGGGGTTTAAAACATCTCACTTCAAGAATGTATACAACTATTTACACTTATAGCGACTAGACTCGTGTTCTGCGTTCTTGTCCTCGCTTTAGCCCTATGTCTACTTTGGATACATGTAACGATTCGTTGACACTTTATAGGTTTCGGCTTATTTGGTCGGCGAAAAGTAAATGTGAGATCAAATAGGTGTCCAAAATAAGAGGGTACAACTTTTCGTTAACAAATATACTAATCTTTAATTCCCCCATACAAATGCTGTACCATAAAGTGTTTCTTTCTCTTTAATGGAGAGAAAGATTAAATGGCCTTATTTGATTTGAAAAGCGGATCTGGTTACGTTTTGCAGACGATCAACTGCCACAAAACTCTCGCGCATAACAGAGCGTTCTCTTTCACTGAGATTAGTTGGGTTAATATAGTTATCTGGAATGAAGCCCAGACTAAGCTTTCGCAGGTTTTCCCGCATCCGAAACATCATAAGGGATTGAAAGGCCGCTTCGAAGTACTCGGCATCATCGGCGGAGATGGCTTCAAATTCGACAAGCTTTTTTAGTCGCGCTAAAGTATTAACCTCAACTACGCTTTTCCACATCGCAAAAATGCGAATACAGTCCACAAGAAGAACACCAGCGGCTCTTTTTAGATCTACTTCGTTTTTATGGTCTTTGTTCTTTTCCAATATTACGTTTTTGAAGAGATTAAGAGGTACTCTATGGCTAAGCGTATCACTCGTAAGGAAATGAAATAGGGTAGGAGTATTCCGAAACACATGCAATGTATAATCACGTAGCGCATGAGCCAAATACTCTTGTCCATAAACTGATCTGAAATCCAAAAAAATCGTAAACTGACGAACAGCGTCTGGATCAGGCGTGTTTGCCCATCTGTGTACCGTGTTTTTCCAATTTGTTATCGAACGACACCATGCGGGATTAGTAGACATAATATTAATGATGTTATTAACTAAAGTTGGGTTAACTTTACTTTTATGGGCAGGATCAAGAGGCTTAGGTGGTGGTGGCTTTTTAGCAATCCTTTACCAAAGTACGACTATTGCTTTAATTCCTTCTGTTATTGCATTACCTGCTTTTATTTCTCTTCAAGCAGGCACTTCTCTTTCAATGCTCATGCTGGCTTCTATTGGGGTTGCACTCATTTGGATTTATTTTGTTTGTGCTAAAATTGTTGAAGTAGTCCAACACTTTGTACCATGGAAAGCCTATGTGGCGGTTCTATTAGCGTTTATCTTTTTATGAGTATTTATTATATCATTCTACCTCCACTAACTTAAACCTAGGTAGCACTGTCGAAAAATAATTGGAATAATATTCTCATTACCTAGACAAAAAAATATCCTCCCAAAAAATAGGAGGATATACGGCGAATGGCTATTTTCTTTGTAAATTTATGTTAAGATATTACCCATTGCCTCAATAAAAGCAGCCGTCATCTGTACCGGTCACTCCACAAAGAACCTGGACCAGTGAAAAAGGCGGCTCCTTGCCGCCTTTTAATTTTTTTAAGATTTATCTACCTTCATGTTGCTTCAACATATCGCCATAAATGTAAACGAGCTCCTTATCAAAAAGCGAACGCTTCATGTCAACTGCTAAAGCTCTGACCCGAGATAACATCTCCTCAGCATCTTCGTTCGACATTTCCTTACCATACTCAAGTAAGAATTTTGCCTTGATTGAAGCCGTCCCAGAATGTTTACCAATCACGATCTGCCGCTCAAGTCCTACATCCTCAGGGCTAAATGCTTCATAGGTTTTAGGATTCTTTAGAGCTCCATCAGCATGTATCCCAGACTCATGGGCAAACATGTTACTTCCTACGATTGATTTCCAAGCAGGAAGCGTCCTGCCCGAGGCCCGAGCAACATATTCAGAAACCTCGACAAATCGTTCGGTTGCAAAGCTTAAATCCGTATCTAACAAATGCTTAAGAGCCATGACAACTTCCTCTAAAGCTGCATTTCCAGCCCGCTCACCCAGACCATTGACAGTGACTCCCACGTGTGATGCCCCTGCCTTCACTCCTGCCAAAGCATTCGCTGTTGCCATTCCAAAATCGTCGTGTGTATGCATTTCGACATCAATATCTGCTTTTTCAATCAGAGTTTTAATCCGATCATAGGTTGTAAAAGGATCTAAGATTCCGACAGTATCACAGTAGCGAAGACGATCCGCCCCTGCTTTTTTAGCTTCTTTGGCAAATTGCACAAGAAAATCCATGTCTGAGCGTGAAGCATCCTCTGCATTGACAGAGATATACATCCCTTCTCGTTTAGCAAAGGCCGTGGCCTTGATCATCCGCTCCAGAACATCATCTCGAGTGGTCATGAGCTTATGTTCAATATGAATATCCGAGGTGGAAATAGAAATTGCTACAGCATCGACACCACAAGCCAAGGAGGCTTCAATATCCGATATGACTGCCCGATTCCAGCCCATAATGCTCGATTTTAAACCAAGTTTTACGATATCAGTAATTGCTTGCTTTTCATCGCCGCCCATGACTGCTACCCCGGCTTCAATCTGATGAACGCCAAGCTCATCTAACAATCGCGCGATGCGCATTTTTTCTTGATTTGAGAAAACAACCCCAGCTGTTTGTTCTCCGTCACGTAATGTGGTATCTACAATCACTAGATGTCTCATTTCAGACTCACCCCTTAATTTAAACTCGCACGTATAATTATACAGTACGCCTTATAATTACTATCTATAGTAGCACAATCTCCCCTGAGATTGAAGGATGCCCATTTCCTTATACTGTATACTTGTTATTCTTAATAGTAGCTCGGCACTCTCCGTAGGCAAATTCAGTGTGCACTAACTACGCAAAATTGCTCTAAGCTAATCTCTCCTTAAGCAACTGATTTACTACACCCGGATTTGCTTGTCCTTTGGTAGCCTTCATGATCTGCCCGACCAGGAACCCTATCGCTCGATCCTTTCCTGCTCGGTAGTCTTCTACGGATTGGGGATTGGCAGCCAGCACGCTATCAATAATCCCTAGCAAGGCCCCTTCGTCACTAATCTGCGCGAGTCCTTTTTCCTTGACGATCGTCTTGGCATCCTTACTCGTGTTGTACATTTCTTCAATCACACTCTTGGCAATCTTGCCGCTTATGGTTCCTTTTTCAATAAGTGCCAGGAGTTCTGCCAATTTTTCTGGTGAGATCGGAGAATCAACCACACTACACTGATTGGAGTTGAGTAAACGCGTAAGGTCGCCCATGACCCAGTTTGCTAAGGTCTTGGCGTCCCCATAGTAAGCCAAAGCTGCATCGAAGAAATCAGACAACGCTTTTGCTTGGGTGATAACCCCAGCATCATAAGCCGACAGCCCTAAGGCTTGCAAACGAGCACGACGTGCCGCCGGAAGTTCAGGCAGGGTTTTGCGGATTCTTTCTACCCATTCCCGATCGATGACTAGTGGAGCTAGGTCAGGTTCAGGAAAATACCGGTAATCATGCGCTTCTTCTTTTGAGCGAAGGGTTAACGTAACCCCTCGTCCCTCATCCCAAGTGCGAGTCTCTTGAATAACCTTTTCCCCCGCCTCGAGAACCCGAGCTTGACGGGCCACTTCATATTCCATACAGCGTCGCACCGAGCTAAACGAATTTAGGTTTTTAGTTTCTGTACGTGTTCCTAAGGTCGTCGCTCCAATCGGTCGCAACGAAACATTGACATCAAAACGCACTGAGCCTTGTTCTAAGCGACAGTCCGAGACTTCAGTATACTCCAATATCTGCACTAATTTTTCCAGATAAGCAAGCACTTCGGGAATTGAGCGCATATCAGGCTCGGAAACGATTTCCAACAGCGGCACACCAGCTCGATTATAGTCGACAGAAGACTCATGAGAGGTTGAGATGGTCTCTCCGCTGTGTACGAGTTTACCAGCATCTTCTTCCATATGGGCGCGAGTAATCCCAATCCATTTCTTTTCTCCATCGACTTCAATCTCTAACCCGCCTTTGCCACATATCGGCAAATCAAATTGGGATGTCTGATAATTTTTTGACAAGTCGGGGTAAAAGTAGTTTTTACGGTCGAACTTGGAAAACTCCGCGATTTCACAGTTCAGGGCGAGACCCGCTTTAATCGCGTAATTGACGACTTCAGCATTTAAGACGGGGAGCGCACCTGGCATTCCTAAGCACACAGGGCAAACATGCGTGTTTTGGTCTCCCCCAAACTCAGTTGTACAGCCACAAAAAATCTTCGTCTTGGTTTGTAGTTCGACATGTACTTCTAGTCCACAGATCATTTCATAGTTGTTAGCGACTACCACGCGTCAGCACCTCCCCAGACAAACTTGGTTTCAACGTGTGATAATTCGTGTTTTGCTCGAAAGTATAGGCTACACGATACAACGTCCCTTCATCAAACGCTTTACCCATCAGTTGCATGCCGATTGGTAAACCTTTGACGAATCCCGCCGGAATAGAAATGGCCGGAATACCTGCTAGGTTGATAGGAACTGTCGTAATGTCAGATAAATACATTGCTAAAGGGTTGGCGGATTTTTCCCCAAATTTAAAAGCCGAAGTCGGAGCCGTCGGAGAGAGTAAGACATCAAACTTCTCAAACGCCTCGTCAAAATCCTGCTTGATCAGTGTTCTGACCTTCTGTGCTTTCAGATAATAGGCATCATAATACCCCGAACTTAAGGCATAGGTTCCGAGCATAATCCTTCGTTTCACTTCCGGTCCAAATCCTTCAGCCCGGGTTGATTTAAACATACCTAAAACATCGTCAGACTCCGCCCGATATCCATAGCGTACACCATCATAGCGAGCTAGATTAGAGCTTGCTTCCGCCGTGGCGATCAGATAATACGCCGGGATGGCGTACTCTGTATGTGGTAATGAGCATTCTGACACTTCTGCGCCAAGATCAATCAGGGTTTGAATCCCTGCTTGAATTCCTTTGGCAACCTCCGGATCAATGCCCTCACCGTAATACTCACGAGGAATCCCGATTCTCAGACCTTTGATATCATTGACCAGGAACTTCGTATAATCCGGCTTTTCAAAAGGAACCGATGTTGAATCAAGGGGATCATATCCCGCTATAGCATTCAGGACCAAGGCATTATCCCGTACATTTTTGGTGAGTGGACCAATCTGATCAAGTGAAGACGCATATGCAATCAAGCCATACCGGGAGACTGCGCCGTAAGTTGGCTTCATTCCCACCACCCCACAAAACGCAGCAGGCTGACGGATAGACCCACCTGTGTCAGATCCCAAAGTAAAGCAGGCCTCATCCGCTGCTACGGCGACAGCAGCTCCCCCGGAAGATCCTCCGGGAACATACTCTAGATCCCAAGGATTACAAGTCTTGGCAAAATATGAATTTTCTGTCGAGGAACCCATGGCAAACTCATCCATATTTAGTTTACCGAGTAGGATCGTTCCTGCGGTCCGTAAGCGATCTGTTGCAGTTGCATTATAGGGCGGAATAAAATTTTCCAACATTTTTGAACCACAACTTGTACGAACGCCCTCTGTGCACATGTTATCTTTCATGGCCATCGGAATTCCCTCTAAGGGGCTGAGAGCCTCTCTCTGAGCGATCTTGCGATCAATCTCTGCCGCTTGGGCTAAGGCCTGATCTTCCAAAACTGTTAAATACGCTTGTAAATCAGGTTCAAGGCTATGAATACGTTCTATGTAAGCTTTCGTCAACTCAGTAGCGCTGACATCTTTATGCACAAGTAGCTCGTGTTGTTCACTGATCGACTTTTCTATATCCCCTGTTGCCATTTCGCGCAACCTCCTTTCTAGGTTAGACTATTTTAGGAACCCTAAAGAAACCCTCTTCCCCATCTGGGGCATTCTTTAAGGCTTTTTCATGATTAATTGAGGGTCTCACTTCATCCTCGCGCAATACGTTATGCAGAGGAACAGCATGTGCAGTAGGCACTACATCCCTCGTGTCTAAACGCTCTAACATAGCCGCATAATCTAAAATGGAGTTAAGTTGTTCAGTATACTCTTGAGTTTCCTGTTCGGTTAACTCAAGGCGCGCCAAGGCTGCCACGTATTCAACGTCTTCACGTGAAATTGTCAATTTATTCACCTTCCCTTTGGAGTGTTTGTTGCATTATCCTCTATCATAACAAATATAGGGGACAGGGGCAAGAAATATTGAATATAAGACGTGTTTTGGGGACGGTCCTTTCGTGTTTTGGGGACGTCCTTTTAACACACCTTAACGTGTGTTAAAAGGACCGTCCCCAAACACCAAGAACCGTCCCAAAAATACCACTAAGAAATACTACGATTTTTGCCGTGGTATTTCTTAGTTAATGGAATTTGCCATCTTAGTAATTTCTTCTTCAGTTATTACCCCTGTGATTTGCAGTAGGAGATTTCTCACTTGCCAATTCAAGGTATTCAAGGTATTCAAGCCATTCTTACTCAGATACATAATAGCTGGGCTACCGTTCACTATTAGGTCTTTTACGCTTGTATCATCTGTATCATATAATGTTCCCCGTGAAGTTCCTTTAGCGTTATCTTGTTGTCTAAAAACAACGACCTTGTTATTAAGATTATATTCAATTGTGACTTGGTAAACCTTGACCCCTACAGATGTAAGTATAACTCGTCTAATGTTAGCTCCAGGAGGGAGATAAGTTGGAATAGCTAATTTAAAGTGAGTCGCAGTTTTGGCTTGATCCAGAGTTACTTCTTCCTCAACAAGATCACCTAAATCCTGTATCTTTGGCATCGGAGGCTCATTAACCTGGTGGTAAGTTTCAGTCATATTTCTAGTGGTTTTTCCAACGACATAACTAAAAAATTTAGCAATACTCTTCCCAACCGCATTCGCATTATGTGGATATAAAAAGTTTATAGAACTCACTAATATCAGAACTGTAGCAACCATAGCTATTCCTTTTCGATTGATGACTGTTTTTGGTATTTGAGGAATATCATCCTCTACATTAATTCGATTCTTAATCTTCTGCCATTGATCATCTATATTCGGAATCTCAATCTCGGAAGCTAACTCTTTTGACAAATGATTTATTATTATTTCGTCAAGCTCTATTTCAGATAAGCTCACTTAAGTTCAACCTCCCAAATTTTGATTAAGATCCTTATCTATCAAGTTTCTAAATTTCTCTTTTGCTCTATGTAGTCTTACTTTAGCATTTGAGAGATTAATATCTAATAACATAGCAATCTGATGCAAGGTTAAATCGGCATAATACTTGAGCACTAAAATCTCATGTTCTTTTTTATTTAGTCTTTTAAGGACATTATTGATGTCCTCTTTAAGTTCTATATCATTTTCAAGACTACTATCAGACAGCATGCCTAGGTGCAAATCAGTTAATAAAGTAATCTTATCATTGTTTTTATTATTTAACATTCGTTTAGCTTCATTTAGAGCTATAGAAATAACCCATGAAGCAAATTTATCTTTAAATTCTAGCTGATTAAGTTTATTATACGCTATTACAAAGGCCTGTTGGACAGCATCCTCTGATATATATTTATCTTTAGTATAATAATATACTGTTTGATAGACTCTTTCATAAGTCTGCTTGGCTAGAATTTCAAAGATTTCTAAGTCCTTACTTGACAATTTATCCGCCTCCTGAAACTATTAATTCTAGTAATTTTTATTAAAACCTCCTAAATATTTAAATTTTTATAAATTTAGTGTAACCTTATGGCATATTTAATCCCTCTATATAGAGAGGGGGATACAAAAATAATTTTAGAAGAGTTAGGGTGAGTTTAAGCAAGTAATGGAGTGAAGTAATCTTCTACCCTGGAATTTAAAAGAGGTGATTTTGATATTGTCAAAATTAAAGATATTATTTTTTATAGTATTGTTAAGTCTAATAGTAACCGGCTGTTCAACAACTGAAGCTAATCAAACAAGAAAGAAACTTAATCTTCTTGACTCTACGATAAGGACCCACCTTTCTAAAGAGCATTCAACCCTAAAGGTTAGTCAGTTAAAGATAATATCA
This sequence comes from Desulfosporosinus burensis, assembly GCF_054657535.1. Taxonomy (NCBI): domain Bacteria; kingdom Bacillati; phylum Bacillota; class Clostridia; order Eubacteriales; family Desulfitobacteriaceae; genus Desulfosporosinus; species Desulfosporosinus burensis. The sequence continues at coordinate 200,412 of NZ_BAAHYN010000002.1, forward strand.
ATGATCGAAACTCCAGAAGGAGACTTAATTCAGATTTTGTTTGAGGGTAACGGTGATGAATATATTGGCTTTTTACAAATATCAAAAAACATCGACTTCAGTGAAGTAGTTTTTAGCAATATAAGACCAAGTAACAAAAACACACCGTTTGATGTTCACTTTATGACTTCATTCATGAAAAAATTAAACGAAGAAATACCTTACATATTCCTGGGAGGAGTTATAAATGATAAGAACATTAAGGAGATGCAGATAATTTTTGATGATACTGCGATCATCTATTTAGTATTTTATGAACATCAAGAAACTTATAACTATGCCAGAATAGGGTCTAACGCTGGAGTCAAACAAATTATTGCCAAAGACAACGAAGGTAAAGGCCTTTTTAGCTATCCACCTTATCTAAATATGCAAGTTGGGGAGGGTTTTTGACTTGCAGATAGGCCAGGTGGTGACGGTTTGTGACTTGCATAAAATGCGTTTCAAGAACCTTGCCCACTTCCTTACTTAAAGCGTGTTAAAAGGACCGTCCCCTTAACACGCCCTTAACACGTTAACACGCCACCCTTAACACACCCTTAACACGTTAAAAAGAGCATCCTCGTAACACGTGTAAAAGCCGGTTTCTCACATTATGGAGAAACCGGCTTTCACTATTAATGCTTAATCATCTGTTCAAATTCCTCTTCGGTCAAGATAGGTACTCCCAGTCCCTGGGCTTTCACTAACTTTGAGCCAGCTTTTTCTCCCGCGACGACGAAGGCGGTCTTCTTGCTAACACTACTTGCCGCTTTTCCACCATACTCCTCGATCATTGTTTCGATCTCCCGCCGTTCCCAGCGCTCTAGAGAACCGGTCACGACGATGCTTTTACCCGCAAATATCTGTGGTTTGGTCGAGGTTCCTGCGGTCATATTCACACCGGCTGCACGCAATTTTGCCACAAAATCTCCCGTACTCTCCAGGCTGAAAAACTGCACCAGACTTTCCGCCATTGCTGGTCCAATGTCCGGTATCGCTTGTAACTCCTCTAGGGTGGCCTCCTGCAGTTTTTCCATCGAACCAAACGTCTGAGCTAAAATCTTCCCTGCTTTTTCCCCAGTGTGACGGATTCCCAAGGCGAAAATCAACGGTGCCAGTCCGCGCTCTTTGCTGTCTTCAATGGCCTTCAGCAAATTCTCTGCCGATTTTTTCCCCATCCGTTCCACAGGGGTTAAAGCATCGAACGTCATTGAATAAAGATCAGCCGCATCTTTGATCAACCCCGCCTCTAGGAGTTGTTGAACAACTGCGGGTCCTAGTCCTTCAATTGCCATGGCATCTCGCGAGACGTAATGAATAATCCCCTCACGTTGTTGGGCAGGGCAGATAATACTTTGACAACGGTACGCCGCTTCCCCTTCCTCACGCAAAACCGGACTTTGACATTCTGGACAGAGATCTGGCATTTCAAAAAGCCTTTCCTCACCGGTGCGTTTTTCGGGTAACGCTCGGACAACCTCTGGAATTACATCTCCTGCTTTATGCAAGAGTACATAATCTCCGATACGGATATCCTTATCCCGAATGTTATCTAGATTATGAAGTGTGGCACGACTCACTGTGGACCCTGCCACGGAAACTGCTTTCAGTACGGCGGTGGGCGTTAAAACTCCAGTACGCCCTACTCGGATGATAATATCCTCAACGACCGTTTCAACCTGTTCCGCCGGAAATTTATATGAAATCGCCCAGCGCGGACTTTTGGCTGTAAAGCCAAGTTCCTGTTGAAGGTCAAACTCATTCACTTTAATTACCAGACCGTCGATATCATATGGGAAGCGGTGACGCTCTGCTGCCATTTCTTCACAATATGTAATTACCTCTTCGATATCACTAAATACTTTATACTCAGGGTTTACCACAAACCCCTGTTCTTTTAAATAGGTGAGCACATCTAATTGATTATGTAATCCCAACTCTCTGGCTGATAAAACTTGATAGGCAAAGTAGTCTAGTTTACGCTCGGCAGTGATTCGAGAGTTCAGTTGACGCAATGACCCTGCTGCAGCATTACGCGGATTGGCAAATATGGATTGCCCTTCCTCTTCACGTTCTTGATTTAAACGAGCAAAGGAAGCTTTAGGCATATACCCTTCTCCCCGCACACTTAACCTTGGAACTGCCTTATTTAAACGCAGAGGAATTGAACCCATGGTTTTAACATTAGCGGTGATATCTTCTCCGATAGAACCGTCTCCCCGAGTTGCTCCACGCACCATAAGCCCTTCCTCATAGGTTAGAGCGACTGTTAAACCATCGATTTTAAGTTCAACTACATAGTTCACTGAGGCGGCTACCTGACGTACGCGTCGATCAAACTCTCGTAAATCTCCTGGAGCAAAGGCATTGTCTAAACTAAGGAGAGGTTCCAAATGCCGCACCTTCGTGTATTCTTTGGCGACCTCTCCCCCAACCCGTTGAGTCGGAGAATCCGGAGTTACCCAGTCTGGATGCTTGGCTTCTAAGTTCAGGAGCTCTTGCATTAAAGTATCGTATTCTGCATCTGTGATGTGTGGCTGGTCAAGCCCATAATACTGCTTATTAGCCTCTTCAAGTTCCCTGCGAAGCGTGGCTAAGCGCTCGAATTCATCCTGCACTGAAATCTCTCCGATCCTCGTCTCTCTAAACGTTAATCAATAACCCTAAAACAATAGCACAAGGCTTTCAAAGTTAATGACTTAGTAAGCTTATTACTATTTTTCCCACAATACTACTACTTAACTCATTAACTCATTGCCTAGGTACAAATAATTAAGCTTGGAAATATGTCGTCATTTGTGGTACGACTTGCTTCTTACGAGAAAGCACTCCTGGAAGATCAACACTGCCATTGACAATTTCTTTGCCGAAGGCTTTAGCTACTTCTTCTGGGTTGTCCCCTTTTACGATCAGCTCTGTGGTATCTGTTAAAATATCCGTGATCATCAAGCAGAGATAACGCATATCTTGAGCCACACGATGTGCTTCAATGGCTGCAGTTAAGTTTGCCCGAACCTCTTCAAATCCATCCAAACCCATCAGACTTACTTGTCCAACTCCAACTTTGTGAGGACCCATCGTGAAGGCCTTAAGATCTTCTTCAATCATGCTTTGAGGAGTACGCTCAGCAATGTTGGAAGATGCTTTGAACATGTCGATACCAAAGGTCTTAGGATCAACTCCGGCAATAGCAGCCAGTTCAGCAGCAATCGTCTTATCCAATTCAGTGCAGGTTGGAGATTTGAAGATGACAGTATCGGAAAGAATGGCTGCGAGTAAAATGCCAGCAATCGCTTTTTCAGGAACTAAGCCTTTTTCCTTGTATTCTTGAGCTACAATCGTGCATGTGGAACCTACGGGCTCAATACGAACATAAAGGGGTTCCGAAGTTTGGAAGCCGCCCACTTTATGATGATCAACAATTTGCACGAGCTGAGCTTGATCTGCACCAGCAACCGCTTGACCATACTCATTGTGGTCGACGAGAATCAATTTTTGTTTAGCTTCTATGGACTCTAATACTTCAGGAATAGCTACTCCATAATAATTGAGCACATACTCAGTCTCTTTATTGAGTTTTCCGGCCGAGCAGGGAACAACATTGTCGGCTCCCATGAGTTCTTTTAAACGAGCCAAAGCGATTGCTGAGCAAACTGAATCTGTATCTGGGCTTTTGTGTCCAACAATATAAATTTTATCTGACATATTTAACACCTAAACCTTTCTTCTCCTCAATTTTGGGAAATGCACCATGGTAAAAAAAATGTCACAGTTTCGTTAACTTGGCATACTCCGCAATTAGTTTCTTGATTCCACCGTCAAAAACAATTGTCAGTTCCGCTTGATTTCCCTCTCCCTTAATGGAGACAATAATCCCTCGACCAAACGTCGCGTGTTCCACTTTTTCTCCTACCTGATGCGCCTCACCCCCTTTAATAACGAGTGTACTTCCAAAATCCTTTTCCCACGACCCTGAACCCAAAGGAATGGTTCGATCCGACATAGAATCCCGTCTCCTCGTTGATTTCGCTGGAGTAGCGAGACGACGTTTTGGTGGATCAAGTGGGTCAATATCCGTCATTAAATCCGACGGAATCTCCATCAAAAAGCGAGAGGGCTGATTGTATTGCGTCTTGCCATAGAGCATCCGCATTTCTGTATTACACAGGTATAGTTTCTCCCTCGCCCGAGTGATAGCGACATAACAAAGTCGGCGTTCTTCCTCTAAAAGAATTGGCTCTATGAGTGAACGGCTACTAGGGAAAATCCCGTCTTCCATACCAACCACTAAAACAACCGGGAATTCTAAACCCTTCGCACTATGCATCGTCATTAAGGCTACTGCCGCCTCTGCTTGATCTAATTCATCAATATCAGCAACCAACGATACTTGTTCTAAGAAACCGCTTAAGCCACGGACAGCTTCCTCTGGTTCAACTCCATCATTTAAGGCATTTTGCTCAGCTTGGGCAGCTTTGGCATCATACTCAGCGGTTACGGACAGAAATTCCATTAGATTTTCTAGCCGAGTCTCCGCTTCAGGTGTGTCTTCAGCCTTAAGGATCGCTTTGTACCCCGTCTTGTTCAGAATCTCTTCTACTAAGTCGGATACACTTGCCTCTCGTGCCAAGTTTAGTAAGCCCTGCATCATTTGGGCAAAGCCTAACAAAGGCTTCTTAGCTCGTGTCGACAAATCCGGAATATACTCTGCCTCCAAAATGGCGTCCAGCACAGGCATTCCTTGTTCATCGGAGTATTCTAAAATCTTTTGCAAAGTGCTGTCTCCAAGGCCGCGCTTGGGCACATTGAGCACACGAGCAAAACTCACTTGATCAGCTGGATTATATAAGACTTTTAAATACGCTAAGATATCTTTGATTTCCATACGTTGATAGAATTTCAGCCCAGAGAAAACGCGATAAGGCGTAGCCGCCTTCATCAGACGCTCCTCTAGAGCCCGTGATTGAGCATTCGTCCGATAAAGAATCGCAAAATCATTAAACGGACGACCTTCTAGCTCATGTAAGCGTTGAATCCGATTAACGACATAGTCCGCTTCATCTCGCTCATCAGATCCCACATAACACACGACGGACTGCCCCTCAGAATTTTCCGTCCAGAGTGACTTCTCTTTACGCGATTCATTATTACTGACCACTGCATTAGCAGCATTAAGGATCTTTTGCGTCGATCGATAATTTTGTTCAAGTTTAATGACTTTGGCTTCTGGATAATCCCGCTCAAAGTCGAGGATATTTTGGATATCCGCCCCGCGCCATCCATAGACGGAATTGTGCACCACAACCCCTTCACATATAAACTGTCTAAGGTCTGGTACGGAGAGATCATAGACATACCCGTCATAGTCTTCTACTTCAACCGCTTCAATCATATCTTCAACAATCCTGCCGTTCTCAAAAACGGGTACACTCATTGTAGGTCTTAAGTGGGCAAAAGGCATAAATCGAAAACTCTCACCATCTGTTAACCTTGCCTTCTTATGGATCTCCAACCCATCTTCAATTTGTGAGAGCTTTTTAGCATACACATCTGCTTCATCATAGATGAGTCTTTCAGTTTCAGTTCTCCATGTATTTCTCTGTCCATCGCGCACTGGAAAACCATTTTCTACTGCTTGATGTCTAAGTTCCTCTCCAGAAGTAATTAACGCAATTCTGTGGCTGCAATAATTAGTCGCTCCCGATTTTCTGCCCGCAAAAAAATTTACATTAACGATTCTTCTTACAGATTGACCCCTAATCACAGCGCTACTGAAATGGTGTGGGTATTCTTCAAAAATCATATGATCTTTCATTATCTTAACAGCTGCTAGGTTAGTATTAACTTCTCTAAATAACTTATCAATATATTCCTGACCTATTACAAGCTTACGTCCAGCTGAGTGAAACACCATTGTCGGAATTCCATAAGTGACAGAAAGTAATTGTTCATAATAAGCAGCTTCTGCTTTGTCCTTGCAAACCTTCAGAATCCACATTTTATCAGCATGTTCACCATTTAGACGAACGAATAATCCGTTGACTATTTCGCCCTTCCTACTTCTTACTCCTTGAGTCTGACCAATTCGGTATCCTATACCACGTTTATACATTAAATAAACGTAATAAACGCCTGGATTAGAGTTAACTCTAGCAAAACCAATATGATTGGGAGTGGCTTTAATTACTTTACCTGTTTGGGTTGTAATTTTTATCACAGGACCTTGGTAGTGTTTCTTTGCTACATGATCGACGGTTCCGTGAATCGTTTCTCCCTGACCAGAGGCGCAGACAAGAGTTTGATTCACTTCGACATCTTCAATGGGAATAGTCCCATGAGGAGTATTCACCTGCATTCCTTGAAGAATGCATTGGTCATCATCTCCCACCACGCAGAGATTCCGATATTCACTCGCCAAAAGTTTGATCAACATATACTGGGCGTGGTTCGTATCTTGGTACTCATCGACCATAATATAGCGGAATTTATCCTGATAATACCGATAGACATGGTTGTTTTGCTGAAAGAGCTGAACTGTAAGCATGATAATATCATCAAAATCAAGCGCATTATTACTCTTGAGTCGTTTCTGATACGAACGATAAATATCCACGACTTTTTGTTCAAAATAACTAGCAGCCTTATAGGAAAATGCTTCGGGATCTTGAAGTTTGTTTTTGGCATCACTAATAACTGCCGCCACACCGCGCACTGGGAATTTCTTTTCATCATAATTTTGTTCTTTTAAGCACGCTTTAAGTATCGACTGTTGATCCCCTGTATCATAAATAACAAAATTCTTCGTATATCCTGGCAAATTATCAATTTCACGTCTCAGAATGCGGACACATGCCGAGTGAAATGTCGTGACCCATAATCCATACCCCTCACTGCCCAGTAAGGTGGCCACTCGTTCCCGCATCTCTTTGGCCGCTTTATTGGTAAATGTAATCGCTAATATCTCACCGGGTTCTACCCCTTGAGCAATCAAATGGGCAATTCTATAGGTAAGCACGCGAGTCTTTCCCGAACCAGCTCCCGCAAGAATTAGAAGCGGCCCCTCTCTATGCTCTGCAGCTTCCCGCTGCACTGGATTCAAATCATCTAACCGGTACATGACCACTTCACCTCACTTCTTGTACTTATTATAACATACTGTACGTCCGACTGTTGCTTGATTTGCTAACAGTCTCTTGCCCTTTAAGATATCACAATAATTATTAGCTATACCTAAAGGTAATGGACATCATAGGACAAACTTTATTACTGGGTTAATGAACGGAATATTACCGAAATCTCCTTGGATAGCTCCGTCCTTGGTGCGTAAAGACCTATAGTTTTGCACATAAAGAGAAAATTTGACACAGAAATTGGTGAGAAGTACTGAAATAAAGACAAATAAATCTTAAGGCAGGTGTCTAATACCTGGATCTTCCTCAAAAAATATCTATCGTGGCATAAGTAACGTTAATGGAGACTTTAAAAAATAAAACAGATGTACCAAATTAGCACACCTGTCCAGAAGAATCACAAAAAACCTCATACTTAACTGACAATACATCTACAACCAGCCTCATAGAAGGACCGCTAAAACTCACAAGAATTCGCCGTTCTCGGGAAAGAGATCACATCGCGGATATTGGACATTCCAGTCAAGTACATGATAACTCGTTCAAAACCCAGGCCGTACCCTGCATGCTTTACGCCACCATATCGTCTAATGTCAAGATACCACCCGTAATCCTCAGGATTCAATCCAGATTCTTGCATTCGACTTTGTAAGATCTCAAGACGTTCTTCACGCTGACTTCCCCCGACGATCTCACCAACTCCTGGAACAAGCAAATCCATGGCTGCCACGGTTTTGTTATCGTCATTTAATCGCATATAGAACGCTTTAATTCCTTTAGGGTAATCTGAGACAAAGACTGGTTTCTTAAAGATCTTTTCTGTCAAGTAACGTTCATGCTCTGTTTGAAGATCCATACCCCAATGAACGGGATACTCAAAGTCCACATCTTCCTTCTCCAACAGTTCTACTGCCTCAGTATAGGTAATATGACCAAACTCGGAGCTTAAGATATTTCCTAACCGATCAAATAAGGTCTTATCGACAAAGCTATTGAAAAATGCCATTTCCTCAGGAGCATTATCCAAAGCATACTGAATGATAAATTTCATCATCTCTTCGGCCAAATTCATATTATCGGTAAGATCCGCAAAGGCAATCTCTGGTTCAATCATCCAAAATTCCGCAGCATGTCTCGCGGTATTGGAATTTTCCGCTCGAAACGTGGGGCCAAACGTATAGACATTGCGAAAAGCCATACAATACGTCTCTACATTGAGCTGACCACTGACCGTTAGGCTGGCAACACGTCCAAAAAAGTCTTTGGAAAAATCAAGGTTGCCCGCCTCGTCCTTAGGTGGTTGAGCCATGTCTAGTGCCGTTACCCGGAACATCTCTCCAGCGCCCTCGGCATCACTGCCGGTAATAATCGGGGTATGCACATAGACATAACCCTTTTCCTGAAAGAATTTGTGAATGGCATAGGCAACCACAGACCTCACCCGAAAGACTGCAGCAAATGTATTCGTTCTGGGGCGCAGATGGGCAATCGTCCGTAAATATTCAAATGTATGCCGCTTCTTCTGGAGAGGATAATCCGCCGCAGACAAGGCCAGAATCTCGATTTTCTCCGCTTTTAATTCAAATGGTTGCTTTGCTCCCGGTGAAGGGACAAGGGTTCCTTGGATACGCAGGGCGGAACTAATCGTAAGCTTCCCAATCTCCATAAAATTTTCAAGACTCTCTTCAAAAACTACCTGAATGTTTTCAAAAAAACTTCCATCATTAATTTCTATGAAGCCAAACGCCTTGGAAGTGCGTACGGTGCGAACCCACCCAGATAGCTCCACCTTTTGATTGAGAAACTGGTCAGTCCCTCTGTAAATTTCCTTAACGGTTGCCAATTGCATAGTTTTCCTCCTCAAGCTACCCAAGAGAGTGTTAAACTCTAAATCAGCTAAATTTGAATATCAATAAGTAGTCTTGTAATTATACCTGATTGGAATCCGAACTTCAAATTACAAACCGCTTACTTTGGGCTTTCAATTCCTCCATCAAGACAATCAACTGTCTCGCACTATCCCGAATCGTACTGATCGTTGCGCTCATTTCTTCCGTTGAAGCGGCTATCTCCTCTGCAGCAGCAGCATCTTCTTGACACATTTCTGAAACCTTATGAACAGACTTAGATACTGCCTGCTCCATCTGAACGACTTGCCGAACTTCACCCTCCATGACCGCCAGCAGTTGACCGATAGTTTGGGTCCCCTGAGAAATCTCCGTGAATTGTCCCAATGCCCGATCCCCAATGCCTGATTGTTCTTCGATTAAGCTGACTGCCTCTTCTGTAGCTCGAGCTGAATCTTCAACATTCAGAGTTACTTCATCGATTAGCTTTGCAATTTGAGAGGCACTTTGCCTTGATCCTTCGGCCAGTTTGCGGACTTCCTCTGCTACAACAGCAAATCCACGTCCTGCTTCCCCAGCGCGAGCTGCCTCAATCGCAGCATTAAGAGCAAGGAGATTCGTCTGGTCTGAAATCTCGGTAATAATTTGGGTAATCCCACGAATTTCTCTCGTCTGCTCTCTCAGAATATGACTTCCCTTTTGGATTTCCTCCACTTTAGCCGTAAAGATATGCATCTTTGCTGCCAGATCCTTTAGTATTTCTTCACCATACAATGTTTGGGCAGTAACTTTAGAGGTACTTCCAGCGACGCGCTCCATATGCCCAGCTAAAATTCGGACACTCTGATTGATGCCTTTACTTTGCACCCCGATCTCACTCGTACTCTCTGCAATTTTCTGAGCACTACTAGCTACCTGACTGACACTTAAAGCAACTTGATCTGCTCCTTCTGAGGTTTGATCGGTTGCAACCGAAATTCCTCTCGTTGATTCCTCTACATGCCTCACAGCTTGATTAATCGAAAAACATATTTCTTTGGTATTATCCAGCATCTTTTTCATTGCATTAGCCAGGGTCTCTAACTCTCCATACGAATTCGTTTTAATATCAATGTTCAAATTACCTGTGGCCAAAACCTCCGCATCTTCCGCTAACTGAATCAACGGCCTGGTAAAGGCTATAGAGACAAAGTATCCAGAAAGCACACCAAAAATAAGGACCAATAATCCCACCATAAATATCCAACGTTTTAAGGAGTTTAACTCTTGCACCACACTTTCGCGAGAGAGTACGGTCTTAATATAGCCCTTTACTTCACCTTGATAGTTTTTAAAAGGAATGAGTAAAACATTCGACTGGCCATCCCCACTGATCGTAAATTGAGCTTGTCCATTAACGAGTGCTTTTACCAATCCTTCCGAGACTGGAAAATTATCTTGTCCAGTACCAGACAGTAACCCTCCATTCTCCTTCACATTTTTAACCATTGAAGTCGATGGATCGAGTAAATAGATAAAATAATCTCCGGGGTTCTTCTTCTGTAAAGCTCTTAAAAAATCATCACCGAAATCCATTCCATATTCGACAGTTCCTACCCACTGATCTTGATACTTGACTGGTACCACCACTCGAAATCCATATCCTTCGACACCCTCTTCTAGCCCTTGCACTATTTTATGTTCTTGATTAGCCGTCACAACCGTAGGCCTAATTTTTGAAAGATCATCCCCGAATTTTTTGGGCGAATGCGCCCGGTAAAACGAAGTGGCTGGTGCAAGATGAAACTGAAGTTGGCTAAAGCCTTCTTTCTTGATCTCTTCAAAAACGGGCTGTACAAGACGTACAATTGAAGCTCTGTCACGTTCTGCTAAGGCCTTTGCCACGTCTGGATTGAGGGTCATCGATAGCACCGAAGACTTCGCGCGATCTAGGCGATTAACGAATTCATCCTGTATTCCCTGTTCCACAAGCTTTTCCGTTTGAAGCTCACTAGTACTAAGCAGCTTCTCGGCATTCCAAAGGCTTGCCCCAGATAACGCTGCCACAACAACAATAACAACCAGACCAGCTAAAAGGGTAATCCGGGTTTTAATTGACATGGAACGTTTGGTCAGTTTAGACATAATAAAACTCCCCCAGCTCTAAATTTGCGACATCTGACTATTAATATTTTTTAAGAACCCCACTTCCGTAAGTGGGGGCTTCGTAAAACTTCAGGGGGGTAGAGCCCCTTCGCTGGCATGTATCAGAAAACAATTAATAAATTATAGCCTCAAAGAGAAGTCATCTCTTCGAGGCTTATATCCAACTTATTTGCCAGGCCAGCTTAATTAATCTGCAACCCCTTTCAAAAAAAATATTTTAAAATACCTTATCTTCTGAACCATCTAAATTTTCCTAATCTTTAACATTTTACACTGGATGATCCAAAATTAATGAAATCCACATGACATAATTTATGTCCCTTAAGCGACATAGTCGGGAAATAAACATAAAGCACCCAAAAACGAAGACCTTGGGTGCTTTATGACCTAGAGAGTATAATTGAAATCACAACTGTATTCGTTTTTTTCAGTACATTTAACTTAAGCCTATCAACCGTCATTAATCTCTAAAAATCTTTGTAAATTCCTCAAATATTATCGTGAAATCTTGACACACTATTCTTAAGATGTGATTTAAGCTTTAAGGAGGAAATCAAAATGACTTCATTCGCGGCCCAAATAGACGTTCGTCAATATGCTCCTAAGGATAAGCAACCTAACATTTTCAGCACGTGGAATAGTCTAAAATCGGGCGAAACAATGGAACTCACCAACGACCATGACCCCAAACCACTTTACTATCTGTTTTCTGCAGAACATGCCGGACTGTTTACTTGGGACTATCTTCAAGAAGGGCCTGACGTTTGGCGAGTCGCTATTACAAAAAAATAAGGGTTAAACTCTTTCTAATAACTCAACTAACCTCTCCTCAGTCAGTTCCTCTTCCGAATAGATCGGGATATTATGCTCTTTCAACAAAGCCGCGGTCACTCCCTGACCTGATATGATCCTGTGTGAAAAGCTTCCATCATAAATACAATTTACGCCACAGGAAGGACTACGCTCCTTGAGAATCGCGGCAGTGACCGGAACTAGCTCGACGATTTTAAGCACTTCTTTGGCCCCCAGGATAAATTCCCAGGTGACTACTTCTCCCTGCTCCCCTTGGGCCACACAATCTCCACTAAGAACACCTTGACCTGTTCCACCGATAATCTCTACGGGCACTCTGGGAGTTGGCAAACCACCTAGTTGCTCTGGGCAAACTGGAATAAACTTTCCCTTGGTACTGTATTTCTGAAGCATCGCATGGGCATTGGTTTTGCCGTCATACTTTGTATTCAGCCCGAGCAAACACGCGCTTACAATAATCATAGTTCTCTCCTCTCTCTACTTAACCTACTCTAGCTAGGAAAGACCATCTAATCAAAACCTGTTAAAAAAATCAATAAATTGAACAATACGCCCTCTCCACAAGCCTAGAGAGGGCGTTCGCCTAATCCGCTGCATCCACCTCAATTCCCGCCATTTTGATTAAATACATCGCATTTCGCGTCGTGGAAATTCCAGCTCTTAGTTTGTAGTCAAACTGAATTTCATCGTTTTTATAATACTCTCGGAAATGATAGTTTCGAATTTTTCGGTCGTTTTCTCGCTCGAGGTCTCCGAGTTCCAAATCGTGGGTTGAAACCATTCCCATCGAACCAACCTTGCTTAGTTGCCGAATTAACACCTTGGCTCCTGCATGACGGTCCTGGGAATTGGTCCCTTTAAAAATCTCATCTAACAAAAAGAAAACGTTCTTATCCGTCTTCGATGCACTGACAATCTGCTTGATTCGCAATAATTCCGCATAGAACGAAGAGATATTTTCCCCAAGGTTATCACTCACTCGCATACATGTATAAATTTCCAGCATGGAACAGCTAAAGGACTGAGCATATACGGGTGCCCCTGTATAGGCCAAGACGAGGTTGATACCTACCGTCCGAAGTAACGTGCTCTTGCCAGACATGTTGGAACCCGTTATTAACAATATTCCGGACCGCTTCTCGATCGCTACGTCATTACATACGGACTCTTTCAAAAGCGGGTGTCCCATTTTGATTGCCACAATACCTGGTTTTTGTGGGCTGATCTCTGGGAATCCCCAGTCTAGATGATCGAAATGAATAATTGATAAACTGGATAGAGCCTCCAATTCAGCGATCGTCTCCACCCACCGAACTAAAGAACGACCTGATTTTTCTTTCCAAGATTCCAAAGCGATCATGCATTGGATATCCCACAGCGTTAGAATATTAATGACTAAGAACATGGCGTTATTACGGTTTGCTATTAGATCGGCCAAGCGTGCAAGTTTTTGGATCTGTTCAGAAGCAGATTTACCCTCACGATCGCGTAAGCCTTTTTTCAGAGACTGAAGGTATTTCGACTGAAAGGATCGTTTTTCGAACCGCTCTAACATCTTTTCATAAATCTTTAGACTTTCCCGATAAGAGTAAACCGCATTGAGCACCTTACCTCTTTGCTTTCCCTGTAAGAGAATGAGCGACTGAATTATAATACCCGCCAGTGGGAACCAAAAGGAAACTTTGCTAGTCAAAATATAAAGCAGCAAAAATAGGATCGTAATGATCGGAAGCGCACGTCCTAGAATTAGTACTCTAACCCTCAGATAGCTAGAGTCGAAGGCCTTCGCCCATTCGATAATGGCTTGTGGAGAGTTCAGCGTACCCTTTGACATGCTGGCATCCGCTAAAAACCGCTGTCGCCAAGCCAAATTCCTCGCCACTTCTTTGATGGCTTTTTGTTTTTCCAGGATCGAATCAATCTCGACTGGGGGCTTGGACAACCACTCTTTCAGCGTTTCCCTTCCCCTAAAAGTCTTTGCTGTATTAATCCATTGAAACAAGGAACCAAAGCCAAAAAGATCGAGATCATCCGAATAGGGGTGAGCAGGATCTTTAAAGTCGTCTCCTGCATCTAAGAAGGATTTCCATTCGCCGGCTAAGCGCTTCAAGGCTTGCTCATAGTTTTCATAAAGTAAGCGAATATAACTTTGGCGCTTTCTTAAAGTATGGTGCCAAATAACCAAGGCGGCAAATGACAGTACTGTAAAAGCCACCATACCCACCCCCAAAGAAGCACTACGCTTCCAATAAAAAAATACAGCCAGCCCACTGCCAGCCAAGAACGTCAAAAGTCTTATATTGCTTAAACGGTTAATTTTGTGGGTTAGGTTTTCCAACCGTCGTGCATAATACATCTTTCGTTTTTCATACTGTTCTTTTGGTTCTCTCAAATCTTAACTACCCCCAATTCTTCGTCAATGAAATACTCCAATCTTCAACGATTCCTTTCTTGATTACTTCATCTATTTGATTGACTTCAGGTCACGCATAATTAATGTTTACACTAAAACTCTTCAATTGATATACTCATTCCTTGTTTCCTCTAAGGATTGCTTAATAACTGCATTTAAATTGTATATTAGTATTATACACCACCCGAACAATCATTGCCACATCTTGGAATTCATTAATTCCAAGCTACTTAATCGGTTTCCATATCAATTTTATCCGATCAAGAATCTTAAACTTTTCGCTTTAGACTCATAACAAGATCTAGAATAACCTTTATTTTTCCCTTCTTTCTTTCTTAATACTCGAATGCTATACTTGTTTACTGGAGGGATTATTATGCAACACAGCAATTTATCATCAACTTTACTAGCAATGGATTCTCTTTCAATTTACAGAGGACTCTTAGAGAATAGGGTATTAAGTAAGTTGAAAACACTGCTCATTTTATTAAACAAAGCCAATATTGAGCTTCGAGAGCTTATCAACTCCTATCATGAATTTTACTTTGAACTTGCTCGAGAAAACAGTACTACTATGTCACTTAAAGATTATCTTCTCGAGCAAATAATCTTTGATGAAAATCCATTCACCTTTCAACAGCAAGCTGGCCAGATTAAATACTCCAATCAGGTACTTGAACAAGCTGCGGCCCAAGATTTAAAAGGTCTTCAACTTATAGCACAGCTTGATCCTGCTTTAGTTAAAGCTCACTTAACCGAGCTATTCAAAAATGACTCCAATAATGCTCTCATTCAGGAACTGCCCGAGTGGGTTCTTGAAACCCAAACTCATACTCTTTCCAACCATCTTAATCACATAAAAGCACACCTGAATTCCTGCCAGCACTGGCAGGACAGTCTAGACGAGCTCAAAACGTTCCATAAACATTACGGTTGTGGATTATTCGCGCGCTATTTTGCCTTTGTTTGGGAAAGAATTGACGGCTCAGGTTACATCAGGGGAATCGATAGCCCCGATCCTATCACTTTAGACGAATTAGTGGAGTACCAAAATGAACGTTCCAGAGTCATCGAAAATACTCTTCAATTTCTGAAGGACTTTCCCTCGAACAATGTTCTGCTCTATGGAGATCGCGGTACCGGAAAGTCCTCAACAGTTAAGGCCATACTTAATGAATATCATACCCAAGGCCTTCGTATGTTAGAGGTCCCCAAGGCCTATCTTGCCGACTTTCCCCTAATTATTAGACAGTTAAAAAATCGAACTCAAAAATTCATCATCTTCGTAGATGATCTGGTATTTGGAGATAATGAGGAAAACTATACTTCGCTGAAGGCCGTACTTGAAGGTGGCCTAGAAAGCAAAACCTCTAACATTCTCATTTATGCCACCTCTAACCGCAGACATTTAGTTAAAGAGTATTTCAAGGAAAGAGCGGGTTTGCAATCAAACAACCATGATGAAGAAGTACACGCAGGTGACACCATGCAAGAAAAACTCTCTTTAGCAGATCGATTTGGCATCAATGTTGTTTTCTCTTCACCCGATCAAAACCGCTATTTAAAAATAGTTGAAGGGATTGCCACTAGTAGACATTTAAGCATCGACAAAGAACGCTTGCAAAGAGAGGCTTTGCAATGGGCACTATGGTATAATGGCCGTTCAGCAAGGACAGCAAGGCAGTTTGTCGATTGGATCGAAGGACATGAGGTCTTTGAAAATCAATGAGCTTACCCGCCTCAAGTGAATCTCCCCCTTTAGCCATACCTGTAAGACTTCCTTACTTAGTCCCCACCACTTCGCTCCTGCGTTCCACCTGCACAACATCGCGCCAAGTACCGTTGTTCATTTTCCCAAGCTTCTCACGTCGGCCAACTTGGCGAAAACCGCATTTTTTATGTAAGGCTAAACTTGCCCCATTTTCTGGGAAGATGCCTGACTGTAACGTCCAGAAACCGTTTTCCTCAGAACACCCAATCAATTCTTTCATAAGCCCAAATCCGATCCCTTGGCCACAATAGTCTTGGGCCAGATAAATACTTACTTCCGCAACACCCGTATAAACACATCGACTGGAAACTAGACTCAGAGCAGCCCATCCCAAAACCTTACCCTCGCCTACAACAACTAATCGACAGCTCTTAACATGAGCAACATCCCACACTTCCCAACTTGGCGCTTCAGTCTCGAAGGTAGAGTTACCCGAATTGATCCCTTCGATGTAAATATCTCTTACTTGTTCCCAATCAGTTTCAGACATTTCTCTAATTTGATAGCTCATTAAAATCCCTCTCCATCTCGTCCAGTATTATTTCCAATCGGGATACTCCACTTCTACAACTGGGAGTGTTGCCCTTTACCCTTTTTTAAATGTTCAACTGTATTTAACGAGTTCATTATCTTGGCCGTTTCTCAAGACCGAGTAAATCCTCGATTCGTTCATTCATATAAGTGTACGAATCCTCGATCCCTCTGTTATATATGTAAGGTCCAATTTCATTGATAATAAAGTCAAGTAGCAATTCAGCTCCTAAATGGTTGATTTCTTCATTCCTCTCATTCCAGAAATACCTTCTAATAGTCTCCACAAGCACCGTTCTGACTTCTTTTTTAAGTTCTATTTCCATTTTCGGCATTTGACTCTCTCCTTTTAATTCACTAAATCCATTCTAACTTATCTGAGATTAGATACGCAAAACAATCATAACCTATCTTCAGGTATGCATAAAGCTTCAGGTACTAGAGAATAATGTTAAAAACAGGAAGGGGAACCTCGCATGGATGACTCTTTTGATAACATAGACAGTACAGAGCTTAATTTAAAGTATTTTACGGAACATCACGAGAGTATTTATAAGGCCTACGAAACGTATGGTCGATTAATACACGAAGAAGGTGGTCCGTTAGATGAAAAAACTTGCTGGTTAATTAAAGTTGCCTTGTCCACAGAGTGCCAGTATCCCAGGGCCCTAAGAACTCATATTTATAAAGCCTTAAGCAGTGGTTGCACAAAGGAAGAAATTGAACATGCCATTCTCTTAGTGGCTCCCAGTGCTGGATTTCCAAGAACAATGTCTGGTATACTAGCCCTGAGAAGTCTCTTGAATGAAGCTGAAACAAGCTCGATTCACTAAAATTTAACCAAGCACCAGCTTAATAACCGGAAAAACTTTAGGTTCGATTAGATTAAATTCGACTAAATTATGTTAGAATTCTAAGCCCTCTACCATTGATTAAGGTATGAGGGCTTGCTTAATTCTTCCATTCCCACTTTTATCAATCTATATCTTCTTGTAAAAAAATGATATACTATAACCTTGATATAAGTAAATCTATAATAAAGGAACGATTAAAAATGATTAGTACCAGTGGGTTAACTTTAAGATTTGGTAAACGGGCATTATTTGAAGATGTTAATGTAAAATTTCTTCCAGGAAATTGTTACGGCTTAATTGGGGCCAATGGCGCAGGAAAATCAACCTTTTTAAAAATATTATCGGGTGAAATAGACTCTTCGAGCGGAGATGTCATCTTAACACCTGGTGAACGAATCGGCGTCCTAAAACAAGATCACTTCGAATTTGAAGAATCCGAAGCGTTGCAAACTGTCATAATGGGGCACGCCAGGTTATTTGAGATCATGCAAGAGAAAGACGCTCTCTATGCCAAACCGGACTTTTCAGAAGAAGATGGCATTAGGGCATCCATACTCGAGGGAGACTTTGCAGAACTTAATGGTTGGCAAGCAGAGGCTGAGGCCTCAGAACTCTTAATGGGACTAGGAATCGGCAAAGATCTCCAGAGTTCCAAAATGAAAGAACTGAGCGGCAACGAAAAAGTTCGTGTTTTGCTTGCTCAAGCGCTCTTTGGTAACCCGAACATTCTTTTACTCGATGAGCCAACCAACCATCTTGACCTTAATTCGATTGCATGGCTGGAAAACTTCCTCTACAATTACGAGAATACCGTCATTGTCGTTTCGCACGACCGCCATTTTTTAAACAAAGTATGCACGCACATCGCCGACATCGACTTTGGGAAGGTCCAACTGTACGTAGGTAACTATGACTTCTGGTATGAATCAAGTCAACTAGCCCTCAGACTGATGAGAGAAGCAAATCGTAAAAAAGAAGATAAAATTGAAGAGCTCCAAAAATTTATTCAACGCTTTAGCTCCAATGCCTCCAAAGCAAAGCAAGCAACCTCCCGTAAAAAACAACTCGATAAACTGACCCTCGATGATATTAAACCGTCCTCCCGTAAATATCCCTATATCGCTTTCACTCCAGACCGAGAAGCGGGCAATAACATTTTGACCGTCAAGAACTTGAGCGTGAGCATTGATGGCCAAAAAGTACTTGATAACCTCTCGTTTATGATGAATAAAGGGGATAAAATTGCCTTTGTTGGTCCGGACGGCAATGCCAAGACTACCTTATTTAAAGTTTTAATGGGTGAAATCGAGCCTGATGAAGGGGAAATCAATTGGGGAATTACAACGACCCAAGCCTACTTCCCTCAAGATAACTCCGCTTATTTTGATACTGATCTTAATCTTGTCGATTGGCTTAGACAATTTTCTAAAGACCCAGATGAATCTTTCGTGCGAGGATTTCTTGGCAGAATGCTTTTCTCCGGAGATGAATCCCAAAAATCGGCCCGCGTGCTTTCTGGGGGAGAAAAGGTACGCTGTATGGTATCCAGAATGATGCTAAGTGGCGCGAATGTTCTCTTATTAGACGAGCCTACCAACCACCTTGATATGGAATCCATTACAGCTCTCAATAATTCCCTAACCAACCTTGATGGAAATATCCTCTTCGTATCCCAAGATCACCAGTTTGTCCAAACCATCGCTAACCGGATTATTGAGATCACACCGAAAGGACTCCTCGATCGACAAATGACCTTTGATGAATATCTAGAAAATGAAGATGTTAAGGCCTTACTAGCAGAAATGTATGCTTAACAAGCCGCAATCATCGATGAAATATTCGGTATGTTAGCAAGTTTAAAATAATAATTTGACATCAATAGTTTTTTTAGTTATACTGATGAAAGCTCGTTAAAACTAGTGGATTTAAGCAAACCTTCTCTATTACCTAAGGCTCCGGGAAGAAGTTGGTTAACTTGCCATGTAGGCGCGGGTAATATATTAGTGGAGGTTTTTTTATAATGTTCAATGACAAAGTGTTAAATTGCAAAGATTGTGGTCGTGACTTCGAGTTTACAGCTTCCGAGCAAGAGTTCTATGCTGAAAAAGGGTTCACCAATGAGCCAGGACGTTGCCCAGAGTGCCGTGCAGCTAAAAAAGCACAAACCAGAAACCAAGGCGGCGGTGGCGGTTATGCGCGTCAACAACGCGAAATGTTCCCTGCTATCTGCGCTACTTGTGGAAAAGAAACAACCGTTCCTTTCCAACCTTCTGGTGACAAGCCAGTATATTGCCGTGACTGCTATCAGCCACGTACACGTAGCAATTGGTAAATCGCTAATCTTGAAACCCTCCAAGCCGAAAGGCTATGGAGGGTTTTTTAGTACTATTAGATAGTATAACTTTCAGTTCTATACTTTCTGAAAGGTCCCTTCTCGCCATCCATGGCTACAGCCATCACGACACCTTGCCATCCATGGCGGTGTTCTAATCTCGAACATCCTTGTTCGAGTCATGGCCAGCGCATAAGTTATCAACTAAGGTGACCGCCTGCGCCTGAAGACTGACAGAATGACTAATACGTGCGAAGACAGTGTCTTCGGGTGCTAGCCAATTTTCCTTTATTAATTAAGTAAACTTACTAAAATGAAAAGGGCTAAGTTATCCTCGTCAGGATGACTTAGCCCTTTAGACTTCCTACTACTTCACCAAAATCTCTATTAGTTATTGAAATGGTCCATTGAAAATCTTGTCAAGGTTGTCTAAGCATTATCTCTTAAATTTATGCTGAAGATCACGTATGTTCACTAAGGTTGGAGATGGGGCAATTCAATTACTGTAGATTTGTTGCAGAAGTCGTTGCAGCTGGCGCTGAATCAGAAGGCGCTATTTTGCTGCCCCAAGCACGACCCCCATGACCTCCGCGCTTACCCATACCCATGTCTCCCTGCATAAAGGTGCCATTCTTGAGAGCCTCTTTTTTAGCTTCTAGCTGAGCTTTCGCTTTATCACTCCAGGTTTTAAGTTGCTCATCGGTTAACTTCCCATTACTTTTCATGGCCTCTAATTGAGCAGCTAAACGGGCTTCAGCAGCGTCGCTCCATGTTTTAAGTTGCTCGTCCGTCATAGGTTGACCATTATTAAACATAGCGGCATCGCCACGCATTCTCATACCTTTCCCACCCATACCCGGACCGAAAACCTTACCGTCTGCAATGGCTTGTTCTCTAACTTCTTGGTGCTGGTCGATAAATTTCTTCATAGTGTCCGCTTGTTCTGCAGTTCTGAGCCCTGCTTCCACTTCTTTGTCGACGATTTGTTTCTGGATGCTAAACATTTGCTGTGTCAAACTTTTAATTTCATCGAGCTTAGCAGAATCTGTGGCACCGAAAACAGTTGTCGCACCTCCTACTAACAACACTGCACTAAGCACCCCTACAATAAGTCTTTTCTTCAAACAACATTCCTCCTTAGGTAAAGTATTACCAATCAAGTCTGCGCATCTGATTGGCCTACTATTATCTTAACCATAAAGTTTGTTTAAAGTGTGAATTGAAGTTTAAGAAGTTGTGAGCTTTCAGTAAAGAAAATGTTATATTCGAATCGCATAGCGCCGAATTTTTTCATAAAGCCAGGACCGTGAAATCCCTAGGAGTCGCGCCGCTTCAGACTTGTTACCATTTACCTTGATTAAGGCCTTTTCCAACGTGTCTTTATCCAAATGTTCATGGGCATTTTCTAGGTTCCACCCTTTCTCAAACCTAACCATCTCTACACGCTTAGGTTCTTTAAGGTAAAAGGGCAAATCTTCAAGCTCCAGCCTATCTCCCGAGGCAAAATTCACAGCTCGCTCGATGACATTTTTCAATTCCCTCACATTCCCTGGCCAACGATGACCTATAAGAGTTCTGTGTACATCCGGAGAAACGCCCTCGATCTGCTTGCCAAAATCATGATTTAGCCGCTCTAAAAATACATGAACGAGTGGAATGACGTCTTCTAATCGAGCATGCAGTGGAATAAGGTGAAAATTAATGACGTTAAGTCGGTAATAAAAATCCCTTCGGAATTCACCCTTCTCAACTTTTCGAATCAGATCCTGATTTGTGGCTGCAATAATCCTTACATCCACTTTCATGACTTCATTGCTCCCTATAGGCTCAAAACACTTATCCTCCAAAACCCGCAAAAGCTTACTCTGCAAATTGAGAGACATATCCCCTATTTCATCTAGAAATAACGTCCCACCATTGGCGACCGCGAATTTACCCGCTTTGCCTCCCTTTTGGGCTCCAGTAAACGCCCCGCTGGTATACCCGAAAAATTCCGATTCCAGAAGATTTTCAGGCACTGCGGCGCAATTAACCTTCACATAGGGTCCTTTGCGACGAAGACTTGCCTGATGAATGGCCTCGGCAAAAAGTTCTTTACCTGTGCCGCTTTCTCCGGTCAGCATAATTGTTGAATTCCCACGAGCAGCCATTTCCGCGTCTTGCTTCAAGCGGCGCATATCCTGACTTACTGTAATGATTTGACTGAATGTAACCGGTAGTCTGGTTGAGCCCAATTGTTCCTTGTAAAAACTTAACTCATGATCCATCTGAGCAAGTCTTTGAGCAACATCCTTAACTTCTTCCAATTTCTGAAAGGTAATTTTGCCCACTGCGCCAATAATTTTACCCTGACGCACAATAGGTAGGCGTGAGACGATGTAAGCTCGACCGTTAATGACTTGGATTTCATTGGTTTCCGCCATGCCTGTTTTCAATGTCCGCAGAAGACGGGTATTTTCGATCACTTGATCTACAGGCTCTTGCAAGAGCTCTTTTTCTCTCTTCCCAAAAAATTGGCAGGCTGCCTCATTGATCAAGGTGATTTTTCCCTGGTCGTCTACAACGAAGATGGCTTCATAAGCAATATTGGTGACAGTAAGTAAAGTCTCGTACAGGCGCTTGGTAGCATCTAGCTCTAAAGCCACTTGGTCTAAATCGGTCAAAGCTTGAAAAACGATTACTGCTCCTGCCAGCTCACTCACAGGGCTAATGTTGCAAAGAACGGTCACCTGATTCATTTGAGTCTGAATTCCCACTAGATGTCGCGACTGCTTTAGTACCACGCTCAGATCTAAGCCGGGAAAAACACTACTGAACAGGCGACCATTAAGTGCTTCTTGCTCCAAGCCAAGGATTTTCTCGCCGGACGGATTTATCTGTTGGATACGGTTATTGCGATCCACGACGATAATTCCGTTGGGCATGGCCTGATACACCGTGTTGAGCTTAGTGGCCAATTGTTCCGCTTCACCAAAGAGAGCCATAATCATGTCTACCTTAGTAAAAATCCCAAGTGCTTTCCCTTCTTTGTCTACGACTACACCCGTACCCACTGAGCTATGTTTCGCCCGCTGTTCTACTTCACGGTAAGGTGTGTCGGCTTCGACCGTCACGACTTGGGGATTATAATGTCTCTCAATCTTCTCAGTGGTGTCCGCACCGGCCAAAAAAGCATCTAGTACATTGGCTTTGGTAAAAATCCCAATCAAAAAACCAGCTTCATCTACCACAGGTAGGGCATCCAGCTTGGTCCAGCGTAAAAGCTCTATCCCCTGCCTAAGATTATCTTCAGGATGAATAAGAGGAACATCTCTGGTCATCATATCGCTCATTAGCATTAAAGCTCACCTCGTCGTCAAACTGGAGTAACTACAATCAACTTCATGGTTTCTCCAAATATGGAACACTCTAATTGTTCTCCCTAGACAACGGCTATTCCTTTATTTCAGAACATTCGAGCTTCAATAGAAAAAAGCCCCTCTATCAGGGGGCTTAAAAGCCTATATCAGATTTATTTTGCTAACTCTCATTGTTATAATAGGCAAGTCAATTTTCGACAAATCAACTCAACTACCTCTACTGTTCAAACTCCTTGATTTCCTCCTCGCTGAAACCTACCTCTCTTAAAACCTCCCTCGTCTGTTCCCCAAAGCCCGGAGGAATTTGATCCGGCAGCTCCTCTTGATCCGGAAATTTGAGGGGATTCCTAACAGTCTCCACAGCCTCACTCTCAGGATGACTAAGGGGAGTAAATAGGTGCCGAGCCTGAACCTGAGGATGCTGGCGAGCTTCGGATAGTTCTAAGATTGGCTCACAGCAAACGTCTTTATCTTTGAAGAAAGCAGTCCACTCTTCCTGGGTCCTACTCTTAAAGATCTTCTCCACCTCGCTCAAAACCCTTGGCTCGTGAGAAAATTGCTGGCCGGCAAGATCCGGACGATCTACAGCTTGACAAAAAGCTTGCCAAAATTTTGGTTCTAAGGCTCCAAGGCTCATAAAACGAGCATCTCGAGTCTCATAAACAGCATAGCAAACCTCTCCACCGTTTAACATTCCTTCTCCACGCTTCAGAGTGAAACTCTCAGCCGCTTTCTGAGCATAAAGCATCGCCATCCAGGAGACCACTCCGTCCAGCATCGAGACGTCAATATATTGTCCTCGACCCGTATGCTGCCGGGCGATATAGGCACTCAAGATTCCAGTCACCGCCATGAGGGCCCCGCCACCAATATCCGCCACTTGAACTGCTGGAGATACAGGAACCCCTCCGGCCTGTCCCGTAAGACCCAAGGCCCCGCTAAGCGCCATATAATTGATATCATGACCCGAACGTCGACTATACGGCCCGTCCTGTCCGTAACCCGAAATAGAGCAGAGGATAACAGCAGGATTGATTTTCTGCAGCTCTTTATAACCGAGACCCAAGCTATCCATCACTCCAGGCCGAAACCCTTCCAGAACAATGTCATACTTGGTAAGCAGACGAAAAAAGGCTTGCCGTCCTGCACTGCTTTTTAGATTCAGCTTAAGACTCTTTTTGTTGCGGTTCAGGGACCAATAAAGGGCACTATCTTTAGTACCCGGCAAGTAGGGCTTCATCCAACGCAGATAGTCCCCTTGCCAGGGATCTTCCACCTTCAACACATCAGCCCCCAGATCTGCCAGCAACTGACTGGCATACCCTCCGGGCAGTAGTCGGGTTAAATCAAGAATCCGCACCCCAGTTAAAAGTTGATACATTTATCTCAATCCCCACTCCTTCCTACTCACAACCCTAACTTTCTAGCAATGATGAGTTTCATTATCTCTGTAGTCCCAGCAAAGATGGTATGCACCCGCACATCTCGATAATGCCGGGCGATGGGGTACTCTTCCATATACCCATAGCCGCCGTAAAGCTGAAGGCAGTTATACCCCACTTTGTTAGCCATTTCTCCGACCCAATATTTTGCCATAGAGACCTTAGCCACAATCTCTTGCCCTGCCATATGATCAGCCACTAAGTTATCTACAAACACGCGCCCGATCTCAATTTCGGTTGCCATTTCTGCTATTTTAAAAGCATTATGTTGAAATTTGCCGATTGGCTGCCCAAAAGCTTCCCTCGTCTTGACATAAGCCAGTGCATCACTAAGCATCCGTTCCGCCAGAGCTTGCGAACCAAGAACAGAAATCAGCCGCTCCTGCTGAAGCTTCTCCATAAGATACGAAAATCCCTTACCTTCTTCGCCCAATCGCTGAGTAACTGGTACCCTGCAGTTGTCGAAATAGAGTTCCGCTGTATCCTGGCTGTGCATTCCAAGCTTATTCATGTTTTTGCCCTTAGCAAAACCGGGAGTCCCATCTTCCACCACGATCAGGCTGATTCCCTTGCTTCTGGGCAGCTCTTCAGAACCAGTTTTGACCGCAACAATAACTAAGTCCGCGAAAACCCCATTGCTGATAAAGGTCTTGGACCCATTGATAATATAAGCTTCTCCATCCCTGACTGCAGTAGCCTTCATTCCCTGAAGGTCTGACCCGGCCTGGGGTTCAGTCATAGCAAGGGCTAAGATCTTTTCACCGCGAGCACACGCCGGAAGCCAGTCCGATTTCTGCTTTTCTGTCCCAAAGGCCTGAATGTAAGGTGCAATGATGTCACTATGCAATCCCATCCCAATCCCCACGCCCGCTCTTGCTAATTCTTCATTAATAATGGCAGAGAAGCCAAAGTCCGCTCCAGAACCACCGTATTTCTCTTCCAACCATGGACAGAGGTAGCCCTGTTCCCCCATCCGCCTCCATACCCAACGCGGGATCTCTCTCTGTGCTTCCCACTCTTCGATATGAGGAGAGAGCTCCTTTTCTACAAACTTTACGAAGGCTCGACGAAACATTTTGTGGTCTTCCGAATAGATGTCCATCGTTCCCTTCCTTTCGGTCTATTAACCAATAGTCTTAATGTTAAATCACGCTTCCTGAGATCACTATTATCATTACGATTCTCTCATATGACCACAATGTTTTTACCTAGGCTGCATACGGATTGCCCCATCCAAACGAATCGTAGTACCATTGAGCATTGGATTCTCCACGATACTCTTCACTAAAAGGGCAAATTCCTCTGGATAGCCCAGTCGAGAGGGAAACGGAGTCATAGCGCCCAGCGACTTGCGAGCCTCATCTGGCAAGGATTCAAACATCGGAGTTTCAAAGAGACCAGGGGCAATCGTCATCACGCGAATGCCATGGGTTGCCATCTCTCGAGCAATAGGCAGAGTCATTCCTACGATCCCTCCTTTAGACGCGCTGTAGGCGGCCTGCCCGATTTGTCCTTCATAGGCAGCTACTGAAGCAGTACTGATAATCACGCCCCGCTCTCCTCCAGCATTGGGCTCATTGCTCGCCATATATTCTGCAGCTAGGCGTATAACATTAAAACTACCAATAAGATTTATCTGAATAGTTTTTGAAAAAATCTCAAGGGAATGAGGCCCTTTCTTACCTAGCAGCTTTTCCGCTACCCCAATCCCTGCACAATTCACAACTACATTAACGCGTCCGAACCCCTTAATTGCCTGTTCCAGAGCCGCTTGTACGCTCTCTGCACTGCTAACGTCCGTCTTGCAAAATAGGGCACTGTCACCCAATTCAGCAACCAACTTCTCTCCTCGTTCTACCGCTAGATCAAGAATCATTGCCTTACCTCCATCGTTAACTATCCGCCGTACAGTCGCTTCCCCCAAACCAGAGGCCCCTCCCGTGACGAATCCAACTACTTGTTTCAAATCCATCGTGAATTACTCCTTCCTTAATACCTGTTTGTCTCTCAATCTAATCGCTCAATAATTGTCGCATTAGCCATACCATGTCCCTCGCACATAGTTTGCAGTCCATAACGGCCGCCGGTTCGTTCAAGTTCGTGTATCATTGTAGACATCAACTTAGCCCCACTGGCGCCCAAGGGATGCCCTAGGGCAATAGCCCCACCATTCGGATTTAGTTTCTTCGGGTCAGCACCCGTATCTATCAGCCAAGCCAATGGAACTGCTGCAAATGCTTCATTCACCTCAAAGATATCAATGTCGGCAAGACTTAGACCTGCTTTAGCCAACACCTTAGCAGTAGCCGCTATAGGACCGGTAAGCATCAGGGTCGGATCAGAACCTATGACACTCCGAGCCACTATCCGAAAACGAGGCTTCAGACCCAGTTCAAGCGCTTTGTCACGCGACATTACGAGTACCGCTGCTGCTCCGTCCGAAATTTGACTCGCATTTCCAGCCGTGATTCGACCGTTTTCCTGGAAGGGCGACTTTAGAGTAGCAAGTTTTTCCAGACTTGTGTTCCGCCGTGGGCCCTCGTCCATTTTAATAACTGCTTGTCTACCATCCGGAAGAACCACACTTAGCGGCATAATTTCTCGTTCGAATCGCCCTTCCTCCTGAGATTTTAGCGCCTTCTCATGGCTCTCCAGAGAGAATTCGTCCATTTGTTCGCGACTGAGACCCCATTGTGCGGCGATCCGCTCTGCAGAAAGTCCTTGATTAATGATCTCATAACGTGAGGTCAACTCGTGTGATAACTCTGTATCCTTTACGTTTGAGCCCATAGGAACTCGGGACATATTTTCCACACCCGCTGCTACAACGATATCCATATCCCCAGCCAGAATCGCCTGTGCCGCAAAATGGATAGCTTGCTGACTAGATCCACACTGACGATCAATCGTTAAACCTGGAACGTGTTGGGGATAATCTGCGATCAAGGCAGCCTGACGCCCGATACAAAAACCCTGCTCCCCCACTTGAGAAACGCAACCCATTAGCACATCTTCGATCAAGGCAGGATCGACTCCCGCTCGCTTAACCACCTCTCTGAGGACTTGGCCCGCCAAATCCTCAGAACGAATACCACTTAAAGCTCCATTTCTCCGTCCTACGGGAGTTCTTACTGCTTCTACAATCACTGCTTCTCTCATCGTTTAACACCCTTTCCTAATGCATTACTTTCGCTTAACTACCCCCAGATTCAGAATTTCATCACAGAACACTTTTCCTTAATTTCTGCCTAAGAGGTGCTTTCAGGATCTTGCCCGTTGGATTGCGAGGGATCGCCTGATCGAACCGAACTAAAGTCAAACAGATCCGCCTGTGGGTGTTTGGCAAGCAAGTTGGCTACAGCCGGAACCAATAGTGTGTAGTTTGACCTTTTCTTGAATCATCTGCTTAACAAATACTTGAGCATCGAAAGGATGGTGGAGGACATAGGTTCCTCCCAGCATCAGCCAAGGTACAAATGTGGTACCCAAGGATGCCATATTCACCAAAGGTCCAGCTGTAAACTGCACATCTCCTTTACAGATGCCTGCAGCCTGTATCGCAATGCCGCATTGAGATATCCAGTTGTTATGGCTCATCGGGCAACCCTTCGGATCTGCTTCTGTTCCAGATGTCCAGCAGATAGTAAATATGTCATTTGCCTCTATTTTACTTTGCTCTGTTGCTCGTTCATCTTCTAGGGTCTCTTTCCCTTTCGTCCACTCCCTTAAGGTGTCCAAGCTAATACAGAGCTTAAGGCTTCCTGATCCATTCTGTAGAAGCTCTCTCCCCATTTCTACGTGAAAGGTATCTTTGAATTGCTCGATCGTAATAAAGATCTTAGATTCCGTGAGTTTAGCTACATAGCCCAACTCCTTAAGACGCCACTGCATCGGTATAGGGGAAATTATAGCACCCGTCTTAGCAACGGCCAGATAAAGCATCGCCAACTCCCAGGTGTTGGGCAGTTGAACCATCAAAATATCATCTTTTTGGACGCCTAAAGTTATGAGTTTTCTTGCTACTTTCTGGACTATGACATCAAGCTCACGATAGCTTAAGCGTTCTGGGGCCGAGCCTGTAAGCTCTTCACGATTAGGCGGATCCACCAGGGCAATATGATTTGGAATGGTAACTACATGCTCTTGAAAATGATCAAGGATTGTCTTAGTCCCCCACCATCCTTTGCAACTGTAATCTTCAATCCGTTTGTCCTGCGCCAGAATCATTCTTGATCTCCCCCCTCATATTAATCTTAATATTCTGAGTATTTTGCATCCATCTCTTCTTTGCTTGTATTAAACAAATGCAAATCCTATGCCACTAGTCCCTAGGCATCTCCCTTTGGCAGTCTCCGATAAAGAAACTCAATAACTTCCCTTCCCATGTTTCGTTATAATTGTCCTCAATGACGGACAGTTGACAACATAATATACACTTTGCCCTTTCCTTTTACACGCAAAAGGTGTGAAGAAGCAAGGGATTTTAATTGGCATTAATATTTCAAATATTCTGAACATATAATTAAATTATTAAAATGTCAGGAGTGATTGCACTATGATGGCTTATGATCTCACCTTGCGAGCGGTTCTGGAGAGGGCAGCCAAGCTCTTTTTTAAGAAGGAAATCATCACCCGCGATTATTCAGGGACCTTCCGCTATACGTACAGTGACTTCTACAAGAGAACCCAACGCCTTGCAAATGTGCTCAAGGATTTGGGCATTAACAAGGGAGACCGGGTAGCCACTCTGGCTTGGAACCACCACCGTCACCTAGAGCTGTATTTTGCAGTTCCAGTAAGCGGCGCTGTGCTTCACACCTTGAACTTGCGCCTCGCGCCGGAGCAACTAGTTTACATCATCAACCATGCCGAAGATAAGGTTATTTTTGTAGATAAAGATTTAGTCCCCCTACTGGAAAGCATCCATGATCAGCTCCCAACTCTGGAGTACATCGTCGTAATGTCCGACACGAAAGAGATCCCTCCAAGCACTTTAAAAAAATCACTTTCCTATGAAACGCTCTTAGCAGAGGCTAGTGAAAGCTTCGAGTTTCCAGACTTAAGCGAATGGGATCCAGCGGCCATGTGTTATACCACAGCCACTACTGGCAAACCGAAAGGCGTCGTTTACACTCATCGGGCCCTAGTTCTCCATAGTTTTGCTGCTTCTCTCCCGGATTCCTTGAACCTCCAAGAATCCGACCGGGTAATGCCCTTTGTACCTATGTTTCATGCTAATGCGTGGGGACTACCCTTTGCTTGTACCTGGCTAGGAGCTACTCAGGTCTTTCCAGGGGCGCGCCCCCAAGCAGAGGATCTCTGTCAGCTTATCCAAGAACATAAAGTAACTTTGGCCGCCGGTGTACCCACCATTTGGATGGCCACTTATCCACTGTGGGAGAGTGGAAAATACGACCCGTCCAGCCTACGTGAACTTGTGAATGGTGGTTCCGCCGCGCCTGTATCCATGATCAAGAACTACCACGAGAAATTGGGTGTCTCTATTCTTCATGCCTATGGAATGACGGAAACCACGCCAGTCGTTCTCGTATCCCGACCTAAGAGCTCCCTGACGGACATCTCAATGGAAGAAAAATTTCATTTATCCGCAAAGCAAGGTCTCCTCGTCCCCGGACTTGAAATGAGGGTTGTCGGAGAGGATGGTGACGAAATACCTTGGAACGGTAAAACGATGGGAGAACTCTTGGTCCGCGGACCGTGGATAGCTAAAGAGTATTATAAAGACCCCATTCGCACCCAAGAAGCCTTTTCCTCCGGTTGGTTGCGTACTGGGGACATCGTCACCGTCGATTCAGAAGGGTATGTTTCCGTTGCCGACCGAAGCAAAGACTTAATCAAGAGCGGCGGCGAATGGATTTCATCTCTAGATCTAGAGAATACAATCATGGGGCATCCGGCGGTCTTAGAAGCAGTCGTAATTGCCATCCCTCACCCTAAATGGGTTGAGCGGCCTTTGGCTTGCGTTGTCCTTAAACAAGAATACGAAGGACAAGTTAATGTTCAAGACATCCTTGATTTTCTCAAAGGAAAAGCCCCAAAGATTTGGGTACCGGACCGAGTGGAGTTTATAGATGCCATTCCCCGAACAAGCGTCGGGAAGTTCTTTAAGGCAGCCCTGAGAACGCGTTTTGCCGAAATTTCGAGTACCAAAGAAGATCCAAGCCAAACAGTCGGGTAACAATCCTTGATGGGAGTGCGCCCATGAAATGATCTTTGTAGAAACACAAGCCTAATTGAAAACTAGGAAAAAAAGAGGAGGAGGATTCCCATGACCCTAAATGCCCCGCTAACAGAAGCAGAACAAGAGCATTACCATACGCTCAATGGGGAAAACGTCCGCTTTCTTCGCACCCGCTATAACCGGATCACCCGCTGGGTCGTCGCCGATATCGTTGGACGAAGCGCCCATCGTCACCCGGAGAAACCCGCCATAATTTACCGAAATACCACACTCACCTACCGTCAACTGGAGAAGGAATCTAACCAAGTGGCCAATGCCCTAATCGAGTTAGGTGTGCAAAAATACGATAGGGTGGCCATACTCGCCCACAACACGATCGACCATGTCCTCACTTGGCTGGGCACGGCCAAAGCCGGAGGAGTATACCTTGCAGTCAACTTCCTTCTCCTCGGCAAAGACATCTCTTACTGCATAAACCATTCAGAGGCTAAGGTATTCATTATTGAAGACGCCCTTTACCATCTGGTTAAAGATGTACTAGATGATATGCCTTCCGTAAAAACCCTTCTCTGGTCCCGACAAGGACTGGAGCAGACAGTCCCAGCGAACTTCACCAACTTTGAGACCTGGTACAAAAAGTATCCATTTGATGAGCCTGATGTAGAGCTTCACATCGAGGATCCGGTTCAAATGACCTACACATCCGGGACTGAGAGCCTGCCCAAAGGAGTGATTCTGACCAACCAGTCTCTATTAGCCGAATACACGAGCTGCATTATTGATGGAGAATTTACTCCCGGGGATGTTAACCTCAATGCATTGCCAATATTTCACTGCGCTCAGAGAGATGTATTCCTCACTCCCGCTCTAATGGTGGGAGCCACAAACATCCTCCTGTTTAAAGCCGATCCGAAGGAAATTATGGACAACCTTGCAAAATATCGAGCAACCATGTTCTTTGCGCCGCCAACGGTTTGGATCGGTCTCATGCGCCACCCTGAGTTCGACAGTTATGATTTAAGTTCTATAGTCAAAGGGTATTATGGGGCGTCGATTATGCCTGTGGAAGTTCTAAAGGAGATCATCCGTCGCCTACCCAATTGCCAAAAATTTTATAACTTCTATGGTCAAACAGAACTCAGCCCTTACCATACGATGCTCAAACCTGAGGATATGCTGACCAAACCAGGTTCAGCAGGCAAGGCTGCTTTGAACATGGTATCTCAATTGGAAGACGAGGAGCATCAACCGATTACGAAGGAAGGCCGCCCTGGCGAAATTTGCGGTCGTGGTCCCCACACCATGTTGCTCTATTTCAAAGATCCGGAAAAGACTGAGACCACTTTAGCGCACGATTGGTTCCACAGCGGAGATATCGGGATTCTAGATAAGGATAGCTACCTCACCGTCATGGACCGGAAGAAAGACGTGATCAAAAGCGGTGGCGAAAATGTGCCAAGCCGAGAAGTGGAAGAAGTGATCTATCAAGACAGCCGGGTTTCAGAGGTCGCAGTAGTCGGCCTTGTCCATGAAAAATGGATAGAGGCGGTGACCGCCTTGGTCGTTCTCAAACAAGGGGCAGTCCTCAGTTCAGAAGAGATCATCCTCCTTTGCCGTAAAAACCTGACGGCCTTCAAGGTCCCCAAAGGTGTCATTTTTCTAGACGATCTGCCTAAAACTCCCAGCGGAAAGATTCTTAAGCGGGACTTACGCCACCAATATGCTGCATTTTACCGAAGAGAAATCAACGACGCCAAATCATAATGAAAATGCGAAATAACTGTCCGGAATAACGGACAGTTGACAACACAATGGACACGCCACCTCTCTTTTCACACCTAAAAACACCGAAAAAGGACCCCTTTTGGATTGGCATTGAAATTGCATTTACTTTAGCTAGACAATCAAAAACAAGTGGAGAATACTCTCAATGTCCTAGGAAAACCCTGTCCCCTAAATAGGACGATACTAAAATACGGGATTTTATAATACCCCGTATATTAGAAGAAGAACGAGGAGGAACAGCCTTGGATTTCGAATTATCAGAAGAACAGAGAGCCTTTCAAAGCATGGCCTACAAATTTGCGCTCAAAGAGTTCACACCGATTGCCCAAGAATGTGACCGAGAGGAAAAATACCCACGTGAACTCTGGCAAAAGGCCTGCGAAGCAGGGTTGGTCGGAATTGCAATTCCTGAGGAATATGGAGGACCTGGGGCTGGTTGGACTGAGACAGCTTTAATCACAGAGCAGCTATCTAGAGTGGATTTAGGGCTCAGCTTAGTCGTTGGGGCTGCAACGTTTGGTGCCGAAAATATTATGAACTATGGCAGTGAAGAACAAAAGCAAACCTATCTTCCTTTGCTTCCTGCCGGTCAAGCAATCTTTGCTGGAGCTTATACCGAGCCAAACGCCGGAAGCGATGTGGCTGGAACAACAACCCGGGCCACCAAAGATGGTTCAGACTATATCCTAAACGGCAGTAAAACCTTCATCACCAACGGAACAATCTGTGACTATATGGTCGCCCTATGCGTCACGAACCCGGAGGCACCTAAAAAAACACAGCGCCACAGCTTAATTATTGTTGATGCAAAACTCCCCGGAATTACACGGATGAAAATTCATGGCAAGATGGGGATCCGAGCCTCGGATACGGCAGAAATCACCTTCGAAGATGTGAGAGTACCTCAAAAAAATCTTGTTGGCCGAGAAGGTAATGGTTTCTACCAACTCATGCATTTCTTTGATCAAACGCGCATCATGGTAGCCTCCCAAGGACTCGGTTTAGCGCAAGGAGCTTTAGATTTGGCTCTTAAATATGTTCAAGAGCGCAAAACCT
Source organism: Desulfosporosinus burensis (assembly GCF_054657535.1). Classification (NCBI taxonomy): domain Bacteria; kingdom Bacillati; phylum Bacillota; class Clostridia; order Eubacteriales; family Desulfitobacteriaceae; genus Desulfosporosinus; species Desulfosporosinus burensis. The sequence continues at coordinate 234,113 of NZ_BAAHYN010000002.1, forward strand.
TCGGCGTCCCCCTAGCCGCAAACCAAGCCATTCAGTTCCAACTGGCCGAGATGGCAACCCGAATAGAATTGGCCCGCAACATAATCTACAAGGCCGCTTGGAAAGCGGACAACGGCCAGTTAGATCCCTCACTCAACGCTATGGCTAAATTTTATGCTGGTGAAACAGCGGTCTGGGTCACTGACAAAGCCTTGCAAATGCACGGTGGCTATGGCTATATTGACGAATATGACATTCAACGCTTCTATCGGGATGCAAAGATTTTGGAGATTTACGAAGGGGCAAAAGAAATCGAGAAAATAACGATCGCCAAGCGACTTTTTTAGATCAAGTTAAATACCAGAAAATCAGAATACTGTTCATTTAAATCAGTCAAAAATGGAAAATGGATAGAGAAAACAGCAGATCAAAAATCTGCTGTTTTCTTGCCTCAATCTTTTCGAGGTAAGAGCATGGCGATGTATGAAATGTATTATACTAAAATGTCTTTACTTTTCTGACTATAATACAGTATTTTTATAGACAGCTCTAACTTCCTAATCTATCGATAATCCCAGATCTGATGATCCATGGATCACAGCGGATACCCTTGTAAGTGGTTTCCAGGCTATGAAAACGTCAAAAAAGCAAACTATATCACAACTTGATATCGTTTGCTTCTTAAATGTTAATATGAAATGTTATTATTTAAATCCCTAACGCGGTGCGATTCCCGTCAGAACTCCATAACCGTCGAGGACCTTCACCGTTCCTACAAGTCCTCCCTTAATGGATTCTTGCTCTAGATCCTTGCCACTTCCTTGTTCAAGAAAATATTTGTCGAGACTGTAATCGACCCTGTAATTACTTGACCCATTAAATTCATTAAATATTTCCTGAAACTTCCCTTTCAGATAGACCCCTTGCTTAGGTTTCGTTTCACTAATTTGATCGACTACATAATACTTACCCTCTTGTTTAAGACTCACGTAGAGATTCTTATCGTAAATCTTATCAGGTGGTAAGGTCACCTTAGACTTTGGAACATCCGATATTGCAAAATTAATGGCCACATAGTCCCCCCTAAACAAATCTGTCGGATCATAGGCCTTCGTTTCCAAAACAATTTCTTTCCCGAAGACAACGGTTGCCTGAGGTTTGATGGTCATCGCTAGGAGGATGAACAAGGGAATAGCTACAGCTAGTAAGAACTTCTTTCTCGTAGTCATGCGATCCTCCCCCCTTTCGTTGATTTCCTCATGCGTTCAAAGTAGAAACCAAAGCCAAGTAACAGCAGCCCTCCTACAATAAAGAACAAAGATTTCGGTAAAAATGCAAAGGTATCCGTATAATACCGGAAGATGGTAACACACACAAAGAGCAAGCTGATAAGGCTACCCGTTCTAATTAGGAAAAAGAGAACAGTAACAAAAGCGAGTGCAAAGAGGATACTTACCATACGCGTTGACTGAACATTGACTAGAACATCCCATAAATCGGGAATAGTCAGAATCACGCCCGTTATCCCAAACAGAATGTTACCCTGAATTCGGAAAATATCCGGCTCTAAGTTGTGTTTGACTCCATACATAACAAGCCCTATGCAGAAAAAGAGCAATGCTACATATAAACCCTCAACTTCATATCTTAGGGTGATTTGCAAGATAAAGTTTAGACTCGTCAAATTAGCGAAGAACAAGAGTAGTCTTGACTTGTCAAAGTAGTTAAACGCTAAATACACGATAGGTACCCCTACCCAGCCCGCATAGGGAAACCCCTGCTCAAACGATCCTAAAAGGTAAACCCCGAACAGGATGTTCGTAAAGAGCATTAAATATTTGTCCTTAAGTTGGAATGCCATCGGGAGGACTCCTAATGACCAGAGCAAAAACGCGGTGGGAAAGTCCCCTCCAAAATGATACATCTGTCCAATGAGAAAGATACCTGCTCCATAAACCAGGGTACCTAGGTAAATCAAACTCCGACCCGTCTTCGGAATAGTTTCGGAAAGCATATATCCTGCTAGGTTTACACCACCGAAAACTCCAAAGATGATCAGCAGCTTAACTAAATGACTGATCCCATCCCAGTTACTAGCGATAAAGCTTAAAATCCCGAGACCCACTAAAATTGCGCCTATCGTGACCACTACTCGAATAAAGTTAAGACCACCCTTTACTTCATAAATCTCTAAGATTCCAGTTTTTTGCTCCCCCGTGATCAGACCAGCACGTTCAAAGTGGTCGAGTTCTTGATGGACTAAGGAGAAATTTGCTTTAGTGATTTGCCTTTTCAAACCGTTTTCCCCCTTTATACTAAAATACAGCATGTTCCGTCCGGGCGATGATTTCTTCCTGCAAAGCCTCGCTCAAATCGCAGAAATAGTCGCTATACCCAGCCACTCGAACGATCAAGTCACGGTGCTTTTCTGGTTCAGCTTGGGCAGCTCTCAAGGTTTTGGCATTAACCACGTTAAACTGAATATGGTGACCCCCCAATTTAAAATAGGACCGGACTAACTGAGCCAGCTTATTAATTCCATCGTCCCCTTCGAGGACCTGAGGTGTAAACTTCAAATTTAACAGTGTCCCCCCAGTCCGGGCGTGATCCAGTTTGGAAGCCGATTTAATGACCGCGGTGGGACCTAAGCGATCCATTCCTTGAACTGGAGAAATCCCTTCCGAAAGCGGTTCCCAGGCCCTCCGCCCCTCAGCTGTGGCGCCTATGACAGAACCAAAATAAACATGGCAAGTCGTCGGCAACATATTGATCCGGTAGACACCGCCCTTAGTATTAGGTCTGTCATTCACTTCAGAGTAGTAGGCATTAAAAATATCCACCATCACATCGTCGGCATACTCCTGATCATTGCCAAAATGCGGCGTCTTGTTGACCAGCAGCTGGCGAACTGCCTCATGCCCCGAGAAATTAGCGTCTAAGGCCTTGAGCAACTGATCTAAGATTAGATCCTGCTGGTCAAAAACGTGATATTTTAGGCCGGATAACATGTCGGTCAGACTCCCTAAGCCAACCCCCTGCACATAGTTCGTGTTATAGCGAGCTCCACCATCATTATAGTCTTTGCCCTTGGCAATACAATCATCAATCAGCAGAGAAAGAAACGGTGACGGCATATAAGTTGCATAAAGCCGTTCGATGATATTGCTTCCTCTAACCTTAATATCCATAAAATAATGCAGTTGCTTCTTAAAAGCATCGAATAATGCTTCAAAGGATTGGAAACTTCGAGGATCCCCAGTTTTTAAACCCAACTGCTGAGCCGTCCTCGGGTCCACTCCATTATGCATGACCAATTCCAAGATTTTAGGTAGATTAAAATACCCAGTTAAAATATAACTTTCCTTGCCGAAGGCCCCTGTTTCCACACAGCCACTCGTCCCACCTTGCCGAGCATCCTCGATTAATTTACCCTGGCGCAAAAGTTCCTCGACTACAGTATCCGCATTAAAGACCGAAGGTTGACCCCAGCCCTTACGAATAATCCGAGCTGCACGCTTCAAAAAACGATCGGGATTCTTCTTGCTTAACTGGATGTTCGAGCTGGGCTGCAAGAGTCGCATTTCATCGATCACATCTAAAACTAAGTAAGTGACCTCATTAACTCCGTCAGATCCATCTGCTTTCAGTCCGCCGCTATTAATATTAGCAAAATCCGTATATGTGCCGCTTTCCGCAGCAGTTACCCCAACTTTGGGCGGAGCAGGTTGATTGTTAAACTTGACCCAAAAGCACTGAAGGAGTTCTTTTGCCTGTTCCTCGGTCAAGGTCCCCTCAGCCAAGCCCTTTTTGTAGAAGGGATATAAATGTTGATCCAGCCGTCCAGGACTAAACGCATCCCAGGTATTAAGTTCTGTGATGACCCCTAAATGCACAAACCAGTAAGCTTGCAAGGCTTCCCAAAAGTTCCGTGGGGCATGGGCTGGTACATACCTACAGACCTCAGCAATCCTCTCCAGTTCTTCCTTACGCACTCCATCTGCTTCCACTTGGGCTAATTCCCGAGCCTTTTCAGCATGCCTTTCAGCAAAGCCGATGATGGCTTCGGCACTGATTCGCATCGCTTTTAGTTCTTCCTGCTTGTAGTACGCTTCGGTATCCTTAAAATAATCCAGTTTCGCCAAATGAACATCAATATCAGCAATGAAGTCTAGGATACCCAAGCGGTAGATTTTATCATCAAGCACCGTATGCCCCGGAGCTCTCTGCTCCATAAACTCGGTAAAGATCCCGGCATCATAGGCCGTTTTCCATTCCTCAGACATCTCAGTAAAAATCAGATCCCGCATGGACTTGCCCTGCCAATAAGGAATAATTTGTTCTGCATAGCTTTGGCGCACCTCTGGGCTAACTTTAAACGAGATCTTGGGACGAGAATCCAGAATGTCCAAATCTTCTAGGCTATGACAGCAAAGTTCAGGGTAGGTATAGGTAGCCTTCGGGGCCGGTCCTCTCTCCCCTACAATCAATTCTCCTTCATTGAGGCAAATCTCCTTGTGCTCCAACAAATATTTAAACGCCAAAGCCCGCTGGACGGGAACGGATGTATTCCCGGCCGAGCGATAGAATTCCGTGATTAGCTCAGCTCTTTCAGCGGAGATATTTGCTTCAGTCTCTAGGCTACGCTGCCTGAGCATGGTTACTCGTTCATTCATTCTTAGCCCTCTCCTCCAGGTGTTATAGTATAGTATAGTACAGTATAGTCTAATTAACCGCTTCTTTGCACTGGTCTAATTATACCTTAATAGATCGTACCTGTTGACTAATTTTTACTTTTCATTTGCGGGCGAGAACCTAATGACAATGGCAAATTATATCAACCTCCGATTTTAACCTTCAGCCCAAACTGCTCCAACTTCTGAGCGATCTGTACCATACGCTCATTGTCTGGGGACTGTAGATCAGGCAGACGATACTCCAGACCAAGCCGCTCGTACTTATCCACCCCAGCCTTATGATAGGGCAAGCAATGAATTACCTTCACACGTTTTAGAGAAGCAACAAATTCCCCTAATTGTTGGAGATTGTCCTCATCGTCATTGATTCCCGGAATGATCGCTACTCGAACAATGACTTGGGGATGGTTCTCGGCAAGCCAGCGTAAGTTGGCTAAAATTAGCTCATTAGAAACCCCGGTTACAGCTTGATGCTTTCGACTATTCATGAGTTTTAAATCATACAAAAAGAGATCCACGTAAGGGCTGATCATTTTCAAGGAGTCCGGTTTGACAAACCCACAGGTCTCTATTGCTGTATGGATTTCCTTATTATGGCATTCTTTGAGAATTTCTAACACAAAGTCAGGCTGCAACAGCGCTTCTCCACCGGAAAACGTGACTCCGCCTCCCGATTCGTCATAGAATATCAAGTCTTTCTCAATCTCAGCCATGACTTCGCTCACGGACATTGTTTTAGCTACAAGTTCTCTTCCACCAGTATGGCATACCTTAGCACATTCCCCACAAGCCCTGCACTGATTTCTCAAATAACTAAATATCCCCTTAGACTGAGTCACTGCTCCGTGCGAGCAGACCTCTAAACATTGCCCACAACCGACGCATCTGTCTGGGCGAAACATCAACTCTTGTCCATATTTCTGCCCCTCAGGGTTATGACACCATGGGCAGTCGAGGGGGCAACCCTTCAAAAAAGCCGTCGTCCGTATACCTGGCCCGTCGTGAATGGAATACTTCATGATATTAAAGATCATGCCCGTAATCATAGTTCCACCAACTCTCACTATTGAACACAATTCTGCAGATAGGGGTAACGTTTCACCTTCGGCTGAACCATTATTCAAAATGATATAATTATACTATACCTTTTAATTCTCCGTGAATCCCATAGTTCCTCTAAAAATGAGGAAAACTTACGATAGTAGAACAAAGTAAAACAGCAGATCCTTGTAATCTGCTGTTTTACTCTATTCGTAACCTATGCTATTTGACTTACCAAAAAAAATACTGATTTCTTAAAAAAATTATTCTCCGAGGTAAGACTTACGTATATCCTCATTTTGAGCCAGGTCTCGAGCCAGGCCTTCTAGCACGATCGTTCCTGTCTCTAGGACATAAGCCCGGTTGGAAATTTCTAGTGCCAGGTGGGCGTTCTGCTCGACTAGGAGAATCGTGGTTCCTGCCGAATTAATATCTTCGATTATATGGAAGATCTCTTCGACTAACATCGGTGCCAAGCCCATGCTCGGCTCATCTAGAATTAATAGGCTCGGACTAGCCATCAGAGCCCTGCCCATAGCGAGCATTTGCTGTTCCCCACCGGATAAAGTACCTGACACCTGTTTAATTCTCTCCTTTAACCTAGGAAAGTGATGATACACCCGGTCGAAGTCTGCCTGTCCAGGCTTACCCTTTCGACTATGGGCACCCATGAGCAGGTTTTCGTAGACCGTCATCTGTGGAAACACTCGGCGTCCTTCCGGTATATGGGATAGACCCATCTCCACTATTTTATAAGGGGGCATGCTTTCGTATTTGCGGCTTCCTTCTCGCATTCCATAAATATACTCTTCCTTAAATATAACCTTACTGTCTTTATTAGAGGGTTTCAAAAGTCCTGAGATTGTGCGCAGGGTTGTACTCTTTCCAGCTCCATTGGCGCCGATCAAGGCAACAATCTCTCCTTCTTTTACTTCAAGGGAAATACCATGTAAAGCCTTAATCGAGCCGTAGCATACATCAACTTTTTCTAACTTCAACATGTCTTGGTCTCCTCTCTAGCGCCGGATTCTGCTTTTAAATTGACCGGAGCCCAAGTATGCTTCGATTACAGCTTTATTACTGCGAACCTCTAGAGGGGTTCCCTCAGCAATTTTTTTACCATAATCGAGCACAGCGATTCTCTCAGAAATATTCATAACCAGCTTCATATCGTGTTCTACCAGAAATATCGTGATCCCTGTATCGCGAATTCTGCGAATCATTTCCATTAAGACTAGTTTTTCCTGAGGATTCATCCCTGCAGCAGGCTCATCAAGAAGAAGTATCTTGGGTTTGGAAACTAAAGCTCTGGCAATTTCCAAACGTCTCTGTTCTCCATACGAGAGATTTTTAGCCATTTCCTCCCGTTTCCCTGCCAAATCCAGAAATTCCAGCGCTCTAATCGAGTTTTCTTCTAGTTCGGCTTCCTCACGTTTCATACTGGGCAACCGAGTTAAGGCATGAAATAAACCTGCTTTTCCTCGACAGTGGCCACCAATTTTAACATTATCTAAGACAGAAAGCTCACTGAACAGGCGGATCGTTTGGAAGGTTCTAGTAATGCCCATATCCGCAATCCTATGCGTAGGGATCCCAACTAAAGGCTTGCCATCAAACGATATCGCGCCCTCGGTAGGTTGATATATACTTGTGATCAGGTTAAACACAGTACTTTTACCCGCTCCATTGGGCCCTATCAAGGCCAGTATTTCGCCCTGCTTAACTTCTAGGTTTACAGTATCAACCGCAGTCAAACCGCCAAAGCGGATGGTAACATTATCTAATTTTAGTAGGCTCACCTTTATTCCCCCCGTCCGGCCTGTTTTTTCTTGGGCCACATGATTGCCCGACGAACGGCCTGCCTTAAGTTGACTCCGCCCATTAACCCATAGGGACGGAAAATCATGATCACAACCAGCAGGACACCGTATACCATCATCCTATAGTTGGACAGTGGCCTCAAGATTTCAGGAGCCGCTGTCAGCACTATTGCACCAATAATCGTGCCAGGAATACTCCCCAGACCACCCAGCACAACAATACTCAAAATATCAATGGACTTAAGAAAGCCAAAATCGGTGGGTTGAATAAAGGTGGTCGTATGGGCAAACAGAGCGCCCCCCACCCCAGCACAAAAAGCGCCAATGGCGAAGGCCTGAATCTTATACAGAGTGGTGTTAATTCCTACCGCGGAGGAAGCCACCTCATCTTCCCGAATAGCAAGCATTGCCCGGCCATTTCGGGAATTTTCTAACCATACCATAGCGCAAATTACTATGACCGCTATGGTCATAACGATCGGGAAGGTTGTTGCTCCCTCAATCCCCAAGAAACCGATGGCACCATTAGTTATTTTCATATTGGTGAATTGGACCCTAACAATTTCAGCAAAGCCCAGCGTCGCAATCGCTAAATAATCCCCCGTTAGACGCAAGGTTGGAAATCCAATGATGATACCCACTAGACCCGCAACAAGGCCACCAATCAAAACTCCAAGTAAGAAAGGGAGGTCATAATTCACAGTCGCAATTGCCGAAGCATAAGCACCAATACTCATAAAAGCTGCATGACCTAGGGTCAGCTGACCCGTTACCCCCGTAATCAGGTTTAAGCCCAGAGCCATGATTAAATTAATGCCTATAAACAAGCCAATCATTAGAATATAGGGTGGAGTGATGTCGTTAATGATTTGTGCCACGATAACAGTCAAGCCAAGCATGCTCAGGAACAGCAAAACTTGAACAATCCAATTGTTTAATAATTTTTTCATTGCCATTCCCTCCTTACACCTTCTTATTGGCTTTACGTCCCATAATTCCAGACGGTTTAAACAAGAGCACCAATATCAGGATGGTAAAGGCGAAGGCATCCTTGTACTCGGATAAATTCACAGTGATTCCCATTATTTCAGCCATACCGATCATTAGCCCCCCGATCATGGCCCCAGGTATGCTTCCGATTCCGCCAAGGACTGCAGCAGCGAACGCTTTAAGACCTGCCAAAAGCCCCATATATGGCTGAACAGCGTTAAAATAAATACCTGCTAACACCCCAGCGGTTCCTGCTAAGCCGGATCCAATAGCAAATGTGATCGATACAACTCGGTCAACATTCACCCCCATAAGCTTCGCAGCATCCTGATCTTGAGAGCAAGCACGCATAGAACGGCCAGTTTTAGTATAGTTTACAAAAAGGTGTAATCCAAGCATCAAGAGAGCGGCAACTCCGATAATCACAATTTGATAAATAGTAATTTGAAAACTTCCTATTTCAAAAATTTTGTTTTCAAACAGTTTAGGGAAACCCCTAGTATTAGGACCCTTCACTCGAACCATGAAGGAAGATAGAAAGATGGATACCCCAATCGCACTGATCAGCGCCGAAAGTCGCGATGAGCGGCGTAACGGTTTATAAGCAACTCGCTCAATAACAACTCCAAGCACCATGGTTATAAGCGTCGCGCCCAGTAAAGCCACGTAAACATTGACATAATTAGTCAGCGCCAAAACTAGGCCAGCATATGCACCAAACATAAATATTTCGCCATAAGCGAAATTAATCATGCCGATAATACCGTACACCATGGTGTAGCCTAAGGCAATGAGTGCATAAATGCTACCCAGGGCGAGCCCGTTGACCAGTTGCTGCATAATATTGTTAAACATTGGCCCCCTCCTTAAACTAAAAAAACATAATACCATAACAAAAACACTAAATAACTTTGAACAATTAGTAGCAGCACCGATCCCTGGGACCTAGTGCTGCTACTAATCTGACAGTTAAGAAACGTAAATAGGAAAAATTCGATTACTTAACTTCAACAGGAACTTTCTTCAGAAGGGCGAACTTGCCACCTTTAACTTCTAGCAGATATACTGGGCTCTTAATAGGTTCACGGGAAGCCTGGAACGTGATGGTGCCTGATACGCCATCGTAGGCTTTGGTCTTAGCGAGGGTATCCTTAAATTTCTCTGGATCTGCACTATTAGCATCTTTGATAGCTTTAGCAATCAGCATCAGAGCATCATACCCCTGAGCAGCGAAAAGATCCGGTAATTCATTGTTATATTTTGCTTTGAAAGCGTTAATGAACTTTTCAGTATTTGGAGTTGGTTGTTCAGGGGAGAAACCAGCATAGGAGATTGAGCCTTCCACAGCAGCTCCACCAATTTTCATCAGATCGTCTCCTTGGAGACCATCTCCTCCAACCATAACAGCCTTGATTCCAACTTCACGAGCTTTCTTCATGATTAAAGCTCCCTCAGTATAATAACCAGAAAAGACAATTACATCAGGGTTTGCTGCTTTAATTTTAGTGATTTGACCACTAAAATCAGTGTCTTTATCTTGAATGAACTCCTCGATGACTACTTTACCACCGTTATCATTGATAGCTTTTGTAAAGATTTTGGACAAGGATACACTATAATCATTGTTCTTGGAAGTAATTAAGGCAACGTTTTTCCAGCCTTTTTCCTTAATTACGTATTGCATGGTTGCTGGAGCAGCAATCGTGTCCAACAGGGTATCCCGGAAAACATAGGGTCCGATTTCCACAACGTCCGTACCAGTAGACCCTGCTGACATTATGACCGTCTTTTTGCTGTTGGCAATAGATCCGGCCACACGGGTAATTCCTGTCGTAGGATCACCGATGATGGCTACAACCTTGTCTTGGCTAATGAGCTTATTGGTGATGTTGATTGCTTGATCCTTTTGTCCTGCATTATCCTCTTCTACCAGCGCTACCTTACGTCCAAGAACACCCTCTTTATTGAGTTCAGCAATTGCCATGTTCAAACCTTTTAATGTGTTCAATCCGTAGATTGCCACATCCCCAGTCTTGGCACCTAGGAAACCAATCTTAATAGGTTCTTTGCTTGCTGCTGCTTCCGGAGCGGGTGCGGGTGTTGCAGGCTTACTCGCACCGCATCCACTAACCATGATCAAAGCGGACATAATTAAACTCATGGCAACTAGGGCTTTACTCTTCTTGCGAATCATTTTTTTCCTCCTTCTATTTTGGGATTTACATAAGTAATATTAGACAGAATATTAGAAATCCCTGCAAGCATTTCAAAAAAGCATAATATTATTTTGCAATAAGACTTCTTTCTACTTGAGTAGATACCCTCTCTGATGCTTCTAAGAGTAATTGATAGAGATGGAACCTGCAATGAGTAATTTTACCAAATCCAGTTAATCTATAGAACATCAAATCCTTCTTAGGGACGATTCCGAGAAAGTTAGTTAGCCCTTCAGCTTTAATTTCGCTAAGGCATCCGCTAGAGCAGTATTAATCGGTCCGTTATCCTGTTGGTTCTGTAAATATTTACCGACATCCCTCTTGTTGAGATTCCCCTTCTCAGCTTCTCTTCGTTTCGTAAAAGCAGAGAGCTTTTCACGAAACCCACAACTGCATGAGAATAATTTATTATCCCCGTCTCCCTTGATCTCCATCTTTTTATGACATTCAGGACATCTCGCGTTAGAAATTTGAGAGAGCCCTTTTCGATAACCGCATTCCCGATCTTGACAGACAAGCAGCTCACCCTTTTTCCCTTTGACCTGCAAAAGATATTTTCCACACTCTGGGCACTTATTCCTCGTCAAGTTATCATGCTTAAAGCTCTGCTCACTACCAATCACCGTGGATACCAATTGGGTGGCGTACCCCCTGATTCCCGTGAGGAAAATTTGACGACTAGCTCGACCTTTGCTGATCTCAGTCAATTGTTGTTCCCACTTAGCGGTCAGTTCCGGTGACTTTAGTTCAGGAGGCACTAAGCTAATAAGTTGAATCCCCTTAGAGGTGGGAATAATCTCTTTCCCTTGACGATTCATATAAAACGAATTGAAAAGCTTTTCAATAATTTCGGCTCGGGTTGCAGGGGTTCCCAGTCCATGGCTTTGGTCCATCGCTTCTCGGAGTTTTTGGTCTTCGATCAATTTTCCCGGATGTTCCATAGCAGAAAGTAGTGTGGCCTCGGTATGTCTGGCCGGAGGTTTAGTTTTACCTGCCACTAACTTAGCGGCTAGATTTTTCAGCATCTCCCCCTTGCGGATTTCTGGGAGAGTGTGCTCTGAATCTCCATCGCCATCTTCGGATGGATCATCTAGATTTACGGAGCCTTGTCCTTCATAGACCTTCCGCCAACCTTTTAACTGAACGACCTTCCCTTTGACCGTAAAAATTTCCCCTTTTATGCTAACCTTAACCAGGGTCTGTTCATATTCGAACGCCGGAGAAAGAACGGCAAGAAACCGCCTAACGATTAAATCGTAAATTTTCAGTTCTTCCGAACCAAGCCTAGCTAGCGTAGGAGGTTGTTCGGTTGGAATAATTGCATGATGGTCTGACACTTTAGAACCGTCCACGAACCGTTTCGTGATGCTAAGTTTAGTTCTCAAGATATTGCGCGCTAATTCAACATAAGGTCCCAGAGCAATACTTTTTAGGCGTTCTGGTAAAGTGCTGACAATGTCCTCACTGATATGTCGGGAATCCGTACGCGGATAGGTCACTAACTTATGATTCTCGTAGAGTTGCTGCATCACAGAGGAGGTTGTTTTGGCAGAGAATCCATACTTGCGATTAGCATCCCGTTGCAGTTCCGTTAGATCGTAGGCTAGGGGAGGGAGTTCTTTTTTGGCTTCTTTCTTAACCTCGATGACATCCCCCGTTTGTCCCATCACTTTCGCCAACAAGCCCTCCGCTTTGTTTCTATCAAAAATGCGGGTTTGACCTTTCTGATCTTGCCAGTGAAGAGTAAAGCCATTTCCTAAGACATTGATTGACCAATAGTCTTTAGGAACAAACTGTTTAATTTCATTTTCTCGGGCCACAACCATCGCCAAAGTGGGTGTTTGTACTCTGCCAGCGGAGAGTTGGGCATTATATTTACACGTCAAAGCCCTAGTGACATTCAACCCGATTAACCAATCCGCTTCCGCGCGACATTCTGCCGCAGCGAATAATGGCTCGTAATCTTTGCCAGGTTTTAAATTGTTAAATCCTTCTTTTATGGCGCGTTCGGTTAAAGAAGAGATCCACAAACGTTTAATGGGTTTTCGCCAACCCGCTTTTTGCATAATCCAGCGTGCGACAAGCTCGCCTTCTCGCCCGGCGTCCGTAGCGATGATAAGATCCGTTATTTCCGGACTCTTCATCAGATTCTTAACCACGCCAAATTGTTTGGAGGTTTCTTTCATAACCACTAAGTCCATCTTCGTTGGAAGCATAGGTAGGTCATCCATCTTCCAAGTTTTATATTTCTCATCATAGGCTTCTGGATCTGCCAGCGTCACTAAATGTCCTAGGGCCCATACCACAACGTATCTTGAGCCTATGAAACAGCCATTGCCCTTCTGGTTGCAATTGAGGATTTTTGCAATTTCACGACCCACTGACGGTTTCTCCGTTAATACTAGCGTCTTTCCCATGTTATAACTTCCCATCTTTTATAGTCTCACGTTTTTCCCAGAAATCTACCATCTGTTGGTTGCAATACACATCACTTTATCTGCCGGTGGCATATCCTTCAACCCTAACTTCAGCTTTCTACAAGGTCAATCAGCCTTGATCAAGGGTCCCTCCGTTGGTAATTCACTACAATTACCCCTAAGGCAACTAATGCTAAAGCCAAAAACATATTTAAAGTCAATCGTTCGCCCGGAATGAACATGGCGGATAAGATAGCTCCTGAAACGGGGGTCATGAATTTAAAGACACTGATTTCTCCCGCTTTGTTGCCTTTTAAAATTGCATACCAGAGAGAAAAAGCAGTTGCCGAGAGAACTGCTGAATACAAGAGCAGAATGAACGCTCTGTTCGTAAAAAGCATAGCCTGAGGTTTCAGCCCAGGTAGCCCGACCGCGATCAGAAGTAAGGACCCTAAAAGCATTTGCCAAGCCGTCAGAATAAAGGGATGAAGCTCTTTTGACATTCGTTTTGCTAAGATAGTTCCCAGAGCACCCACCAGACCCGATAAAATCATAAATCCTTCGCCCTGCCAAGTGAAATTTAACGTAAAGTTTTGTCCAGAATTAACTAAGATAATTCCTGCGAAACCTGCGACTAAGCCTACTATTTTACGCAGGTCTAATCGGTCATCACGATAAACGAAGTGAGCTAAAACGACCACAAAGAAAATACCCGCTGACGATAAAACAGCACCTTTCATTCCTGTGGTATGAGCTAATCCGTTATAAAAAAAGAAGTACAACAAACTAATTTGTAGTAGCCCTAGCAAAAAAAGCTGAGGTAGCATTTTTAGTTTTACTTTGGGTGACAAACGCAATCCAAAAATAATTAAGGCAAAAATAAGCAGGGCAGCTAAAAAAAATCGTAATCCTGCGAGTACAATAATCGCGGAGCGATCTCCGGTCGCTATGCCAAGCTCTTCATAACTGACTTTCAAAACTGGAAAGGCGCTTCCCCATAGAACAGCGCAAAATAGGGCAATAACAATAACCCAAAACCTGTTAGTTAAGTAGAATCCATAATTGCGTTCTTTACTTCTAATCAAGTTCATTTATGTCCTTCCTAGGAAAGATTCTGTATTCTATTCCTAAATAATAAGGCTTAGCAGAGAAATGGTCAAACATTGAAAAAAGAGAACCTAGTAAGGTCCTCCGAGAAAAGCAACCTAGATTGTGAGTCAAAGATCGATCATTATCCAATAACTATGTCGTCACCTGAACCCACTGACCCGCAGTTAGTTCCTCCAGTTCAGCCACGTTTAACTTTATGGCAGTATTTGAGGCACCGGCCGCAGGGAAAACATGGGTATATGATTGCAGGGAATAATCCAGATAAATAGGTATCGGCTGAATTAACCCGAATGGACAAACTCCCCCTACAGGATGCCCAGTCGCCTCGGATACCTCCTTAGCCTCGGGCATCTTTGCCTTGGTATAAAAGATTTCTTTAAACTTCTTATTGTCCAGCCGCTTATCCCCAGCCATGAGGATCATGATAAAATCTTCCTTGACTTTAAAGAGCAGTGACTTGGCAATTTCACCTTGAGTTACGCCTAAGGCCTCCGCTGCTTTTGATACTGTACTTGTATCCTCAAAGCTTAATATCTCAATTTCCTTTTTGTTCTGCCTTAAAAATGCCGCTACGGATTCTACCGACATAACCTAACCCCTCCGATTACACGTGATTCGCCCAGCATAAATCTTCATTTAAACAGATGATTGCTTTAGCATACATTCCCCGATCAATCACAAATTGCATGTTCACCTGGCGTAAGGACTGCGACACACACTTGATGTTGATGTTATTTTTAGCCAAGGCATTAGCGGCTCTAGCGAGAATCCGAGGCATTGCAATATTCGACCCGATTGCACAAACAATCGCAGCCTCCTGTACGGTAACCGTTCGGTATTCAGCTTGAAGTTCAGACACCAAAGATTCAGCGAGATCTGCCTGCCAAATTACAAGTGAGATACTATTCGCATTGGTGGTTTTCATAATATAGCTAATATTATACTTTTTAAACTTTTTCATAATGTCTAAATCAAACCCAGATTCTCCGACCATAGAAGTATCATGGATTTCCAAAACAACAATTTTATCCGACCCGGCAATGATTTCTATCTTCGCTTCAGGACCTATATAGTCATTGGAAATAACAGTTCCCGGGTGGGTAGGTTCAAAGGTATTTTTAATACGCAGGTTAATCCCCGCAATTTCTAACGGCTTAGACGCATTAGGATGGATGGCCTCCATTCCAATGTCAGCAAGTTGATCCGCAACATCATAATTCGTCCTACCTACCGGAATTGCTTTATCGACACCCACTATTTTAGGATCGGCTGATGATAAATGATACTCCTTGTGGATAATTGCCTCATCCGCGGCTAAGTGAGTTGCAATTTTAGAAAAGGTAATTTCTGAGTACCCTCTTTCGTATTGCCTCATAATCCCTTCAGTCCCTTTGGTATATCCAGTAGCAACGATGATTGCTTCGTGAGGATTAACGTTCTTAAAGGATTTTTCTATACGATCGCTGATCGAGAGTTGCTTAGAATCACGGAAACCCGTTAAATCTACCAACTCCGCGAGAATACCGTTATTGCGCAGGATATTCACCGTGTTAAAGGCGGAATGAGCTTCTCCGATCGATGCCAGTAACTCCCTAGCCGCCGAGTAGATACTGTCTCTTCCGACATACCCTGAAGCAATAATATCCTCCATACTATTCAGATAGGCTTTCGTCTGCATAACACGTTCTACTATGAATACTCGACAAACTTTAGGGTTTAAACCTAGGTCTATAAACGTATCATTAAGTTTAAGGGCCTCACTTAATAGTTCATCCATGGCCGTTTCATAGTCTTCCCCTTTTATAAAACGTTGGTAGATTCCCGCAGCTTTAGTCTTTTTATCTTCAAGCAGCATATTCGTTACCCCTGCGTAGGCAGAGACGACAAACACCCTACCATAACGAAAATCTTCTGAACTTGGGAAGCCAATTATGTCATTAAGCACAGTCTGAAATTGGAGCATTGATGTACCACCGATTTTTTCTACAGTTAGCATAATAAAATCCGAACCCCTCTTCTGTTTCTTTTTCTCCATTTAAGCATTATTCGTCAGAATTTAGGATATTCCTTCAACTCTTGCGAAATAAGTCCAATCCCTCCACTTCAAAAAGGAAAAGCCAACCTCACTCTAAGCAATGCTTTGTTATGATTTAGGTGATAATGGATCAATGAGTGGTCGATGTTTACGGCGTGTCGCCAAGTAATCAAGCACTCGCTCAGGTGAAGTATTAAGAATCTGGTGCTGAGAAATCCCTGCCTCACGAACTAATTCCAGGGCTTCACTGAATTCACCGACTCGATCCCAAAAATGTGCATCACTGCCTAAAATCACGGGGCCTTTGAACTTGGCAAGATAACGGGCAATAAAACGGCAATTCTGTTGGGCTCCACTTTTTTCTTTGATTGTGGAAAGTGAACTATTGTTTATCTCAACCGGAACATTTAGAAGAGCCGAGGCATAGGCAATTCGCTCAAGATCCATTTCAAAATGTGGACGTCCCGGATGGACCATCATATCCGTATATGGGTTTTCCATCGCTTTAATAAAGGCTTGCGTATTTTGTTCACTTGTACCTCCAGGATAGCAGATCGGATGAAGTCCAACAAGAACCAGCTTCAGCTTAGCTAAATATGGGATGGGCATATCTAACTCACCTTCATAGTTCGTAATATTTGCTTCAACCCCTGGTAATAGTTTCACCCCAGAAATTTCATCAGGAAGAATTGACAAATTACCAAAATGGTATAGATGAGGTGCCCCTGGCATACTTGGACCATGGTCCGTCATTCCCATCAATTTGAGCCCTTTGCGAGAGGCTGCTTGCGCATTTTCAGTAATAGTACTGTAGGCATGTCCACTTGTAATGGTATGAGTATGCAAGTCAACCAATAGTTCCATTTTAATCACCTCATTTTATATTATCAGGCAAACCTTGGTTTGGATCTTAATATTTTTAGCTAATTCTATATTATACTTTGTGTGTAAAGTCCAAATTATGCTGAGGTTAAGGATCTGTTAAAATATAAATAGATCATCGCTTTTAAATTTTCTTTACTGCTTAACTATAATATAGGAAAAAGAGACCTGCAATAGGAATAGGCCACGACACTTCGTCGTGGCCTATTCCTATCTCTAGTTTGATACTAATCCCGACTTAGATAGCGGCTTGAATTTGCTAACATAAACAATGGGTTTCTCAAATAATCGATGGGATATAAATCATCCCTTGCAGAAATCAGCGCCATTATCTTCCCGATTTTTGATAATGGATCAATAGCAACGATCACAAAAGCATCTTTTTCAGAGGTTAAAGGATAGATAACATTGTTTTTATTCAGAACATCATGATAGGCATCTAGCGTAAGCATCCTGAAATCACTGTTCCGCCAACGTATATCGTAAAGCTTAAAGGCCTGATGGGCCACTAACGGTAAAAAAGTTTCTTCAGTTAAATACAATTCGATTCCCATCATGTAACCTTCACTATCTAGGTCATTCCAATATTCACAATGAAACGATTTATCCACTGACTCTCTATACGTCTTCGTTGCTAAACGCATTTGACTCAAACTTTGACCCATGCTATGCCATTTAATTCTTGGAATGCTAAGACTGTTCACATCATAGTAAAGCCCGATATCGCTTTTCTCGAGGGTATACTCGTCAGTCGTTTGATTAGGCATAAGGTAGATATAGCCCATTTGCATGTTGTTATCGCAGGTAATAAGCACGGAACATCCCCCCCAAAGCTTCATATGCCAGCTTGTCTGGTTGATTGTTTACACTTTATATTATCTAATTATTCTATCACTGTTTCTGCGTAAGTGCACATTTTTCCTGCAATCAAACTGTATACAATTTTCGACACCGAAATAACGAGCCATCAGTCTCCTTCATTCTCTAAGTAACGTGGTTAAAACTAACCGATTGTACAAACCTTGTTAAATCCTTAAGCAAATCGCAGGTTAGTTCCTCATTAACGAATTTTCCGTTTTTATCAAATAAAATTCTTATGAGCGGTCTACTCGGGTAATTGTGATGAATACCGACGACTGTTCCCATTTCACCTGTATTTAAAGTAACTATAGAACCTTGCGGATAAAGTATTAAACACCGTTCAAAACAATGTACAATCTCTTGATCAAAATCTTTACCTGAACCAGCCACGATGATTTCTAAAGCGTGATATGGGGGCAACCCTTTGCGGTAGGGTCGATCCGCAACAAGGGCATCAAAAACGTCAGCAACTGCAACGATTTGTGCATTAGTCGTAATAGCTCTCTGTCTTAACCCATCCGGATAGCCCTCGCCATTCCAACGTTCATGATGATGACGGACTATGCTGAGAATCTCCTTTGAGATATTGGAGTATTTAAGCATTTCCACACCCAGCTCTGGATGCTTTTTAATAATCTTAAATTCTTCTCTATTTAGGCCCGAAGGTTTATTCAGTATTTCAAGGGGCAAAGAACTTTTACCCAAATCATGGAACATCGCACCCATTGATAAAGTTCTTAGTTTTTGTCCTGAAAACCCCATTTTCAACCCTACTAGAGTAGCTATTAACGCAACATTTACGGAATGAATATATGTATAATTATCAAAGTTTCGAAATTCATTAAAATCTATATACACACGGGAATTTCCTTCTAACTCGTTGATAATTTTATCAACAATAGCAAACGAATCGATTAAACGTGTAGAGCTAAAAAGGCATACGCTCTCAAAGACTTTTCGAACATAGCCTACAATAAAACGGTACTCCGAGGAAGGAAATCTACGTTCTTCATTTGGAGGATGAGAATTCTCCAAATCATATTGTAAAGTATATAGCTGTCGCTGGAGAAGAAGTTCATAAATGTTTGCGGTGATTGGCTTACCTTTAGATAACAACAATATTCCCTGTATATCATATAGGTCAAGCTCTGAAAGTTCCCCAATTTCAAAGCTGTTCGTTGTTAGGGGTTCCAACTTTGTTATCAAAACCAACTTTCCTCCTTATAAAACAAAAGACGCCAAATAAGTATACGGCGACAAGTTTTTTCGGTATCCCGGCTTTCTTCACCATAATGTGTTAAGACCCGTGGCTTTGCGCCCTCAGTTCTCACTGAGTTTGCCTTTATCGCAGAGGTATTAAATTGATTATGGCCTAACTACATTACAGAAAACATGACCTATAGTAGGCCTTTAGACCTATAGGATATACCTTCGCTAATATATCACACACAACAAAAATATACAATATAATACAATCTTATTATAATATTTAATTTTGGCTTAATTCCATCATTTTCAACTATCATTCGCTAGATTTAGCATCAATAAATTGTGCAAAGAGCAACTCGGATCAACTCTCTGGTCCCTAAATTAGACGAGTAGACTCAAACTATGATATTCTTAACTGATACCCTTATCTAACTCAGCAAATATTACTACCAAAGGAGTATTTTCATGCCTCGCTTTTATATCTCTGAACAAATAATTCAAGATCTAGCGGATAATGATCGTGTATATAAAAAAGGGCTTTCCTATTACGCGGCTGGTAGAGTCTACAATTTCAGTTTTTTCCCCGATAAAGGCCTAATAAACGCTTCTGTCATCGGAGGTTTACGCTATATTGTTCAGCTTGCCTTTGAGAAGGACAACTCCGTACGCTCATATCGCTGCACATGCCCAGCCTTCAAAGACTATCCTGGAGCCTGCAAACACGTTATCGCCGTCTTAAAAACAGCCCAACAAAAATTACCGTCAGCTTGGACTGACCCTGTCGTTCAGAGCCGCGTGGTTGATGAGCTTCTCACTGTTTTTGCCAATCAACGTCAGGAAACTCCTTACGAAGAACTGACTCTAAACGTGGAACTCCAAACCCTGCCCAGCCATCGGCTTTCTACACATCTACAGCTTAGAGTCGGTCTGCAGCGACTTTATGTAGTAAAAGACATCGGACAATTTCTCACTGCGCTTAAATCAGGCCGCTCGCTAGAATTTGGTAAGCAATTTACCCTTGAACCTACGAGACAAACCTTCAAAGAGGAAGATCGTAGGTTAATTGCCATGCTGCAAGAAATGAATGACCAACATTCAGCCATAATCGAGATGCAAGGGCCCTTTTACGCGACAACCGTGCTCAATCAAAAATTGTTGCCCTTGACGGGCTATTATTTAACTAAGTTTTTAGACGCTTTGGGAGATAAAGTGTTTTCTTGGAGCTTCGAAGCTCCCCCTCCCACACCCACCCAAATTATCCGGCATGGGCTACCCATCGAATTTTCCCTCCAGTCACAAGGTCAGGATCTTGCATTAACACTCGAAACTGAAGAAATGCCCCTCCAACTGACGGACGATGGGAGCTACTACGTTTACCAAGCTAAAATCCATCAAGCTTCCCCCAACCAAAAAGAACTCCTTTTGCCTCTTCTGTCAGCCCTTCGCCAAGGATCCGTGACCAATATTGTGATTCCAGCAGCCCAGAAGGAGCTTTTCGCCTCAGAGGCACTGCCCTTAATCGGGAAATTAGGTCCAGTTATCATTGATCCTGTCCTAGAAGATAAATTTAATCAGGAAAGCTTACAAGCCAAAATCTATTTTGATCGTTCAAGCGATATGGGCATCACAGCTCGTTTAGAATTTCACTATGGAGAGACCATCATTAATCCATTTTCTGCGACCCGGGATACTAGTAACGAGTCAACAGCCAGCGATGTTATTCTCATCCGTTCTGTCAATCAAGAACGAATGATCCTCAACATTCTGGAACACGCCGATTTCATCGTATCTAAAGGAAAAATTTTTCTTGAAGACGAAGATAAAATTTTTGATTTTACCGTCAATTGGCTTCCTCAACTGAGAGACCTTGCAGAACTCTATTATTCGGATCAATTCAAGCTCAAAATCCGTACCTCTACGACGTTTTCCGGCCAAGTTCGCTTAGACGAAACTCTAGATATCTTGGAAATATCCTTTCAATATACTGATATCGAACACAATGAATTATCGGATATCTTTCATTCTCTACACTTAAAGAAAAAATACCATCGCCTTCGCGATGGATCTTTCCTCGATTTAAATCAGCCGGAGATGAACGCTGTCGCCCAACTCATTGAAAATTTAGACCTTAAGGCCTCAGATCTCAATGAAAAAATGCTCAATCTGCCTAAGTACCGTGCCATGTATATAGATAGCTTTCTGCGCCAAGCCAACTTGCCTGGAGTGCAGCGTAATAAAGCCTTTAAGCAGTTAGTGCAAAGCATCTTAGAACCTCAAGACGGAGGATTTGAAATACCTGATGAGTTGCATCATATCTTAAGAGACTACCAGAAGACTGGATTTCAATGGCTTAAAACCTTATCATCCTATGGTCTTGGAGGCATCCTCGCCGACGATATGGGGTTGGGTAAGACTTTGCAAGTCCTAGCCTTCATCCTATCCGCAAAATTGACCGCCATAGCCCCTGCTTTGGTTATTGCTCCCACCTCGTTGATCTATAACTGGCAAGAAGAAGCGAAGAAATTCACCCCTACTCTTCAAGTCCTTGTCGTGGAAGGCAATCCCCAGGAAAGACAGACACAATTGTCCGAAATAGATGATCAGTGTGATCTAGTCGTTACTTCTTATCCCATACTACGGCGGGACATCGATGAATTTGCTAAATTAGACTTTTCCTACTGTTTTTTGGATGAAGCCCAACACACCAAAAACCCTCAAACTCTGAACGCAAAATCTGTCCAGCAAATTAAGGCCAAAAGCTATTTCGCACTTACCGGGACGCCCATTGAAAACTCGCTTTCCGAACTTTGGTCCCTCTTTAATTTTATTATGCCTGGTTATCTCCTCTCCCACCAGGACTTCCGCAAAAAATTTGTAATCCCCATTATTAAAGGGGAAGACTCAAATGTTCTTACCGAACTAAGTCGACATATTAACCCCTTCATTCTAAGGCGATTGAAAAAAGATGTCTTAAAAGAACTGCCGGACAAGATCGAAACCCAGCTAAGTGCTTCCTTGACAGAAGAACAGAAAAAGCTCTACCTCGCCTATTTGCAGGAAGCGAAAGGTCAAATAGCTCAGGAAATTGCCTCAGTGGGCTTTAACAAAAGCCACATGAAAATTCTTGCAGCTCTGACTAGGCTCCGGCAAATTTGCTGTCACCCGTCAATGTTCATCGATAACTACACCGGTGAGAGCGGCAAGATGCTTCTCTTAGAGGAAATCCTTACTGACGCCTTAGACAGCGGTCACAGGGTTCTAGTTTTCTCTCAATTCACGACCATGCTGGATATCATTCAAGGACATCTCATCTCTGAGGGCATCGAATATTTCTATCTTTCGGGCATAACAAAAGCAGCTGAACGTTTAAGAATGGCCAATTCCTTTAACAATGGGCAAGGTAAGGTCTTTTTGATCTCTCTCAAAGCGGGCGGCACAGGATTAAATCTAATCGGTGCAGATATGGTCATTCATTACGACCCATGGTGGAACCCCGCTGTTGAAGACCAAGCTACAGACAGAGCTCATCGCATTGGCCAAACAAGCGCCGTACAGGTGATCAAACTCATTACTCAGGGGACAGTCGAAGAAAAAATCAACGCCTTACAAGTCAAAAAAAAGACCCTCATCGACTCAGTCATCCAACCTGGAGAAACCATGCTCTCCAAATTATCGGAAAAAGAACTCCGCGAACTTTTTGATCTAAATTAATCTATTATGAATTACTGGTGGGAAAACGTGTATAAAAGGTCGTACCATTTTTTCCTGTTTCAAACTCAAATACCGCATTATGCCTTTGAGCAATTCCCATGGAAATGGCTAACCCGAGTCCAGTTCCGGTTTCTTTGGTCGTGAAAAATGGAGTGCCTATTTTCTCCTGTATTTCAATAGGAATGCCATTCCCATGGTCTCTGATAGCTAAGACAACTCTATCTCCGTTAAAATATGTACAAATAATGACACTTCCATGTTCATTCGTAACCTCCAACCCATTGCGCACTAAATTTAGGATGAGCTGTTTGATTTCGTTTTCGTTGATCATGATATTAGGTAATAGTTCGAGATCCGTTGCTACTTCTTTATTGCTATTGAAGGCATCTGCCTGGAGCATCGGAAATACTTTATTAATCACATCGTTAATATTACCGGATAAAATATTCTCACTATTCGATTTAGCCAATGATAAAAAATCCGTAATGATCGAATTAGCACGGTCAATCTCCGACACCATCAAATCCAGATACTCTTTATCGTGAGCGTAGTTAGATTTTGCTCCAATTAACTGTAAGAATCCCTTTACCGTAGTAAGGGGATTTCTAATCTCATGACTAATCCCCGCTGCTAATTGACCTATTAGATTAAGTCTTTCTAATCGACCAAGCTCTTGCTGCTGACGTTTCAGCTCTGTAACATCTCGGAAAAAAACTGTTAAGCCTTCCGTATACGGATAAGCATGATATTCATGGTCTTGATCAGGATTTGCAAAGCCTCCTGCTTCCCAATGAACCGATTCATTTTGATACATCGCTTCTTGCATTTTAAAATAAGTTAAGGAATCATTAATCAGTGGGAACACTTCCCAGATACTTTTTCCTATTAGTTCAGTGTTATTCCCGCTAATAAACTTTTTTGTTTCCTTGTTAACAAACGTAAACTGCCAGTTGCGATCTAATGCATAAAAACCATCTGAGATTCCTTCCATAATTTTGATTATATTCAGTTTTGATGATTCCAAGGCTATGTTCATCTGTTTTAAATCATCTGTAAAACAAGTGATTTTATTAAGAACAGGTTTTAATTCTGGTAATTTGATCAAAATATTTTCTTGCTCACTATCATTATTAATTATAATATTGCAAAATTTTTCTAAATATGATTCAATCTGCTTCATATGTTTTCTGATTGAAATTATAATTAGTGCTGATAAACTTAAAGCTAATATTACTATTGCACTCAATTCATTAAAAGACATTAATACTAAATCAGCATTCTGCGCATAGGCCCAAACATAGCCTACTGTTTTCCTCTCATCATATATTGGCAGCATGATTCTAATTTCTTTATTACTGTTTGAAATGTTATCAAACTCATCTAGTGATAATATTGCAGAACGAATTTCGTCCAATAAGATTTTATTGTTAAATTGATTTTTAACTATTAAATCTAACTCATTATCATAATAGCCTATAATATAATCGCTATTGTTATTGTTATTGTTATTGTTATTGTTATTAATTATGAATTGTATAATACCTTCTATTCTTAATACCTTATCCTTCTTCGTTAGGTTTTTATCTCTTTTTAATTCTTCGACAGTCAATATCTGAGATTGTATTTTCGTTTGAACACTTGAAGCACTTAATATCAAATCATAATTGAATTTTAAGGCTTGCTTCTCCCAAAAATTTCGTCCATAGAGAAGGATAAATATAATAAGGAAAGCAAAGATACTAACTATAACTTTTAATAAAGTAAATTGAATGATAGATTGTTTTTTCAAGATAGTTCTTAGACTAAACACCATCAAATTATCCTCCAACTATCCGAAATTGAAAAATAAAAACTTATGAAAAGTTTATTGAATCAAATATAAAAGCTGGGATATCCAACCCAGCTTTTATATTGTTGGCTACCAAATGTGTTCACGCTGCTGCTAACCTCCTGATTATCTTTGCAATGCTTTCGGCGTTTTGGGTTGATATGCCCAAATTCCACACGCAAAAACGGAAGATGCACTTCCTAGGAGCATTAGTAATGATGCAACTATAGCGAAAAAATATCTTTTCATAATTCACTCACCTCCTCTTCTATTAAAAATAGGCAGTAAGGTGATACTTTGATAAAATACACCTATAACTGCACTAACACTTATTAATTTATTATCAGTAAAAGCAACCACTAAGAATGAAACAATTAAGAAAAGCACAGAAAAAATCTTCAATCTATATTTAAAGTTACTAGAATGGATTGGCTTTGATTCACTGTCCACGGGAGCTAAGGAAACTACTAGTAAAAAAGAAATAAACAAAGCAAAGAAAAGAACATGCTTATTAGTTAAGTCATAATCGACAAGTTTTTTTGCGAAAACTCCAATAGAACTATAAACTATAGAACCAAAGGCTAAACATTTAAGAGGGGTATTAAAATGTGCTCCTCCCGATACCCTTCGTAATAAGCCACCGAAAATGGCAGCAATAACAGTCGGCATTAATGCATTAAAAGAATATCCTAAAAATATCAGGAGAAATGAGCCTAAGACGAATAATAGTGCAGTTTCAATGGCATATGCAATAATTGCCTTTTTATCGTCGTTATAATTTAGTTCATTTGTTATTACTTCAGTAAGCTTATTACTTATATTTTCGGAGAAATTCATTATTCTACCCCTTTTTTTGTATAAGCTTATTTAATAAATAATAAATAAGCAGAGATAAACAAAAGAAATACATGAGGTTCTGTTATCACAATCCTTATTACCAAGTTAGTAAATAGAGTTTCAGGGGTTACTCCAAAAACAGGCATTAACAATGATAGGCAAGCAAACTCAAATATTGCTAAAGCTAAGAAACTCAATAAACTTGCAATAAGGGATAAACTAAAATCCCCCTTGCCGAGCCAAGTTAAAGCTATAAATAATAAAATGATTAACAAAATAGTATGAATCCCAAAAGGGATAGTAAACAGTCTTACTACATACGAAATAAATGCTAACACAATTCCAAATATTATAATTTTTTTCCATTTTAGAGGTATTCTGGCAATCACAAAGGCTAAAGTTACAACTGCAGTTTGTTCAGGTATGCCTTGTACAAGTAAAGCAATAAATGGAATGTTTATAAATCACACAACCTCTCCCACTAAACGTTAACATAATAGGACCTAGACTTTACTGAAAATGAACAAAATAGGGGGGCTTAGCCTATAAATATAGAATCTTAAGCAACGCTCCTCCCCCTCTATTGAAAACTTCAAGTAACTCTTTTTAGGTATAATTTATTTAGTAGAAAAGCAGAGGTAAATAAAACAAGTACATGAATTTCGCCTAATCCAATCCAAACAGCATGGTTAGTAAATAAAATTTTCGGTGTTATACTAAGAACAGGCATTAACAATGATAAGCAAGCAGTCTCAATTATTACTAGAGCTAAGCAACTCAATATACTTGCCATAAAGGATAGACCGACATCCCCCTTACTTAATATAGTTAAAACTATAAATAAAATAAAGACTATCAAAATAGTATGAACCCCAAAAGGAATAGGAAACAGTCTCACGACATACGCGCAAACGGCTAAAGCAGTCCCGATCAATAGAATCTGATTAAGTTTTAGGGGAATTCTAGAAATCACAAACGCTAGAGTCGTAATCGCAGTTCCTTCAGGTATTCCTTGCAAGAGCAAAACAATCACTGGTATGTTCATCTAAATCTCCTGTCAAGTTGATATTACTCCATAACCCCTCACCACTCTCTATTAATTTCTATTATCGCACACTCTAAATGTCGAATTCGCGTAAATCTTGTCTAGCCTGTTTACTATTAAGATTATAGGTGAAATAGGGTTTATCTGAAGTAAGTACCTTTATAAAGAAAACTTGGCTGGCGCCAAGCTTCAGGGAGGCGGCCGCCTTAGTTGCACTTATGCTTTCAGAAAGTATGTAACATTCAGTTATACTTTCTGCCTAGTACAAAGTAAACGCCCCAAAGCTAAAAGCTCCGGGGCGTTTACTTTGATTTATATAGAAGATCAACACGAAGAGCGATTCGAAAAGCCAACGGCTTGTCTTGGGACGCCGTTCATCAAAACCTTGCTGTTGGTTTGCTTAACCATAATTTTGCTAGAATGGTGATCTTAACTATATTTTAAATTTATCAACAGCTTTCATAAGGCTTTCCCCAAGCTTTGCCAAGGCTTCCGCAGACTGACTCACCGAAACCATCGTGGCAGCTTGTTCTTCTGATGTAGCAGAAATCTCTTCGGCACTGGATGAACTTTGCTCAGCAATGACCCCAATGCTCTCCACAGATTTCACGGTTTGAGCAGCACCACTAGCCATTTGTTGCGCAGCAGCTGTTACCAGCCTAATCTGATCAACGACGATATCTATCTCTCCTACAATAGTATGGAAGGATACTCCCGCCAAATTAACAGCTTCTACTCCTGAGTCCACTTCTTCCTTCCCTTTATCCATCAATCCGACGGCTCGTTCCGTTTCTTGTTGAATATCACCAATTAAGCTCGCGATCTGAGTTGCTGAAAGCGATGATTGTTCCGCCAACTTCCGGACCTCTTCAGCAACCACTGCAAAGCCTCGCCCATTCTCACCCGCCCGAGCAGCCTCTATCGCAGCATTTAACGCTAATAGATTCGTTTGATCCGCAATTCCTTTGATCACATCTACAATTTGCCCGATCTTTTTGGATTGGTCACCCAATTTGAACACGGTTTCTGCCGTCTGTAGGGAAACATCACGGATCTGTTCAATTTTACGAACTGCATTTTCTGCCTGAAGAGCCCCCACCTGAGCTGCTTTGGCTGCCTTACCACTACTTTGATTAACAACCTCTGCATTGACCGCTACCTGTTGGGCGCTTTCAGACAACTGTTCGATGACCAGACCAGTATTTCTCACAGACATGGCTTGATCCGTCGCACCAGCTGCAAGCTGCGCTATAGAATCTGAAACTTGTTCACTGGCAGCAGTTGCTTCCTCTGCCGCAGCCGATAATTCTTGACTGGTTGCTGCCACACCTTCTGACTGTGTTAGTACTTCCCTAATGACGTCTCGAAGTGAATCTACCATCTCACTGACAGCTTGAGTGAGAACGCCGATTTCATCATGATTTTTAATCTTCGGCATCTTAACGTTCAAGTCTCCAGTTGCTACGGCCTGAGCTACCATCGTCACAGAAACAAGAGGGCGGCTAATATGTCTTGCAATCATAATCGCCAAAGCTGCTCCAACAATCAAGGCAAGCGTAACAAAAATAATAAGCAATCTCACTACAGAGTTTTCAGTAGTCTGAGCATGATGGGTAGCTTCAACCCCTCCTTGAACCATAAACTCCATCTGAGCTTCCATATCCTTAAGGAGTTGGTCAAAGCTTTCTTTACTCTTTTGAGTTAAGATGGCTCTAGCCTCAACATCCTGACCTAACTGAGTTAACATCCAAACTTGCTCGGCATCATCTATGTACACTTTAAATGATTTCCTCATTGCCTCGCTTTTGGCTATTCCTTCAGGTGTCGTTACATAGTTATTATATTCGGCAAAATCTTGCTCCCATGTCACTTTTATAATTGCGAATTGAGCTCTATGCTCTTGAAAAGTTTTCTCATCTGAACGCATCAGA
This sequence comes from Desulfosporosinus burensis, assembly GCF_054657535.1. NCBI lineage: Bacteria > Bacillati > Bacillota > Clostridia > Eubacteriales > Desulfitobacteriaceae > Desulfosporosinus > Desulfosporosinus burensis. The sequence goes on from NZ_BAAHYN010000002.1 coordinate 262,719, forward strand.
AATCCTGCCAAAAGATAGCGCCGAGTGTCTTCTGTGTTAGCAACGACTTTTGCCAAGGAACTTGTTGCTTTCAACCAATGCTCCCCTAGATCTTCCGCTTCCAGATTGATCTTATAAACACCGTAATAGCCCACGCCTCCCACAAGTAGTGTAAATAGGAGTACAACAAAAAAACCCAGCAGTAACTTAAGTCTTATTCCATATCTTATGACAGAACCCGAGGTATTAAGCTTATCATCCAACGTTTAATCTCCACTCCATTCTTTCTATAGGATCTAATTCCCTGCTTATGCCTAATAAGGGCGCTAAATCCATAAGACATAAGCATAAACAACAAGATGGATTATCTTGGCATAATAATAATTAATTTCTACAGATGAACCCAAAATCCTTTATTTTTCTTCCAGCATGAAAAAAAGTTACAAGACTCTTAGAACTTTCATCTTGTGTCATACAAACTAGATAAGACACATGTCGCGTCCACTGACTTAAGCTCTGAAAGACATTAAGAAACCTGCCCCAGAATAAACAAAATAACCCGCTAAACCGACTAAAAAAAATCCACAGACTCCTAAAACAAATCGATACACCAAAGGCGTAAAGAGTTTCTTTCCTCTAGCAACGGTGAATGCCACAAACGTAAACCAAATATAATCCGCTAAAATATGTCCTAAATAAAAGCAAACGGCTCCAATAATACCATAATTTGCAGCAAGCATCAATGAGCCAGCGCCAGCGGTCGCCCACCACAGAAACCAATAAGGATTTGAGGCAGTCACAGTAATACCTGAAACCCAAGGCCGAAGACCTTTAGCCGTAGTCTCTCCCGAAAAATCAAGGACTGCAGAATTAAAGGACTCTTTCAAAATTCCGTACGCCATCCAAAAAAGGAATAACCCCCCTACGATTCCGATCGTTCCTTTTACAACTGGCCAAGAGATATAGGTTCCCAAACCATAGAAAATCGCCACCACTAAGGCAAGTTCTACTAGCGCATGGCCGGAAGCAATTTGAGGTCCAGCCTTAGCACCACGCCTCAGACTTTCATTGATGGTAACTGTGAGCAAAGGTCCTGGCACAATAGCTCCGGAAAAACCCATTAACATACTTGTCATAAAGATTGCCGCTAATCCCATGTAATTCCACCGTCCTACTTCTTCGTGATATCCGTTATTTCTACATCACAAAGAAATTCCCTTCTTAAACTTCGCCTAAGAAGTAAAAGAAGAGAATTTCAGCTCAGCCGTTACAATTTTTCCAATTATTTTATTCTCAATCTCTTCATCATCTTTCCAATCCGTCAATTTGTTTTTGATATCGTCAAACATCTCAATAACTTTAATATTCGCACCTCCATGCCGCGGTCCCTTAAGTGCTCCAATTGCCGCAGCAATAGCAGAGTAGGTATCCGTACCTGTAGAAGTCACGACGTGGGTCACAAAGGATGAATTGTTACCCCCTCCATGTTCGGCGTGCAGGACAAGGGCAAGATCAAGCAGTGAAGCCTCTAACTTGGTATAGTTACTATCCGGCCGCAACATGGAGAGAATGTTCTCAGCAATACTCAAATCAGGGCGTGGGCTGTGAATATATAAGCTTTGGTTTCCATGGTAATGGGAGAAGGCCTGATAGCCATAGACTGCTAAAGACGGAAAGCAGGCAATCAACCAACCTAAGACACTGTTTTAGGACGTTTTTCATGGATGTATCATCCGGATTATCGTCAAAGGTATACAAAGCTAAAACGCTTCTGGCCAGCGTATTCATAATATCCTTACTGGGCGCTTTTAAAATCATGTCCCGAACAAAATCTTCAGGTAGCCTTTGGTACATTTGGTTTCTAATTATTTACCACCGTCAAGATGAATGTTTTAAACAAACGATCAATATATATAGTCAACAGATACGTCCGAATAGGGGGAAGCTATGTCTTGGGACCTAAAAAAACGCAATTGGTCAGGCATCTTGATGACGATGTCCACAGCAATTTTTGCTTTTGTCTCGATAGTATCCGTCTTTATCTCTGTCATCACCTGGCAGACCCAACGCGAAGCAGCACGTCCATATTTCACCTTCAAAGAATCTCCTTCCATCCATCTAACCCACGAGATTAGTTTCGAATTTAAATTTAATAATGTAGGAAATCATCCAGCCACAAACCTTTCCAGTAAAACTATCGTCTTTGACGAAAGCTTGTTAGAAGAGCCTATTCTTGTTGATGATTACACCGTTGTTAACGATATTCCTAGAGATACCACCACAAGTTTGCTCCTTAGCATAAAGAGTGTTGATTTTCAGCAAACCGATATCAAGCCACAGTTTCTTATCATTCATCTTAGTTATACTGATCCAATCACTCGAAAACTATATATCCAAACCATTTATACCAAATGGCCTGGAGTTATTGCCCAAAAACCTCAACCCCTTATTCATGTTGAAGCAAGTGAAAAACAAAAAATCCTTACTTACTTAAAATCCCACCACCTATTAGAGCCAAAAAATTAAGTAAAATAACCAACCCCAGACGACGTCTGGGGTTAAAATACAGTTTTATCTCTAAAAGATAAAGGCGAAAATCAAATCCGCGCAAATCGGCTTTCCAAAGCATACCCCATTTCAGCTACTCTTAATTCCAGTCCGAGCAGCTATTAAGCATAACCTTAAACTAATTATTTAATAAACAAGCATCAACCTCTGTTTTCTGCGTCTGTCCTTATGATAGAATTATAAATAAAGTTATACTATCGACAGTCTCCGTAGTCTCCTTTGGCATTCTTTTTCTCCAAGTCTTACATACCTGGATCAATTTCGGATTACTCGCCCCGATCGCTCTGATCCTAGTTGGACTGTTCATCATCTTTAGGCGATCCGACCCTATATCTCCACCCTCTTCGAAATCCATCAATCTTGAAAAGAGGAAAAAATAGTCTTATTCATATTTAAGCCACGCCCTACTTAACGAGTCTCCTTAATCGTTAACTCTCCATCATACGAAGAAATAATTTTATATAGCTCAGGCCGCCGATCCCGGAAGATCCCCCACTCCAGTCGCTGTATCTCAAGCAGATCTAAATCAAATTCTGCCACCAGTACCGTTTCTTCCACACGACCAGCCTCTATCACTTTGTTTCCTTGCGGGCCGGCGATAAAGGAGGATCCGTAGAAGGTGATCTTAGACTCTTCGTCTTCCTCAACTCCGACCCGATTCGAGGCAATCACTGGAATCAGGTTAGCTGCAGCATGTCCTAACATACAAGCTTGCCAATGCTCCTTGGAATCGATCGATCCATCTTGAGGCTCCGAGCCGATCGCTGTCGGATAAAAAAGCAGCTCAGCCCCCATTAACGCCATACATCGTGCGGCTTCTGGATACCATTGATCCCAGCAGACCCCTACCCCGATCTTGCCAAAGCGAGTATTCCAGACCTGAAACCCTGTATCCCCTGGGTTGAAGTAGAACTTTTCTTCATATCCCGGACCAGCTGGAATATGACTCTTGCGATATTTTCCCAGCACTTCACCACTGGCATCAATAACCGCCAGCGAATTATATCGCGCATAGTTTTTCTTTTCATAGAAGCTGATCGGTAAAACCACTTGAAGCTCTTTTGCCACAACTTGAAAATGCCTGACAGCCTTATTTTGTTCCAGTTCTGTCGCATAAAAATAATAATCCGCTTTTTCCTTCTGACAGAAATACGGTGTTTCGAACAGCTCCTGTAACAAGATAATTTGTGCACCCAGATTCGCTGCTTCCCTTACTAGGGCGTCAGCCTTTTCAATGTTTTGATCGATGCTATTAATACAGCCCATCTGAGTAGCCGCCACTTTAATGTTTCTCATCTTAAATCCGCCTTCCTCGGGGCATCTGTTGAGTCGTACAGTGCACATTCCCACCCTCGCGGATGATCCCCATTCCATTAACTGTGCGTATTCGTCGTTCAGGAAATAGCTCTGCCAGTACCTGAGTGGCTAACAGATCAGTATCTTTTGCTTCCCCACCGAATATAGGCAGAATAATTCCCCCGTTAACAAAGTAAAAGTTTAGATAACTCAGGGTCAAGCGCTTACCAGTCTCTGAATCAATTAAGCTCGGTGGTTGCTGGATAGGGATGATTTCTAATTTTCGGCCCAGCGCATCAGTTTCACTCTTTAAGATCTTTAAGTTTTCTTGAGTGATCACATAATTTTTATCCTCAGGATCGTCACAAACCTGTATTAGAATCTTTCCAGGAGCAACAAAACAAGCAATATTATCCACATGTCCATCCGTCTCGTCCCCGTCTAATCCATTCTTTAGCCAGACTACTTTCTGGATATTGAGAAAGTTCTTCAACTCAGCTTCAATCTGTTCTCGGGTCATGGCCGGATTCCGATTAGGGTTTAAGAGGCACTCTTGCGTGGTTAGTAACGTGCCTTCTCCATCGACATGAAGAGAACCCCCTTCCATAACCAAGGGGGCATCAAACCGTTTCAACTCAAAATGCTTCAAGATTTCAGCGGCCACCTGATCGTCCAAATCCCATGGTGCATATTTGCCACCCCAGGCATTAAATTTCCAGTTAACCCCTGCCACGTCCCCAGTATCATTGACAAGAAATGTAGGCCCATTATCCCTTAGCCAAGCATCGTTATGCTCAATAGGAAGAAGATCAATCCGTTCATCCTGAAATAAACGCGCAAGCCTCGCTAAATCCACAGCATTCACCACAACCGTTACGGATTCAAATTCGGCAATAGCCTGGATAATTCCGGCATAGCCTTGGCAAACTTCGTCATAATCCTCTGGATAACACATAGACGCTTGGATCGGCCATGAAATGAAGGTACGAGTATGCCTAGTCCATTCCGGAGGCATTTTATAATTTAGAGTGCTTGGATACATTGTAATCCCTCATATTCCTAGTTAGTAGGCTTGCTTTATATAATGCTTCAATATTAAAGAATATAAAGCAGCTTTCTTGACGGAGTTTGATAATACCTTGTTAGCATTATACATTAAAATGGCCTAGCTTTCATCAATTCAAAGAATGAGCACTACTCCGCGCATGAAACGTTTCAATAAAAAAGGACGTAACAGAAACCTTAGTTTCGCTACGCCCTCTTGTTATTTTATACTCTACCAGTGAACTCGTTCAGCTAAAGCTGAACATCGAGACTTAGGTGACGAAAGCTTCCGGTGACGATAGTCTCTAGTACGATAGTCTCCAGTACGATAGTCTCCAGTGGAGAGTATCGCCGAAGCCGCGATCCCAAAAGAAATGCTTACCGGCGTAGGATAGAGTATCGCCGAAGCGCATGGCCCTTAACGAATACGATCGCGCTGAGGATAGGTTTCGCCGAGCCGCCTATTCTCAAAAGGAACACTTCGCGGCGAAGGAGGACTCTACCCCCACTTTTAAAAGTAGCTGTCTTAAACGAGGATAAATATCATGCACTATGTCTATGCTGAACAGTTCGTTCTCGAGTCTGCAACGGTTTTTCCGAGTTTGCGTTTTGTGTCTTGGATTTACGATTAACTGAAAGGGTCATATAGCATAATACATAACCTAAAACAGAAAACCCAATGGCCGTTATCAAAAAATCTAATCCTTCCATACAAACCCTCCCTTATAACCTAGTAAAGACTGCAAATTGTGATTGGACAATTTCCAACTGCCCATATTAAGTAAGTTTCCCTTTATATAGTATAAACGAATTGTTATAACTTTCTCTAAACAATTCATTAAGAAATTATAAACTATGGCCAAAAGGGACAGGTTTTTCCTACAACCGCTCATACTCCCCTTTATCATTAAGATATTGGATGTCAATGCAACCATAGTACTCCCCATACATATCGAGCGGATCGAAGCCACTCTTGCGAGTACAATCATCAGAATAACCAATGTAGTAAACTTCTTGATCATGGTCCCGCATGCGGAATTTATACTGAGGTTCAGATTCGAATTTTTGAATAAGCTGTTCAAATTCCGCGGTCCCTTTTGGGGACTCTGAGCTAAAGTACTCTGTCAACGTTTTCTTTTCGATGCAATCTTCCGTAATCTTAAACATATAACTACCACCTTAAATTTTAATTTTAATACTCAATTTCCTCTGCACCGCTTTGATCTTATAATCTATCATATCAGACTCTTTGTCCTCTTCCAATCTCTTCTTTAACAAATCTAGGGACGCTTCATGGCTCTCGCGTCACAGCAAATTCTGAGCTCGTTGCAATAATAATAGCTCTATGGAATAGGGAATAACCATGATAAACTAGGCTAAGTAATTTACCTTTGGAAAGTGAGGGGACTAAATGCTTCACGACGAAAATCAAAGTCTTGACGATCTCGTAGAAAAGCCTAAGAAGAGAAACTCAAAAACAATCCTGAGTATCGTGATCACAGCTTTGCTAGGTATACTAAATTTTAGTAAGCTAGCTTTAATTGCCAAGTTACTGTTTGCCTTAATCAAAGCTTCTAAATTTGCCGGAACCTTTTTGACTATGGGCTTGACAGTCGTTCTCTATGCACAAATATTTGGCTGGTTATTTGCAGTGGGCTTTGTTGGAGTCATTTTCGTTCACGAGATGGGTCATTACGTAACGAGTAAGAAACTTGGTCTGGATGTCTCTACCCCAACGTTTATTCCTTTTCTTGGGGCGTTTATCAAAATGAAGAGCACTCCTAAAAGTGTTCGAGAAGAGGCGATCTCAGCCATTGGGGGCCCGGCAGCTGGAGCGTTGATAACGGTTGTTTGTTTATGGCTCTATTTAATAACAAATAATCATTATTGGGCAGGGCTAGCCTATACTAGTGCCCTAATAAATCTCTTCAATCTTCTTCCCTTTGGCTCCTTAGATGGGGGTAGGATTTCCAAGGCAATCTCACCCTTTATTTGGGTGATCGGCTTAGTTATGGCTATTGTTCTCATCTGGAAACTGCATGCCTATATACTGCTCATTATCTTGTTCTTTGGGGTTTATGAAGTCATAACCATGTATCGACACAAATCATTCACTACCCAATACCTGAGCGTAGAGCCTAGCTTCAGGTTAAGAATAGGGATTTCTTATCTCGCTCTAATCGCCATTTTAGTCTTTCTAATGATGTATTCGTTAGAGATCTCGAAAGCCTTCACAGACTCAATTTATTGAGTCCAAAAACTCAGGAAACCCAACATAGTAGTTGCCGTTTATTCCACCCCTGTCACCTTAGGACTAAGGTCCCTTTCGAATAATGAAACCCATAATTTCATCAAAATTATGAGCTTTTATGGTATAATCGACATGACTTTGTTAATTGAAAGGGTGACACTTCTGAAAAAGTTTTTTTTCTCGATCATGACATCGCTTACTGTCGTACTATGCATGCCTTTTATAACCTACGCCAGCCCTTTAGCATACCAGACGGAGCGTTTAGCTGGACAAGACAGGGTGGAAACAGCCCTTAAAATATCTCAAAAAGGCTGGCAATCAGCTCAAACTGTTATCTTATGCGAATACTCCGACTACCCCGACTCTATTGCCGCAACCCCATTCGCAGTCAGCCTAAATGCTCCGATTCTTCTAACCAAAGGAGACTCGATTGACCCGCGTGTTGTCCTAGAGCTGCAACGCTTAAAACCACAGAAGGTTATTCTTCTTGGAGGGACAGCTACTCTGAAACCTACCATAGAAAAGGAGCTTGAAAAATCTGCGCTCCAATGGGAACGAATTGGGGGATTTGATCGTTATGAAACCTCCATTCTGCTTGCCAAAAAACTTGCCAACAATTCGCTTATTCTTGTTAACGGGGATGATTTTCCCGATGCCTTATCAGCCGCGACCTATGCCGGCATTCAACAAATTCCTATCGTCCTTACCTCAACCACCTTTCCTAATTCCGTAATTGAACACTTGAAAGAAACAGTAGCTAAGCACCTGATCGTCATTGGCGGAGAAGTTGTGGTTCCTTCCGAGCAGTTAACTAAACATAACTTTATAATAGAAACACGTTTGGGTGGTCTGGACCGTTACGACACCAATGCCAAGGTCATATCCTTTATGAAAGACACCTATCAATCCACGGATCTTTTCATGGCTTCGGGCATCACCTTTCCAGATGCAGTAGCCGGTACTGTCCTTGCTGCAAAATTTAAGGCCCCCCTATTATTGACCGAACATATGGATATTCCGCCTTCAGTATACACTATCATGCGTGAACATATGAAAATTGAACCACCAGCAAAGGATCCTACCCCTAACCCCGACTCTGACTCTAACCCAGATAGTAAAGAAGGTCTCCTTAAAGGTAAGATCACTGCTTCCGGAGTTTTAAATCTTAGAGAGACCCCCTCCTCAACTGGTAAAATACTTGCCATGATACCGGAAGGGACAACGGTGGAACTCACTGAAAAGCAAGATAAATGGTACAAAACAACCTATCAATCTAAAACAGGTTGGATTGCGGCTGACTATGTCAGTATCACATCGACGGGAATAGTCAACGCTTCAGGGGGCTTAAACCTCAGAGAAACCCCCTCCCCGACAGGAAAAGTGCTTCTCAACATCCCGAAAGATACGACGATAGCGCTCACCGATCAGCAAGGTCAATGGTATAAAACAACCTACCAAGCAAAAACAGGCTGGGTTTCTGCTGACTATGTGACGCTTGCCCCCACGAGCAAGGTCAGCTCTACGCCTAAGACAATTTCTACGACAGCTTCTCCCACAACTCCACCCTTTGATCTCAGTGTCAATGGAACTGTCTATATTTTAGGAGGGACAGGCATTATTAGCCTCAATACGCAAAACATTATCGAGGGTAAAGCTTCTTCAAGCTATCAAAGTAACCTCAGGGACTTCCCACCTCTGCCTTCAGAACTAGCCAAGCCTGATCCGCCGCCTGCAACTGAAGACGAAGTCACTGATTATGATCCTTCTAAAGAAGTTCTCGTCAATCCGTTTCAGGGAATCCCTGCCAATGCCCTATCAGGCAAGACAATTTTTCTAGATCCTGGCCATGGCGGACCAGATCCCGGAGCAAAGGGTCCTACCCAAACTTACGAAAAGAATAATACCTTAGCCATTGGACTAGCTTTGAATGACATCTTAAAACAAGCTGGCGCGAAAGTAATCCTTACACGGACAACCGATGTCTCACCAGCCACCAAATATTCTCAACTTGAAGACCTTCAAGCCCGAATGGTTTTAGCCAACTCCTGTAATGCTGACCTCTTTATCTCCATACACAATGATTCGTTTACCATACCTACAATTCAAGGCACCTCAACGTTTTATTCGAGGGATAACCCTAGGCAAAATGAAAGCCTACAACTAGCCAGCAGCGTTCAAACTGCTCTGATCGACACCCTCAAAACTACTGATCGTGGAGTTAAAGAAGCAGGATTTTATGTTTTGAAACATACTACCATGCCATCCATCTTGATTGAGACCGCTTTTATTTCGAACCCCTATGAAGAAGCAAGGTTACAAAACCCAACATTTCGGAAGAACGTCTCAGCCGCTATCTTTAAAGGGATTTATAATTATTATACAAATCCCCTACCTCGCGATTGAACCTAGATATGCTGAATAGAATAAAAATGAAGAGGTAAAGCCCACGTCTGGGCTTTACCTCTTCATTTTTCATCATTTTTTTCTTTTATAGTAATATTCTAAACTAATAATCTTAAATTTGTATAAACAGATTATAAACAAATTATAAACTGTATTGCCTACCTTTCCTCTCGGTCATAAGATAGACCCAAAGCTCCAGGCGTGGACAAGCGTCCTTTGTAACGAGCAACCACAAATACTAAGATTAGGACGGTAAATAAATAAGGCAACATTTTCAAGAAAAAAGGTGACATTTGAATACCCAAAACTTGAAGGCGGAAACCAAGAGCATCAATTCCCCCAAACAAGTAGGCACCCATCAAAGCTCGCCAAGGATTCCACAGAGCAAAGATAACCAGAGCCACCGCAATCCAGCCTCGGCCTGCCGTCATGTTTTCCAACCAACTGGGGGCATAGGCTAGGGATAAGTAAGCTCCCCCTACACCTCCTAAGGCGCCTCCTGCCACAACATAGAGATATCTTAAATAAAAAACGTTTAAACCAAGGGCATCCATAGCTGCCGGATTCTCCCCTAAAGCTCTGAGGTTTAGCCCGGGCCTGGTGTGATACATGTAATACCATATTACAACGACTAGTACATAGCTGATATAAACTAAAGCATCATGCTGAAAGAAAATGGGGCCGATGAACGGGATATCAGCCAAGGGGCCAAGAGGCACCGGGGAAAAAGGATTTTCAACCGGTATTCCGATATAAGCTTTACCAAGGTAGCCGCTTAGCCCAGTCCCAAAAATAGTTAAAGCTAAGCCACTAACAACTTGATTAGCCCGTAAGGTAATGGTTAAAAAAGCATGAATGAGGGCCACTGCTCCACCTGCCAGCATGGCAGCCAGCAGACCAATCCAGGGGTTGCCTACAGTGACTGCAGCCATAAACCCAGACACGGCACCCACTAACATAATTCCTTCTACACCCAGATTGATGATTCCTGCTCGTTCAGTGATTAGTTCACCCAAGGCAGCATAGAGGATCGGCGTACCAGCAATCACTGCAGCTGCCAATAAAGGGATTAAGAATTCTTGAATGCTCACTTGCTCAATTCCTCTCCTTTCGGGTCGAACAGTTTCACTCGATAGTTGGTAAGAATTTCACCACCGAGGACAAAGAAAAGAATCGCGCCCTGTAACATTGTCGCGACGGCGGCAGGCACACCCTCCACTTGAACTGCGTATCCTCCCACTTGCAATGCCCCAAACAACACCGAGACAATCAGGATCGCTAAGGGGTTAAGTTTACTGAGCCATGCCACAATAATCGCTGTGTAGCCGTACCCTGGGCTGATTCCATGTTGCAGCTTGCCAATAATGCCACTGACTTCTGCCATACCCGCTAATCCGGCAATTGCGCCACTGAGAAACATCACCAACAAAATATTGCGTTTGATATTCATACCAGCATAACGCGCTGCCCGCTCACTTGAACCAATTACGTTAATGCTATATCCCCAGCGGGAATATTTGAAAACTATGGCTAGGATAACTGCCAAAGCCAAAGCAAAGAACAACCCTGTGTGAATGCGGGAATCGCCCAAACCCGGTAACCTAGCAGCCTCCGCAAAGGATGCAGTTATGGGAAAATTCGAACCCTTGGGATCTCTCCATGGACCATAGACTAAATAGTCTACCCATAGGATTGCTACATAATTTAGCATTAAGGTCGTAATGATTTCATTGACCTTCCAAATAGCTCTCGGAATAGCCGTCAAAAGGGCCCACAGTCCCCCTGCGATCATCCCAACGACAACCATTCCCGGCAACATAAGATATACAGGTAGAGTGGGGAAGGTTAAGGCCAGCCAGGTTGCCCCCATTGCCCCCATATAGAGCTGCCCTTCCGCACCAATGTTCCACAGCTTCATCTTAAACGCCAATGAAACACCCAATGAGGTTAACATCAACGGAATAGCTTTTACCATGGTCTCCGTTAGTCCATATTTTGAACCCAAACTGTCTTCAAACATAATCTTATACACAGTCAGTGGTTTTTCCCCGGTCAGGGCCAAGAAGATTGCCCCCAACAAAAGGGCCAACAGCACGGATATTAAAGGGATGATAAAAACCATCACCGGCGAAGGTGTTAAGCGTTTTTCTAGTTTAAATGTGAGCCGGTTCATCGTCCATCATCCTTTCTGGCCGAGCAGGAACCTGTCATCAAGAGTCCCACTTCCTCCAAGTCAGCTTGTTCAATGGGAAAGTCCCCGGTTAGCTGACCATCAAACACTACCCCAACCCGGTCGGCTAATTTGAATATTTCTTCAAGGTCCTCGGAAATCAGCAAGATCGCGGTTTTACGTGTCTTTAATTCCAGCAGTAATTTATGAACTGCCTCAGTGGCCCCGATATCTAATCCCCGTGCCGGGTAAATTACTACCATCAATTTGGGAGAACTAGAAATCTCCCTAGCCAATAACAACTTTTGTAAATTACCACCTGACAGTACCCTGACAGGCTGACGCAAGCTGGATATTTTGACTTGGTACTGCTTAACTAGAGTTTCAGCATTACGCTCTATTGCCTGGGATTTTAACAACCAACGCCCCGAGTACTCAGGTTGATGATAATTTTTCAGAATAAGGTTCTCTAAGGCATTTAGCTCCGGTACTAGTCCCATACCTAGGCGATCTTCAGGCACATAGGCAACACCTAGGTCAATAATCGTACGAGGGGAGAGGTTGCTGATATCCCGGTCGTTCAGGAGGACTTTACCGCCCTCAACTCGGCGCAAGCCAGCGATGACTTCCGCCATTTCTCGTTGTCCGTTGCCGGACACACCCGCTAAACCGAGAATTTCCCCTTCGTTTACAGAAAGGGAGATTTCACGCAAACAGGGAAGCCCCATATCGTTGAAGGCCTTTACCTTATTTAGTTCTAGTACGACCCCACCTACAGGAGAAGAGTCTCGCTCATACTTCGAGGCCACAGCCCTGCCAACCATTAAGCGGACCATCTCTTTGGCATTGATCTGGCCTTGTTCTAATACACCAGCTAACTTTCCAAGTCGCAACACGGTAACCCGATCTGCGATCGCCTCAACTTCATTCAATTTATGAGTAATGACAACTACAGCACATCCTGCAGAGGCCATTCTGCGCAGATTTTCAAAGAGTTCACTGGCTTCCTGAGGGGTAAGCACAGCCGTGGGTTCATCCAATATCAATACTTTGGAACCGCGATAGAGCATGCGGACGATCTCTACTCGCTGTTTTTCGCCTACGGAAAGCTGCCATACTTTAGCGTTCAAATTGATTTCGAGACCGTATTTTTTCCCAAGCTCATTGATGCTAGCTTTAAGTTCTTTGTTGGCAAGCAGAAAGGAACTCCCCTGTTCACCTAAGGTAATATTTTCTGCCACAGTAAAGGGCTCTACTAATTTAAAGTGTTGATGAACCATACCGATACCGCAGGCTATAGCATCTCTAGGGGAACGGAACTTTTGTTCAACCCCATTTACTAAGATCTTTCCACCATCTGGCCTATACAGACCTGCCAACACGGACATTAGAGTGCTTTTCCCAGACCCATTTTCTCCTAAAATAGCATGAATTTCTCCTGGATTAATGTCAAGGTCCACGTGATCATTGGCTAGGACACCTGGAAACTTTTTAACGATTCCCTGTAATTGAATTAGTGCTTGATTCATACAGTCTGTCTCCCTCAATTCAATTCACAAACCTGGTTCCGGCTAATTATCCCTCAAGAAATTCTCTTTTATAGTAGGAAATTACGCTTTGAGGCCACCTATAGCAACTTCAAAGCGTAATTTCTGAATTCATAACTACCATATAATGAGTAATTTAGTTTCAACTGTTACTTAGGAATTGTACCGTCTACCCCTTCAACAAACCAGTTGAAGGAAAGCATATCTTTATCCGACATGACTTGACCTGCAGGAACTTTTACTTCTCCCTTTTGATCCTTGATTGGACCTGTGAAGACATCCCACTTCTTAGCCAAGATCTTATCTTTCGCTTCAGTCACTAATTTCTTAGTATCGTCTGCTACCATAGGGCCGTATGGAGCAATGTCAACAATACCATCGCTCATTGGACCCCAGTATTGATCATTTTTCCAAGTTTTGTTACGGACTGCTTCAACAGTTTTCACATAGTAAGGACCCCAGTTCCAAACTGCAGAGGTCAGCACAGCCTTGGGAGCCATTTTGGACATATCCATATTATAACCTACACCAAATTTACCTGCCTCTTCTGCAGCTTGCATAGGTCCAGGAGTATCCTGGTGCTGAGCAATAACGTCAGCTCCAGCTGTCAGCAGACTCTTAGCAGCATCCTTTTCCATAGCAGGGTCATACCAAGTATTAGTCCAAACTACTTTTACTTTAGCAGCAGGGTTAACAGAGCGTACCCCTTGAGTAAAGGCGTTGATACCTCGGATAACTTCTGGAATCGGCATAGCCGCTACATAACCGATGGTGTTACTCTTAGTGGTTTTACCTGCTACGATACCCGTAAGATATCGTGCCTGGTAAATGCGGCCGAAATAAGTACCCACATTTTCAGAGGTTTTATAACCTGAGTTATGCATAAATACAACATCAGGGTATTTTTTAGCTACATTGATGGTGGGATCCATATAACCAAAACTGGTCGTAAAGATGACTTTATTGCCCTTTTCAGCCAGTTGAGTAATTACGCGCTCAGAATCCGCACCCTCAGGAACTGACTCAATAATGGTTGTTTCAACATCGGGAATTTTGTCAACAAGGTATTTACGACCTTGGTCATGAGCATAACTCCAGCCCGCGTCACCGACTGGTCCAACATAAACATAGGCTACCTTGAATTTTTCCTTCTTAACTTCTTCCTTCTTAACTTCTGCTGGTGCTGGTGTAGCGGTGGGTTTGTTGCCGCAGCCAGTGATTACGAGTAGAAAGGATACTAGCAAAGCGACCAAAACAGCACTTCTTCGTTTAGAATTCATTTCTAAATCTCCTCCTTTTTTTCTCTAATAGTTGATAGGTACGAGTCTTGCTTACTAAAAAATGAACATGGTATATAGGTCCCAGCTCACCTCCCAGCCCCGGTAATAAAAAAAGCTTTCTCTGAGATAAAAATCTCTCAAAAAAGCTTCATTGCGTTAATTACCGGATACTCATCTATTATATTACCTATAATTGAAAATTACAATGATTTCTTTGTAAGGCTAAATATTCCCCGTTGGCAAAGGGTACCTTGAGGGTACCCTTCATCGACCAATGCTAAGGGATTCAACTTCTTTACGATTTTTGCAAAAAGATGTTCTTACGATGGCGCAGAAAATTACTAAATACCTGCCCAATCCAACCTTTAACACCTAATTTTTCTGGAGGAGGTGGGGTAGTTGGTTTTCGCCCATGGACAAGACCAAAGCCAAAGTAGCTCTGGTTTCGTTTCATGAAATCAGCATTTTTCTTCAATCTAGTCACTAACCCTGGTTGATTTGCGACTTTATGCGTAAGATCTTTGATCAGCATCCAATCCTTTTTGAGCGCTTTTAGGATCACATTGCCATTATTCCTCAAGCGCTGGGGATTTTTGATTTCGACATCTAAAAATCCGGCTTGTGATAAAGCCTCCTGCCAATCTTTGAAGGACAACGGGTCAGTGCCGGATCCAAAGCACTCTGCCAACTGCTGTTTAAGATTAGCAGGTAATTTCCCTAAAAGGGCCATTTCTAGATCTGCCACACTTCCCTCAGGCTTCAACACTCGATAAAATTCTCGGTATACTCTAACTTTATCTAAAAAGACCGTGATCGATTCAGCTATGACCTTATCAAAACAATTCTCCTCAAACGGCAACTTATAGACATCGGCTACTCTAAATTCCACGAGATGAGAAACTCTCTCTTGCTCTGCTCTTTGGCACGCTTTTTCAATCATTTGAGGATTAATATCAATTCCCATGATTCTGCAGCCAACCGTTTTAGCCAAATGACAAACCGTAAGACCCGTCCCACACCCAGCGTCCAGCACATAGTCTTCCTTCTTCACTTGCAATGCGTTTAAATTCTGTTGGGTCGCCGGAAAGCCTCCCGGATGCGAACTGCCGATACCAAGCCATGCCAACAGTTCAAAATAGTTCATCTCTTCGACTTTTTTGGATTCACTCAATACCACAAATTACCCCTCCCTTCAGGGTATATGGTATAATATTCCTTAAGCATACTTGCTGACAATTGTCCAAATGAACTCGTTCAACGAAAGTTGAAAAAAGAAAACTCAGTATTTATTAGGGATAGTGAAAAGTGCCTTTCACACTAACTTTAGGGGTGAAAAGCACTTTTTTTTAAATCTAACATTTGATTAAGACTAAATAACAGCGGTAGATATCCTGATAACTTGGAGACATCTGCAAAACCTGATTCACAGACATTTGCCGTATTTCACTGACATCTGTCCAAAAATTTGCCTTAAGACAACAATCTAATTGCCCCTCCAGATTTTCTAAGCGTTTACGTAAGTTGGGATCATACGCCCTCCCCAGTTCACGAAGAGAACCCTTTTTTAGGCATACTGCTTGTCTGATCCTGGTAAGAATTCCGCGCAGAAATCGATTTTCCAGCGTATCATAGTCCTTTTCAGGTTTGGGATCGATCAGTAGAGCCGGGCGATAATAATCTGTGTCGACCCGAATGAAGCCAGATTTTAGATCCTTTTTAAGATATTGTGGTTTTTTCGCTAGAAACTTCAAACTCTCTCGTCCAATTTTTTTGACTCGCGCAGCATTCCTAACGGTATTTCCCTTCTTTAAAGGAGGACATAATCCAGATTGAATACGGTTTACGGTAGCTATTAAATGCTCTAACACCTTTATCCAGGCTTCCGATTGACCTCTTAGGGAACCTAAAGCAAGAATATCTTGCAGCTCTGTCTCGACTCGTAAACCGATCCTTTCTTTAAGAAAGCCAGAATGAGGTGAAACCATCTTCCTCAAACCTCCGCAACATATACGCTAATTTACGGCTACTCAAGGGAAATTTTGCCTTGATAAAAACTCCGTTTCCTTGCCAAGGCAGATAAAGAGCTGACGCATCTTCCATCATTTCCTCAGGATTTTTAGATTCACCTAGGGCGAAGAACATTAATTGGATAAGCACCCTCTTCATGGAGGAACTACTTCCTTGCAAGCGTGGTAAAATCTTTTGCAAAAGCTGAAGGTCAAAAGCTTGCTCTTCAGCCATCAGGGCGTATCGGTCGTTATAGAGAAGGTAAAAGTTGACTTCGTCACGTACCCGAAACCCGACCTGAGCATAGATCCCCTCCAGAATTTGATTAACCTCGATCAGCCGTCCTGTACTCCGCCGAATCAGGACATCGTTTTCGAGATTGGCATCCTGAAGCGTAAGATAATCACTTCGAAAAAAAGAATTGTTGATCGGACCACTTGCCAAACCGACTAACCGCTTATCCCCTTCCTCATCTAACCGACGTTCCGGAAAACGACCCAGATCAATCTGACTAAATTCAATCATTTGCGCCCTATCTAATACCCGCTTACTAAATGGGTACGTAGTCTCATCCATATTTACCGTCCCGATCAGGTAAACATTATCTGGCAGAGCCAGCTTCTGATACTCTTCCTGGAATACGACATCTTTATCATCAAGGGATAGTACGGAGTCCGTCATGATCCCCTCCTCATTCCAGCGTCTGGTTTCCATAACGCTAAGGAGATCACTAAAATAGTGTTCCACCCGCGCTAAATTAAGCTCATCCAAACAGACGAAATAAGGCTTGTCCCTATTTTCCAGTTGTGAAGCTCGAGCTAACAATCTCGTAAACTTAGCTGGTCGAAAGTTTCCCGCTAAATCCGTATAACCCAGCAGATCTGAAGGATCGCTCCAATCTGGCCGCACTGGAATGAGACAATATTGCCCATTCTCCTCCGTAGCACCACTTGCCTCGGCAAAAAGCTTCACCAACTTAGTCTTACCTGTCCCTGAAATACCAGCTAGAATCACAAAAGGCTTGGTTTTTAGAGCTAAATACAGGTTCTCAATACTTTCCGCCGGGTATGAGAAGCCCCTACCTCTAATATACTTCTTAATTTCCTCGATCCGCTGCTTGGGAGATACAATGATCGGTTTAATTCTCTCGACCTCGTCACTCTGAACAGTCTCTTCAGACATCTCCGAAGCTGGGGACTCCTTTGCTAGTACTCTTTCTACATACTGTTTATAACTCTTAATTGCTTGACTTAAATCTTCGATTAGAATCAGATTGTCCGGCATGTTATGTCGATCATAGCGTGGCTCTCGTGCAAGCATGCTTTTTAAGGCTTGGATCCTGTTTTGAGCGTCTTGGTTACCACCGTTCCTTTTTTTTTCATCCAAGGGCTCCGTAATTCCAAGCTGAATGGTCAAGTACACCGACTCCATGTTCTCTGAGAAGAGATAGCGAACATATTCCTCACGCTTAGTTATTTCCATTATTCTCCGATCCATGATCGCAATCCAAGGAATATTCGTCCAGTTGCGCATACCTACAGAACCCTCAACCTGGTATCGTTCATCGATGAAAGGTAGGCGTTGTAGATCCTCTGGAATCGTTTTTCTCATTAAAGTTCCCAGCGCATGTCCATTGAACGGCTCGCTTTTAGACTTAACATAAGAATTCATGACATTCAAAAAATGTTCTCTAAGGGAAACTTCGGGCACCGACCTGAGAATTTCATCAGTGGCAAGCAACATTTTCTACCACCTTTTTCCTAATACTCCTATTACACATGATTCGGCAAAACCCAAAATATCCCTTCTGATAAAAAAGTAAATTAACCCCTAAACATAGGGTATCCTGCCCTAGTTTGTCGTAACGTACGGAGCGATTAATTAAGCTCCACTGAAATACCAGCTATCGAGAGAATATTGCTCGTGGATAGTGGATAATCTAATTAAATTAAAACCTGATAATACGAAGGGGACAGCATCAATGCCCAAATACTTTATCTATCCTATCTTTACAGTAATTTTCGCAATCATCCTAATAGCAAATGTACCGAGACAAGAAATCCAACGTTTGTCTATTTATGGAATCATTTTTGGTGGAATAATTGATGTTCTGGTTCATAGTTTTGGATATGTTACTGGACTATTTGCTTGGATAAATTACGGACCTTTTGGATTCATAGGCGTTCATCTTTTTCCCAGTTTATAACATGGTCAATATTTTTCATTATATTTTTATTTTTTGCCAAAACAAAAGCCACTAAATTATATATTTGCTATTGTTGCAATCTTTTTTTCCGTATTGTACCATACAATGCTCCTTGATTTGGGTATTTTCAAATCTGCAAGTAGGATTATATTACCTTTACTTGGTTTTTCTGTTTGGTTTTCAATAGCCACATGGGGCTTTTATAAATTAAATTGTTGGATAGAGCCTCACAACTCTTAATATCATTAACTTTGCTCACCATGCCACTGAACCCTTGGTGCGCAAACGTATCAGCGTAAGCATGTAGAACAATGCCCAGTTTAATTAAGTCTCGCTCGTGAAAAACATCACTTAAAATATCTAAAATGATGGGTAGAAATGGGCATCTCTGTTCATAAGTACCCTCCTTGTACCTCCATCCCTCCTAAAGAATCGAGGTTTGCTTAAAGTCACAACCTTGATGCACCATACTATGCCTATATCTCATAAAATGTACTGAGGAGGAGATTCCTATGTCTGACTTCTTATTACAGGGAACGGGTAACGATGAATTAGATAAAACCATCCAAATCGTGGGCTACTCTTATGATTCAACCCAAGATATCTTCTATTCTAATCTGGATGCTTGGCAAAGAAAGGTCGGCTACTGTCGTCTATATGATGAAGCAGCCGCGCCTTTGGGGATGATTATGGACTGTGAACCAATATTATTCGAATACGGGGACAAAAAATGGATGATAGCCTTCTGGAAAGGTCAATATGACATGGTGACCGGTGGCGAAATAGGTGTGTATACCGAGGCTCTTAACTTAAAAATCCTCGGAATATTTGAGGGTACCTTTTATCATTGCGTTAGTAATGACCATCTCTTGCCAATGTCGTTTACCCTTAGAAAGAACGGCAAAATCCTCTTTTCAAGAGAAGGGAAACACTGGTGGTTAACCGGATTCAAACTTGGTGAATTCTCCGAGCCTTCGGAACTAAGGATGGATATAACAATTACCTTGGAAAATTCAATGATGCGTGATGCCTTTGTGACGGGTTTATGGAATGCGGGATATTTCTTAGATCGATTCACGAGAGTCGGAAACACCGTTAATTTTTCGTTTGGTACCCCTCTTACACCACAACCCCTTACTCGAACTAAACCCACAGATTGGATCATACAAAGGAAAAATGAGCAATTATGTCTTAAGTATCAAGAAATTACGGAACCCTTTGCTACTGTGCAGGATAAAGTAAAAGCCATTGAGGAACAAGCACCAATGATGTACCAAAAAATAATCAAGCTTGGGAAATCTAAACCGTCCTACGAGCGGTATGAAACTCTCATTAACTCGTTTCTCTCAGCTAAAAAAGATGTACGCAATTAATTTTGACAGGTTTAAAACACTTTGGAGTTCTACGAAACGACGTACAAAAGAGTGGGGATTGCCCCACTCTTTTGTTTTATATTAAATGCCTTGATCCTTTGCCGGAACAGGTCCTCGCGAAAGAGCGATCCTCCCCGTGCGTACGATTTCAATAATTCCATGATCTTCTGCAAGTACTTGACATAGGGCATCAATCTTTGTTTCATCACCAGAAAGCTCGATCACCATCGTTTCCCTGTTAACGTCGACAATGCTTGCTCGAAAAATCTCGACAATATTGATGATATCTGAACGTGTCGCAGCACTGGCTTTGACCTTAATCAAAGCTAACTCCCGTTGAATCGACTCTACCGCCGTAAGGTCACTAATTTTGATGACATCCACTAATTTTGACAACTGATTAACAACCTGTTCTTGCTCAATTTCATCTCCCTCAACCACAATTGTGATTCTGGTGGTATCGGGTTCCTCCGTGTATCCAGCGGCAATACTTTCAATATTAAAGGCCCGACGGCTAATCAGTCCGGATATATGGGTTAAAACTCCCGGTTTGTTTTCGACTAAAACGGCGAGTGTATGCTTCATCCCTCTTTACCCCCTATAATCATCTGATCCAAGCGAGCACCGGATGGAACCATTGGTAGGACGTCTAACACTTCCGGTATCCGAATATCAACAACTACTGGACCGGGAATGGCCATCGCTTCTTCCAAGATCAGTCCCAATTCTTCTGGTTTATGAACCCTTAAACCCTTAACACCCATTGCCTCGGCTAATTTTACAAAATCAGTCGTCGACCCTTTAAGACTAGTATGGGAATAGCGTCCACCGTAAAACATCCTCTGCCACTGAGCGACCATGCCTAAACACTGATTATTAAAGACTAGGACTTTAACCGGAAAATTATATTCCGCAGCCACAGCCAATTCCTGGCAATTCATCATCATTCCACCATCACCGATAAAAAGAATAACCGGTCTATCCGGCATACCACATTGTGCTCCTAGGGCAGCAGGAAGACCATAGCCCATCGTCCCCAACCCTCCTGACGTAAGCAAAGAGCGTGGATTTTTAAAACCGTAGTATTGCGCAACCCACATCTGGTGTTGTCCAACATCCGTCACAATCACTGCATTACCCTGAGTCAACAGACTGACTTTTTCAACCACCGCTTGAGGCATGACAAGATCTGCATCCTGTTCATAACTTAAAGGCTTTTCCTCTTGCCAGAAGAGGCATTTCTCGATCCATGATTGAACATGGTCTTGCAACTCCTTAGAAACATGCTTAACCCGTTGAGATAGGGCAGGTATCGACCATTTCACGTCTCCGATAACGCGTAGATGGGCCAAAACGTTTTTGTTGATTTCAGCAGGATCGATATCAAAGTGAATAATTTTGGCCTTGGCAGCAAACTCGTCCAGGAGACCTGTGACTCTATCATCAAAACGCACTCCAATTCCTAAGAGCAAATCACACTCCGTTGTCGCCATATTCGCTGCATAAGTTCCATGCATGCCAACCATTCCTAGAAACTGAGGATGATCAAAAGGAACGCAACCTAAACCCATTAAGGTTGAGATCACCGGAAACCCAGTCTGTTCAATCAAACTCTTTAATTCCTCAGACGAATCAGAGAGATTGACACCACCCCCTACAAAGATAAGGGGTTTTTTAGCTATTCTTAATTCGTCAAAGACCTTATCGATCGTTTCTAAGTTTCCTTCATAGACTGGACGATAACCACGCAATTTAACTTCGGTGGGGTAATGATAGTCTAACGAAGCCGCAAAAACATCTTTGGCGATATCCACAACTACGGGTCCAGGCCTGCCTGTACGGGCAATATAAAAAGCTTCTTTTAAAGCCCCTGGTAAATCTTCAACCTGCTTAACCAAATAGTTGTGTTTCGTAATCGGGGTCGTGATGCCTCGAATATCTGCCTCCTGAAAGGAATCCCGCCCGATCAATGGAACAGAAACTTGACCCGTAATAGCCACTAATGGAATAGAATCCATGTAAGCTGTGGCGATCCCGGTCACCAGATTGGTGGCCCCTGGCCCGGAAGTAGCAATAACAACCCCAACCTTTCCGGTCGCCCGGGCATAACCGTCGGCCGCATGGACCGCCCCCTGTTCATGCTTCGTTAGAATATGGTTAAATTCTGCTTTGAACAAGGCATCATAAAGTGTTAAGACTGCTCCACCAGGATAGCCAAACACTACGTCTGCGTTTTCATTGTTCAGAGACTCAATAATAGCCTCTGCTCCTGTCATTCTCAAGTTAGTGACCTCACTTTCACGTTCTTCTAACTTAATACATTATAGACCAGGACTCATAAATTGACTAGAATAAAGTCATAGTCTCACTGAACTAAGCTTAAATAAAATTAGTTGCGCTAGCAACGATTCAATAGTATATTAGTTGCAATTACAGCTTGATATTATCACCTCTAGTTTATCTGAAACGTGAATCAGAAACTGCACTCGGGTTATTACAAAAAATGGCTGCCAATGCTGTAGAAAAGTAAATATTATTAATCTGAGGAGGGCTACCAATGTCAATGCCCAAAGCTAATGCCGTACCACAAGCCCAAATATGGAACAAAACTTTCTTTTTAATTCTGGTTGTCTCCTTTTGTATGTTTTTATCAATGTATATGCTGCTCCCGACGCTTCCTTTATATGCCCAAACCCTTGGAGGTAACGAGACTGTAGCCGGAACAATTGTTGCTCTTTTTACGCTCTCCGCTGTTTTAGTGCGCCCTTGGTTTGGTAACATGCTTGATCGGAAGGGACGAAAAGTAATACTGCTCATCGGGGTTAGCATTTTCCTTGTTTCAGTCCTGGCCTACCACCTTGCCTTCTCTATCATTACCTTACTAGCCCTAAGAGTAGTTCATGGGGTCGGATGGGGTGCATCAACTACTGCCACAGGAACGATGGCTTCAGACGTAATACCGGCTGTCAGGCGGGCCGAAGGAATGGGTTATTACGGAATAGCCGCCACCATCGCCATGTCACTTGGGCCAGCAATGGGGTTATACCTTGTCGAGTACAGCAGTTACTCTGTCTTATTCACTGGCTCAGCGATTTTAGCCGCCCTTGGCTTGGCAGGCTCGTTCTTTATCAATTATGAAACACCGCGTATCAATAGTCAAAAGGCCGGAGTCCCACTTACAAAAGGTGTAATCCTGGAAAAGACCGCGTTACCTCCGGCTTTAGTTTTGTTCTTTATCACCCTAACCTACGGAGGAATCGTAAGCTTTTTACCTTCTTACGCGCACTACCGGGGAGTTGAAAACATAGGAATGTTTTTTACGGTTTATGCCTTGGTATTGTTGTTTGGCCGTCCGATCATCGGAAAACTGGCTGATCGTTATGGAGCACGAAAATTCCTGGTTCCCGGAATATTATTGATAGCTACCGCTCTGCTTTTGCTGGTTATGGCTACTTCTTTACCCATGTTTCTGCTCGTGGGTGTTGTTTACGGTCTTGGTTTTGGAACCGTTCAACCAATTTTAAACGCCCTGGTTATATCCTTATCTCCACCTGAACGTAGAGGCGCAGCTAATGCAACCTTTGCCGTGGCAATGGACTTGGGCATTGGGCTGGGTGCTGTTTTGCTCGGCTTCTTAGCCCAAAAAATGGGCTACGTATACATGTATGGCAGCTCAGCTATTTTTGCTCTGTTAGCACTGGTCATGTACTATACCTTACTTCGCAAAAAGCTGCCAAATTAAACTTATCAAGAACTAAATAGCTAGATCCTGGCCCTCAAATACTTTTTTTGTCACGTACCATAGAACGGCTGAAGCGACACTAAGCCCTATAATGGTCCGCTGAGGATTCATGGTCCCCTCAAGTACTTCTTGCGGCTGAAACCATTGGAAAAGAGAGAAGTTTTTGAGCCAGGATAATTTACTACTGAGCCCACCCACAATATCCAATCCGTAAAAGGCCAACGTCAACCCAGTAGCATAAGTTAAAGCCCTTTCTTCCTCAACAAACCAAGCTGAAAAAAAGAGACTATAGCTTTCTATCAGTGAGAAAAAGGCCACTCCTAAGAGCCCTACTCGAAAATAACGCGCATAATTTATTTCAATTCCTGAACAAAAGGTCCCAAAATACAGGCCAGCGATCGTAGCAGTGACTAGAATCGCGTTTGTACTTATTAAAACGGCAGTTTGAGTTGCAAGAATCTCACTTCGCGATACTGGTGTAGAGAGAAGAAAAGCCAAAGATCCATCATCCACCATCTTCGCAAGAACGGCATTCGCCGTTTGAATTCCATATAAGGCCATGAGCATTACCCAGATCCTTGCAAAAAACTGGCCCGATATAAAGGCCTCGAACGTATCGATCCGGGCATTTTCAGAGATTCCAAACACAGTCTTGACCGTTGATGGCATAGACTCTGCAACCCGTGTAACTGCTGGATTTTTAGCAATCACAGGGTAAACCCAGGTTAAGAGTCCTTCATAAAGGATAATTCCAGTTGAGATGGCAGCTACTTTCTTGCGATACTGCTTAAACATCGCTCGAAACAATGCCCTATTCATAGTCACCCCACCTTAGTTTGCCACTGAGCCTCTCGACCGAATTTTGAGGACTATCGGAAAAAATTCATAAAAGCCTCTTCTAACTCCAGAGAACGTTGTCTAAAGCCTTTGACCCGAACTTGGGCGAGAACCAACCACAGTCTATCCAGTTCACCCGCAACACGGATGACGAAACATCTCCCTTGAATAGGGGTTAGCTCTAACTGGCTCTGCTTGAGAAGCTCAGCGTCCTCTTCACTCTCGACTTCAATTTCGAACGTTTGATACTCTGCTTCTCTAAGCTGAGAAATACTTTGAACGGCTAGAAGGTTCCCTTCCCGAATAATTCCAACCTGTTCACACGTGCGTTCAATCTCCGCAAATTGGTGGGAAGACATAAACAAAGTCTTCCCTTTTTTCTTTTCCTCGAGGATTAAATCAATAAACACTTTTTGCATTAATGGGTCTAGTCCTGAAGTCGGTTCATCGAGGATAAGCACACTGGCGTCCAACATCAAGGCTGATATAATCCCCAACTTCTGCTTCATCCCTTTAGACATCTTCCGGATGAGAATCTTTAAATCTAAGTCTAGAGAACGAACGAAATGATCTCGGTTCTTCTTTATTTGAAGACAATCACTATGCATTCCAGCGATAAGATCTAAAAAATCAAGGCCTGTTAGGTTTTCCATAAAATGAAGTTCACCAGGAAGGTAACAGACCATCTTCTTCACTTCCGTCTTTTCTCTCCAGCAATCATAGCCGTTAATCGTGACTAGTCCAGAATCAGGCCTTAAAAACCCCATTAATAGGCGGATAGTCGTGGTCTTCCCTGCTCCGTTCGGACCGAGAAATCCAAACGCTGTTCCCGGATCGACCTGAAAGCTAGTGTTCCATATTCCTCGCCCTTCACGATATACTTTGGTCAGTTCCTTAACCTCGATCATAGCCTTCCTCCTTCCTGAGTTCCTGAGAAAGACCTGCTTCATGTTTAACGCCACCTCATCAATCGAACGGCTTTCTAGCGAAGAAATAGTAAGAGACTTTAATCTCCATGAGCGAAACCGTCTTCCCAAGAAGGGCCAGCACACCTATTTCCATGGAGATTCACCTCCCATATCATAAGCGCTGTATAGAAAATTGGCTAGTGCCCGAAGACACTGTCTTCGCACGTGTTAGTTTAGCGGAGAAGCCTTTTAGGCGCCGGCGTTAGCCTAAGTTGCACTGACACTCCAGAAAGTTTCATTCTGCTTATATCAGTTGGTTTTATACTTCCTAGCATCAAAACCAGGGCATCGTGTTCCAACTTATTCTATACATCCCATTATATGTATTTAGGCAAACCAGATGTGTCTGTCTCCCTAGCACCAAAAAACTGGAGTATCAAATGGTTGTCGTCCATTTGTACTCCAGTTTTTGAACAATCTCATGATGCTTGAAAGTGCTTTTGCTTGCTAATGGGGTGTGTAATGCTCGGTAACTGATAAGATATTCCACTGGCGGTCAACAAAATAACGGTGGTCAATCCAAAGGCAAAGAAATGCGTACCCCATGTTTCATATCCCCAGCCACCTAAAAATGTGCCAATTGCTCCGCCAATTTGATGTCCAAAATAAGCCCATCCGTATAAAAGGCCTAGTAACTTTACACCATAAAGATCGCTAAGAATAGCAGAAGACATCGCAGTGGATCCAGCCCATACCATCCCACCAGCTGCTGCAACAAGATAGAGTTGCCATGGCGCGGCTGCAAAGACTAAGCCTAGAAACCCCAACCCACGAACAAAGTAGATTATGAATAAAATGTTCTTCCGCGAATAACGATCAGCAATCGAGGCTAAGAGTAAGGTACTGAAAATCGCTACTATCCCTATGATTCCTACTCCGAACGAGGCTGTCATTGGTTCAAAACCATGATCGATCAGCATTGGAACAGCATGAGAACCTAAGAGATTCATACTGAATCCGCAAGCGAAGAGTCCCATAACAATCTGCCAATAGGCTCGTGTGTTAACAGCGTCCCTCCAAGTGATTTCCTGCTTTTTCACCGACGCCTTAGCTTTAACGCCTTTTGCAACTTCTCTGCTTTCCTCATCTGCGCCCTCAGGTACCTCATCCCGCATCACAAAAAGGGCACAGGGAATCACGACACAGATAAACAACCCAGCAAAGAACAAAAGCGTTTTCTGCCATCCCCATAATTCGATTAAGAACGTTTCAAGAGGGGACATAATCGCAATTCCGGCCATGGAGCCACTGGACAAATAGAAAAGCGCTCTACCTCGCTGGCGAACAAACCAGCTGCTAATAATCGGTGTCATGGTGACTGGACTCAAGAAGGCAAGCCCTAGTGACAGCAGAATTCCAAACGACAGTAAAAAAGGAATCGTTCCTTTGGCAAAAATTGTCCAGACTAGGGAGATGCAAACCATGATCACGCCTATTATCAAGACAAAACGTGTGCTATAGCGTTTTAACAGAAATCCGGCTAATGGCATCCCTACTCCATAAATTAGCGCACTTATGGCCACTATCAGTGAAAAGTCCGTTCGAGACATCCCTAGGTCCGTCATAATTGGTTTGACAAAAGGACCAACCCCCAGCCGAAATCCTACGGTCAACAGAGTTATCATCGAAGCTGCCATGACTATGTTCCAACCATGATACCTACTTTTGCTATTCTCTTTAACGTTCATCCTCTTCTTTCTACCTTTTACACCTGAATATTAATACAAAGTTATCACGTTTAAGACGTCACATCGCTAAGTGGGTTATAGTTAACTCTCATTAATTCTTCCATTAAAAGCATAATCTTAGTATTATCTTCATCCTGCATTCCTTTAGACATTGCTATTGCGTAAAGATGTTGAGTTAGGCTTGTAAACAGCATTGGGGTTCCCAATTGTCTCGCTATGTCTAACGCGATTGAGCAATCTTTATACATAAGGCCCAAAGCAAAGTTTGACTCAAATTTCCGCGGTAAATAAAAATCAGGAAACCTTGTAGCTGTCACATTACTGCCTGCGCTACTAGCATTAACCGCTTTGATAAATGTATAAGGATCAATTCCAGCTTTAGTGGCAATATTCACGGCTTCTAAGGATATCATTAAATTAGTGGCAGCTTGTAAATTGTTTAAGGATTTTAAAGTATGGGCTGTACCCAAATCCCCGACATAAATAATATCCGTTCCAAGTTGTTCAAGTATAAAACGACAACGCTCCAGAACCTCTAATTTGCCCCCTACCATAATGGATAGGGTTCCTTCTTTTGCAGCTCTTGCTCCACGGCTCACAGGAGCATCAAGCATTTCAACCTGTTTCGCTAATAATGCCTCCCCTACTCTTCGGGTCATTGATGGAGTGGAGCTGGATAAATCCACGAATATACTTCCAGGCCTTATCCCAGACAGCAAACCATTTTCTCCGAATACTACAGTCTCAATCACAGATTCGTTAGGCAGCGAAGCTAGAATAAAGTCACTGTATTGAGCCACTTCTGCGGGCGATTCTCTAACTTCCACACCGACCTCTAACATTCTGTCAACCGCTGTTTGATTAACATCATACACCGATATCGACTGATTTACTAACGATAAACGTCGACACATGGCACTTCCCATGACTCCTAGACCAATGATACCTATTCGTATTCGTTCCAGCGCTAATCACTCCTTTTTAGCGATAATGTTCCAAATATAATTCCCTGACCTTTATATGGTTTAAAAATCTTCGGCTTGTAATCCCATTAAACCTTGTATATATGGAACAATTTTCATACTATCTTCCGACACCGCCCCATGATTACAAGCCATAGCATAAATTTCCTCGAGGCGTGTGGCAACTAAGGCTGAAACATCCATTTGATGTGCGATTTGAGTACTAAGCATAATATTTTGCAGCATAAGCTCCATTGAGATATGAGAGTCATACGTATCCTGTAAGATATGCTTGAGATAGTGATTGGACGTGACAATATTCTCGCCGCTGCTAACATTAATGACATCTAAGATTTTTTTTCTGTCTAAACCGCTCTTCACTCCAAGTCCCACTATTTCTGCTGCAGAAACTAAATTTGCCCCTAACATCATGAGAGTTAAGGCTTTAACGATATGGCCAGAACCTAAATCTCCGACATGGATAATATTTGTTCCTAGAAAACTAAGTATCGGGCGACATCGTTCAAGAACCTCTTCCTTCCCGCCAATCACAAAGGATAAAGTATGCTCTCCATTCGCACTAACTTCTGAACTAACAGGCGCATCAATAATATCCGCACCCCTCTTTTCTAAAAACTCGGCAACTCTTCTGGTTGTAATTGGGGTAGATGGAGACATTTCCACTACCACACTTCCAGGTTTAATAGTATCAATGACCCCATTATTGCCGATTAACACATCCTCTACTGTTTGAGCATCTGTAACACAAGTGATAATCCAACTGCTATTTGCAGCCACATCTGCCGGAGATCCAGCTAGCTTTAGTCCTAAAGGTTTAAGTAAGGCCATTTTATTTGGATCCATGTCATGAGCGATTATTTCTATATCGTTTTTCAATAGCCGCTTTACTATCAGGGAACCAATTATCCCTAAACCAATAACCCCTATTTTCTCCATAATGTTTCCCCTTTTCAGAAATGTACTGTAATAAGGAAATTATTTCTTAATCCCATCAACGTCTAGCCCTAAGATCTTTGCTGCATTTTTATATAACAACTTTGGTAGCACCTCAGGCTTAATCGGTAAATTGCAGAAATACTCTACTCCCTCTTTAAGGGGAACAAAGGGATAAGATGTTGCGAACAAGAATCGATCTTGAAGAATATAATTGGCCGCCATCACATAATCCTGAAACCCAGGAAGATTAACCATATACATATCGGGAGATATATAAATATTAGGCCTTCTGCAAGCCACATGCAACATTTCAGTGACGTGTGGCCAACCTCCGTGTGATATTATCAAAGGCAAGTTGGGAAAGTTAGTAGCAACATGATCTACTGCAAGAGGCATTGAATAACTAACATCGGGGCCTGAATTACCTCCCACCATTAAAATTACGGGGATATTTTGCTCAGAGCACTTCTTATATATCGGGTAGATTCTTCGGTCGTCTGCATACATAGTCTCGGTCAACACCCCTGGCTCGAGCACAACCCCTTTAAACGGTCCATCTGTTACTAAATCATCGATCTCGCGTAAAGCGTCCTTGTGATTAGTCGGATCAATCCCAGCAAACCCAATAAACCTCTCCGGATACTCCTTAAGTAGAATAGCAATATCCTCATTCGCTACAATTCCCATTTTGGGATTTGCTTTCCTGCCAGGAATAACACCAATATCAATTCCTGCCTCATCCATCTCTTTAATCATAAGGTCCATGGATTTCTTATTAACAGACTCAGCTTGATACATCCCCATTTTTTCTGAAAAGTTAGCAGTTCGTTGAATATCACTATACATAATAGCATCTAGAAAACTACCAAAAGGGGGCCTAATTCTAAAATCAATAATCATTACTATAACTCCTTTGTAACTAAGCTTGAACTTCGCGCTATTCAGTTCTTGTTATTATTAGTTTTCATTCTTTGATGGTGCCGTTAGCGGCTTGGGAGCCTAGTATAAAGAAACATTGCTAGTGCCAAGCCTTGGCGAAGGCGGTCCTTAGTTGCACTCAAAGTATATTGCATTTAGGTTATGCTTTCTGCCCTGGAAAATAAGTTTTCCATTCTTCAGTGGTGCCCCATTGCGGCATGGGGGTCTGATTAGTATATAGAAAACTTGGCTGGTGCTAAGCCTTGGCGAGGCGGCCGCCTAGTTGCACTTATGCTACAGAAAGTATGTAACGTAAGTTATACTTTCTGCCCTGAAAATTCAAAAAGTAGTATGATTTTCGTTCTGACAATAGGAAACCAAGCCCTAAGGTTACCGTTTAAAAAGAGTAAGTGTTAGTACTTTAATGACTATAAAACAAAGTACCCGGGCTATTCTTTAACTTAGTTATAGTTTTTTTGATTACTTTTATGCCGTTTGTTCTTGGACACTCACTACTAAACCAAAGGACTCCAGTCTTTTGATCGAATTTCTAATCAAGATGTCTTTCTTGCGTTCGTCAAAATAGTTGAATCCTAAATCCACATATTCTTGTTTTCGCGTTAACAAGATATGTACTAGGGATAGTATAGTATGTCCTACAGCTATCGCCGCTTTATTCTTTCCTCGTCGAGCCGCGATACGATGGTATTGAGCCGATAAGTAGGTGTTTTTCGTACGAGACGCCACTTTTGCTGCTTCAGTCAGGGCACTTCGTAGCTTCTTGTTTCCTTTACGCGTCTTGGTGGACTTTTTTTCCTGCACTTTCATCATGACCTGGAGTCATCCCAGCCCACGAACATAGGTGGCCTGGTGTAGGGAATCGTGACATATCTGTACCAACTTCCGCTATAATTTGTTCAGCGGTTCGTTTTCCAACTCCGGGTATGGAATCCAATAACTTCAGGTCTTCCGTAAAAGGGCTCATACGTTTCTCGATTTCATCGTCCAACTTGCTAATTAGTTCATTGATTTAATCGATATGAGCTAATTGCTTCTCCATCATGTACAACTGATGTGCTCCGAGTCGTCCCTCTAGTGCAAGTTTCAATTGTTCTTTTTTAGCCTTTAGCGCCTTTTGAGCAAAATCCGCTAAAACCGAAGTGTCGTTTTCTCCATTGATCATAGCTTCCAGCATATTTCGCCCAGATACGCCCAAAACATTTGAAGCTACAGAGGATGGTTTTATGTTACCTCCCTCTAATACCTTTTGGAGACGATTCACTTCCCGCGTTCTTTCTTCAATGATGCTTCGTCGATAGCGGACGATCTCTCTTAATTCTCTTTGCTCTCGGTTCGGGATAAAGCTCCCTTGTACCAGACCATGACGCAGTAAACGCGTAATCCACTCGGCATCTTTAACATCTGTTTTCCGTCCAGGCACTGCTTTTATGTGCTGAGCATTGACTACCATCGGCTGTAGGTCCTCTAGTTCTAAAAGGTTATAGATAGGTTTCCAGTAATCACCCGTACTCTCCATCGCGACATGGGTGCTGCGGTTGCTTTTGACACAGTTCGATTAGATTCCGGGTCATTGTTGTAAATGTTCGAATCTCCTTTCCTTTGGGAGTGATGATGCAGGCTGTGATACTCTTTTTATGCACATCCAGACCGCAACAACGTTCATGCAAGACTTCCATACCATAACTTCTCCTTAGACTGGTTTTGTTTAAGGCTGGTGCAACAACCAATACGGGTTATTCTGCCCTGCGTGCTTCCCGAAGGAGCAACAATCTGCGATACACCAGGTCGATGTGGTCCGTCTGACTAACGGGCTCGCGGCACCAAGAAAGTTCGACCTACCTTCGCCAGCCTTAGTAGTATTATGGACAAAATTTTCATCCATCAGTGGTGCCGCGCAGCGGCATGGGGGTCTGATTAGTTCAAAAAAGCCCAGTATGCCTATAAAACCATACTGGGCTTTTAGCCTATTAAAGAGCATTACGCTTGAACCCAACACTAAAAGACTAACCCGAACATTTATATTAAGAAACTCCTATTTATTCAGCCACCGACTCACGGCATACTTATTAACGTCCTTATTCAACTCTGCAATTCCAGTGGTCAGAGGAATCTCCTTCGGACATGCTCTCACACAGTTTTGAGCATTACCACAGTCCGCAATGCCGCCCTCATCAAGAAGTGCATCTAATCGAACGTGCTTATGCATTTCACCGGTTGGGTGAGCATTAAACAGGCGAACTTGAGAGATTGCCGAAGGACCGATAAATTTAGAGCGTGAGTTGACTTGTGGGCAGGATTCCATACAGCAACCACAGGTCATGCATTTGGAGAGTTCATACGCCCATTGTCTTTTAACCTCGGCCATCCGAGGACCTGGTCCTAAATCATAGGTACCATCGATGTCAATCCAAGCGTGAACCCTCTTCAAGTTTTCAAACATAATCGTCCTATCTACCATCAAGTCGCGGATGAGCGGAAACTTGCTCAACGGTTCAAGTACAATTGGTTGCTCTATCTGGTCTACTAAAGCAGAGCAAGCCTGCCGTACTTGACCATTTATATTCATAGTGCAAGCTCCACATACTTCCTCGAGGCAATTACATTCCCATACTACTGGGTTTGTTATCTGGCCCTTAGCATTGACAGGATTTTTCTGTATCTCCATCAGACAGGATATGATGTTCATTTTCTGCTTGTAGGGAAGTTCAAACTCTTCCCAGCATGCTGCGGTGTTTGGACCACCTTGGCGACGTATTTTTAAGCGAATTGTTGTTTGCTCAGTCATATTTATCCCCCCTTACTTCTCTACATCATAACGCCTGGCTCGCGGCGGAATTAGTGAGACATCTACAGGCTCATAACTGAACTCTGGTCCTCCGGTCGTCCAGGTAGCAATGGTGGTTTTAAGCCAGTTTTCATCATCACGTTCCGGAAATTCCGGCTTATAATGGCCTCCTCGGCTTTCGTTACGTTTTAGTGCCCCAATAGTAATCACCCTAGCCAGTTCCAGCATATTCCATAGTTGCCGGATAAACAGGGCTGTCTGATTACTCCAGCGAACCTCATCAATAAGCTTAAGATCATGCCAACGCTGCATAATCTCTTGTAATTTCTGATCAGTCTCTTCTAATTTATCGTTATAACGTACAACCGTTACGTTTTGAGTCATAATATCGCCGAGTTCCTTATGTAAGAGGTACGGATTTTCTTTTCCTTTCAGGTTTAGAATCTTCGCCCATTTCTCTTCCTCGTGCTTTTTCTGGTCTTTGAAGACAAGTTCATCTACAGAAGCGGGCTTAACTTTATTATTCTTGATATATTCAAGTGATTTTGGCCCTGCCACCATTCCGCCATAGATAGCCGAGAGAAGAGAATTGGCACCTAAACGGTTAGCTCCGTGATATTGATATTCACACTCTCCAGCTGCAAACAGACCTGGGATATTGGTCATTTGGTCATTATCTACCCATAGTCCACCCATAGAGTAGTGTACGGCCGGGAAAATCCGCATCGGGACTTTCTTGGGATCATCCCCAATAAACTTCTCGTAAATCTCCAGAATTCCGCCTAACTTAATCTGTAGTTCTTCTGGATCTTTATGAGACAGGTCTAGGTAAACCATGTTTTCTCCATCGATACCTAACCCTAAATCGAACACAACCTGATAAATAGCTCTAGTTGCAATGTCACGAGGAACAAGATTACCATAAGCAGGAAACATATCCTCCAGGAAATACCAGGGTTTCCCCTCCTTATAGGTCCAGACTCGTCCACCCTCCCCACGAGCTGACTCTGACATTAGCCTTAGTTTGTCTTCACCAGGAATAGCGGTAGGATGGATCTGAATAAACTCGCCATTGGCGTATTTCACACCCTGCTGATAAAGGGCAGAAACAGCAGAACCCGTATTGATGGTTGAATTCGTGCTTTTACCAAAAATCATACCCGGTCCGCCTGTGGCGATTATTACGGAATCTGCTGCGAAAGCTTGAATGCTCATATCTTTTAGGTTCTGGGCGATTATCCCTTTGCAGATTCCCTGATCAAGCACTGCAGAAAGCAATTCCCAGCCCTCATATTTCTGAACTAACCCTTCAACTTCAAAGCGCCGAACTTGTTCATCAAGAGCATATATCAATTGTTGTCCGGTAGTAGCTCCAGCAAAGGCTGTGCGATGATGCTTTGTCCCCCCGAAACGGCGGAAGTCTAAAAGTCCTTCAGGAGTACGATTAAACATTACCCCCATCCGATCCATCAAATGTATAATTCCTGGTGCCGCCTCACACATTGCTTTGACTGGCGGTTGATTCGCGAGAAAATCCCCGCCATAGACTGAGTCATCAAAATGTTCCCAGGGTGAATCTCCTTCTCCTTTGGTATTAACGGCTCCGTTGATACCACCTTGAGCACAGACAGAGTGAGATCTCTTCACCGGAACCAAAGAGAATAGATCGACAGGTGTCCCAGTTTCTGCGATTTTAATAGTGGCCATTAATCCTGCTAGTCCCCCGCCGACTACGATAACCTTGCTCACATCTTATCCCCTCTCTTGAATATCTGGTATAAAGATTTCAGAACATTATAGGAAGGCTGCTAAGTCAATCAGCCCGATAACAGACATTAAAACGAATATTGCTGCACATACATATGACCATATTCTCTGAGCATTAGGCCCTACTGTTATTCCCCAAGTAATGGCAAACGCCCACAACCCGTTCGTGAAATGGAACATCGCGCATAGAATTCCTAAGGCATAAAAAATAAGTCCCCCTGAATTAGCAACAAAACTTTGCATAGCAGCAAAGTTCGCTTCACCAAAGCGTAAAGCATAGACATGGCCAATCACGAAAAGAACGGTATAGATTCCTGAGACCCTTTGAATTAGATAAAACCAATTTCGTGCATAACGATAGCGCAAGACATTACCTTGTCCTGTATAGACCACCCAAGCACCATAGATAGCATGGAAGGCAATTGGCAGGAAAATTACGATTAGCTCAATAATGAAGATCCCGGGAACACTTTGCATAGTTTCAATGACCTTGTCATAGAGTGCCGCTCCAAAGTGGGCTGATAGATTCAAAAACATGTGAAACAGGAGAAATATTCCAATGGGCACTAACCCTAACAAAGAATGAACTCGACGAATCAAAAAGTGGTAAGGGCTTGTCAATGTAGTCATCTATCTACCTTTCCTCTCTACTTATTCCAGCATACAGGATGATTCAATCCGTAATCCGCTTCTATATTTAAGTCCAATTTCTCAGAGAATTTGTCACTGTCTTGTTTACTCGTGTACACTATCCAATTCCTCATCACTGACGTCGAAGACACAATTATTCGCTGGATTGTTAACTTCACGGAAATACTCTGGTAAACGATCATCAGCCTTAGTAAAGCCAGCTCTTTTATTAAATTCCCGTTCCCACTGAACCGTATTAGCCGCTAATTCGAATAACTTTGCTTCATCTAGATCCAGATCCATTAGTGAATTAATAATTTCACATAATAACTCTAAGTTTGGTCCTAGGGTTGCAGAAGCAAATAAACACAGCCCTAATTCATCCCAAATAGGGACAGTATACTGAGCTTTTCGAGATAATCCCGCTTGCCCTTCTGGAGAGTGATGGTCAACTTTAGCTCTGATTGTAATCCCAGCAGTATGATCTGCTCCCATTGGGGATGTGGCATAGGTCACGGCTGTCCCTTTGATTCCTCTCGGTTCATAGCCCGGCATAGCTTGTCCTTTAACTACCGGAACATTACTTACCCCAAGAACCTTCCCAGCGATCTGAGCCCCCATGCCTAGCACACGACCAACTAATGATCCCTTCCCAATCTCGTGAACTAAGTTAAGCGCACCCTCTGCATCCCCAAACGCTAGCAGACCTCCGTCCATAGCAACCCCTAGAGTTGCGCCAGTTTCAATGGTATCTATACCGTAATCATTACATAGGTAATTTAGTTGAGCAATGACATCAAAATCATCAATCTCTAAATTCGAGCCCATTAAAGCAATGGTTTCATATTCTAACGGAGATACAATCTCCTTTCCCTGCTTATCGACATAGACATTTGAACAACGAATGATACAGCCTGGCATACAAGCGTGTGAAGGTTTTCCTTTGCGTTCTACAAGAACGTCATATAAATGTTCACCGCTAATCACTTCTGCCTTTTCATAGACACCTGCAGAAAAATTTCTAGTCGGCAAACCTCCCAGAGCATTTGCTACTTGCAAAGTAGCCGCCGTCCCATACTTAGTATAAACTTGAGTTACTGGAGATTCACCAGACAAGCGGGCATACTCTTTTAAGGCTGCTTTAAACTTCTCTGCGTGGATTGGCTCTATTGATTTGACCCCAGAATCATCAATAATCAGAGCTTTAATTCCTTTAGAACCCATGACTGCA
Source organism: Desulfosporosinus burensis (assembly GCF_054657535.1). Taxonomy (NCBI): domain Bacteria; kingdom Bacillati; phylum Bacillota; class Clostridia; order Eubacteriales; family Desulfitobacteriaceae; genus Desulfosporosinus; species Desulfosporosinus burensis. The sequence continues at coordinate 299,349 of NZ_BAAHYN010000002.1, forward strand.
CCCAAACCACCACGTCCACTATAGCGACTAGGGACTCCCTCTGTATCAGTATTTGCGATTCCAGCGGATAAAAACTTTTTCTCACCCGCCGGTCCAATACAGGAGATGGCAATAGATTTACCAAACTTTTCTCGGAGCCTTGCAGCCGTATCATAGACTCCTAATCCCCAATAGTCGTTGGCAGGTAATAGTTTTATCCCCTCTTGATTGACATATAACAAATACTTCTGGTCGTTCTGAGGAAGTTCCTCAATAATAATCGCTTTATACCCTAAACGGCCTAATTTTACGCCAACGACCCCACCGCCATTACTTTCTTTGACACCGCCGGTGAGTGGGCTTTTTCCCCCAATTGAGATTCGGCCAGAACTAAACACCTTGCTTCCACCTAACAGGCCGGGAGCAAAGATTAGTTTGTTATGCCTGCCTAAGGGTTCACAGGTCGGGTTAACTTCATCTAGCAAAAACCGGGCAATCAATGCCCGTCCACCGAGCAAGCTGTATTTTTCTTTAACTGGTTCATGGTCAATGGTAAGATTAGCCATATCGACACGAAGTATCATCTCTACTCACCTCCAATTTGGTGCTTGTTTTATATTATTTTAAAAGAAAAGTTAAATGGAGCCCCGTTTGGGGCTGATAAAAAGCAATTTGTCGCGTCCATACATAGTTACTTAGTAACTGAGCGGAGGGCTAATGCCTTTTTGATGATTGGTAGCACCAAAACTAAGACCGTAATTGCTAGCGTTACAGCACTAATGGGAGAGGTAAAAAATACTGAATAGTCCCCATCACTAGAGATTAGTGCTCTTCTGAAGTTTGCTTCAGCCATAGGGCCAAGAATCAAGCCTAAAATAATGGGGGCAACAGGAATCTTTATCCTATCCATAACGAAACCTAGAACACCAAAAAACAACATTGTATACACATCGAACATACTATTTCTCACACTATACGATCCCACGACACACAAAAGCACAATAACTGGCATTAAATAATATTTTGGTGTATTAATAATCTTTGCGAAAAATCTTAAGGCACCCAATCCTAGAATTAACATAAATACATTGGCAATTCCCATACCCATAAATATCGTATAAACTAAATCGGCATTTTCCTTGAACAGGAGTGGACCAGGTTGTACATTGTGAATCATAAAGGCTCCGAGCATGACCGCGGTTACTCCATCACCTGGGATGGATAATGTTAAGAGTGGAATAAGAGCGCCACCGCATGTGGCATTATTAGCCGTTTCAGCCGCAATGACCCCTTCTTCCTCACCTTTTCCGAAGTTGTCTGGATTTTTCGAGGTTCTCTTAGCCTCATTATAGGCTAAAAGTGCTGCGATAGGACCACCAGCAGCCGGTACCGCCCCAATAAAGGTGCCGATTACCGACGAACGCAATATCGTAAACCAATGTTTAGCGAGAAGGGATAACTTTGGAACAAAGTCTGTCAACTTCTGCTTTAATACTTTATATTCTTTAATATCAACAACTTGTCCCATTACTTCAGATAATCCGAAAAGACCAATCATAAGTGGAAGTAGATCAATTCCACCTAATAGTCGATCCGATCCAAAGGTATATCTTTCATAGCCTACAAGTGGATCCATACCAATAGTAGCTAAAAACATCCCCAATAACCCTGCAATCAAACCCTTTAATATGGAATTTCCGGAAATACCAGCAATAATACTTAGTCCAAAAACGGCTAGAGCAAAGTACTCAGGGTTACTAAACATCAGCGCAGCTTGAGCAATTTTAGGTGCCGCTAAGGATAAGACAATCACACTAAATGTGCCACCAATAAAGGACCCTACTGTAGCCAACCCTAAAGCTCTCCCAGCTTTACCCTGTTGAGCCATGGGATAACCATCCATATTAGTGGCAAGTGAAGAAGGTGTACCAGGAATATTAACTAAGATAGCCGAAATCGATCCACCATACATCGCACCATTATATACGCCGGCCAACAATAGAAGAGCCTCATGCGCCTGCATTCCGAACGTTAACGGGATTAAGATGGCCACTCCCATCGTGCCAGTTAACCCAGGCAGTGCCCCCACAATTATTCCGCCAAAAACCCCTAGAAATATATAAACTAAAGACTCGAAGGAGAATGCCATAGAGAAAGCAGCCATTAAACTTTCATTCATTTCCTCACCCCTTTACTCTAAAACCATGTACTAAGAATTCCTGTAGGTAAGGCTACTTCAAAAACCTCTCCAAAAAGGTAGTACACTGCAGATACACATACTAAAGAAAGTGTTATTGACTTCAGTAAGGCTTGCTTTGCAAAATTTTGCATTAACATAACTAAAAACGACATAAATATAAAACTTGAAATTATAAATCCTAGAGGTTCCAATAGTGCTACATATAAAACCATGCCTATGATGAAGATAAGCGATTTTTTACCATCGATATCTTCCGTCAAATTTGCCCTGCTCTTGTCCTTTGTTATTACTGAAATAGCAAGTAGGGTTAGGGCCAAAATTCCCATTGTAAGCGCAATAAAACGTGGGAAAAAAGCAGGACCAAGCATGCCCTCAGGGGGTGCTGGGTAGTGTGATGTCTCAGTATACATATAGATAGCTAAACACAAAAACACAAGTGCGATCAAAATATTGACGGTAGATTTAGTTAATTTGGACATTGCTTTCACCCCACAATATAAGTTTGGGGACAAGGGCGGGTTATTCCCGCCCCTTTAAATAGAAAATTCAAAATCAATAAGGAAAACCATGGGCTACTTCATATCCTTATTCTTCTCCAGTAGCTCAACGAAGATTTTATCCTCATTCTCTAAGAACTTAGTCCAATCCGCCGTTGAAAGGTACATCTTACCATAGATATTTTTCTTTAAAAAGTCTACTACTTCTTTGGAGTCAACGGCTTTCTTAAAGGCATCGTGTAACGTTTTAACGACATCGTCTGGAGTCCCTTTAGGAGCCATGATTCCTCTATAGGCACCAATCGCTGGAACATCAATGCCTGCCTCTTTGAAGGTCGGTACATCTTTAAAATCTTCTATTCTTTCGTTACCTGCTACTGCAAGAATCTTCAATTTTCCACCTTTTACATTAGCTGCTACTTCAGGAACGCTGACAGTAATAGCTTCCAAATGGCCTCCTAACATTTCTGCAATTGCCGGTGGTGCTCCTTTTTCAAAGGGTACAATCTTCAAATCAATACCTGTTTTATCTTCCAGTGCTATAGCCGCAGTATGCCATGCCCCACCGGGAGTAGTCGTTCCTACTTGAACCTTACCCGGATTCTTCTTCGCATACTCAATGAATTCTTGAATCGTATTCCAAGGCGCGTCCTTGGCAACTGTCACTGCAAAATAGTCGTTGTTAACTCCAATTACTGGTTGAAGATCTTTATAACTTATTTTTGCTTGCCCAAGGCGGCTCATTGCAACTACTGGAGGAGCAACTATTACAAGGTTGTAACCATCAGGTTTTGCCTGAGACACATCGAGCATACCTGGTGCAGAACCTCCACCTGGTTTATTCACAACTGTAACACTTTGACCTAGCTCCTTCTCCACTTGGGTAGCTAGAATCCTAGCAACCATATCAGTTCCACCACCTGCTGCATATGGAACAACTAAGGATATCCCTTTTGTGGGGAAAGACTCAGCCTTCTTAGTCGGGGTATCACTAGTGCTGTTTGTTTTAGAACCGCAACCCACTACTGAAGATAGCATAAATAACAGCGCGAGCCCCAAGATTGGTAGTCGGAATTTTTTCATGTTCATTTCCCTCTCCTTCATCTTCACTTATTCTTTACGAAGTCATTTTTTACGGATTTTGCTTGTGACATTCACCTCTGCAACTAGTAGTTAGGATCTACAATAATAATTTGTACCTATAATAGGTGTAATCTCCCCCTTCCAGTCAATCTAATTAGTTTTAGGCAAAATTCGATAAATCTTTTCTAAAGAAAGCCTAACTTCAAGTCTGGCCTCTTAGAAGGTTTGGGCATACTTAACTCTGTCTAATTACCTTACAATAATTGTTAGAGGAAAAAAACCAGCACAAAAACCTACCTATTCGATAGACTTTTGTGCTGGGTATTACCGGCTAATAGATAAAGTTTTTAAAGGCCTTATCCACAGGTAACCAGCAGTTATAAGATTCAGAGTATTGCCTTTACCATGTCTTGCTTAAAATTTAACACTATACTCTAAAAAAAACAAGTATTAATTTGTCAAATATTTACGATAAGTCGTTAGATTCAGTTTTGCTCTTAATTATTAAACTCATTCGTTTAACCATTTACATCAAATTTGATCGTGTTTACTAACTCATCAATCGTCTTAGCAACCTTTACTCCTGCTTTGCTGAGAGCTTCCATCTTTGATTGAGCTGTACCCTTGCCTTTTTGCACAATGGCCCCTGCATGACCCATCCTCTTGCCTTGAGGCGCCAACTGACCGCCAATGAAGGCGTATACCTGTTTTGGATAACCGGTTTTTTCAATGTATTCTGCCACTAACTCTTCGTTGCTTCCACCAATCTCTCCAATTAGAACGATTCCTTTAGTTTCTTCATCATCTTTGAATAATTCTAGAGCATCAACTGCGGTAAAACCATTAATTTGGTCACCGCCAATTCCAATGCAGGTAGACTGACCAATTCCGTGATAACTCAAATTTGAAGAGATCTCATGCGTCATGGTTCCGCTCCTTGAGATAACCCCAATGTTACCAGGACTATAAATATAGCCAGGCATAATCCCCACCTTAGATTTTCCAGGACTAATTACCCCAATAGTATTCGGCCCAACAACCTTAGCTCCATTCTGTTCTGCCAGCCATTTAATTTTTAGGGTATCGTGTACGGGAACGTGCTCGGTAATAATCACAACTAAGGGTATCCCGTTCTCAATCGCTTCCTCAGCGGCAGCCAATACCCCAGCAGGGGGGACTATGATGAACGAAGCATTAATATCCGGTTGTTGCTTAATAGCTTCCTTAACAGTATCAAATACGGGTACGCCATAAACTTCCGAGCCACCCTTACCAGGGGAAACTCCTGCTAAAACCTTCGCATTATATTCCTGCATGAGCTTAGTGTGATGAGAACCGTGCTTGCCGGTGATTCCTTGAATAATAACTTTAGTATTTTCATCAACTAGCACAGACATTTTCTTCACTCCTCTCTCGAACAAGTTTCATAAGTAGTGCGGCGGCTTCATCTGTAGAGCCATATTTGACGAGAGGGACCTTGGATTTTTCAAGCAATTCCCAACCTTCTTCCTGATGATGCCCTCTCATTTTAACGACAATTGGTATATCTACCGTCTGTTTTTCTAACTCATCAATCACGCCTTGAGCCATAATGGCACAATTATTGATTCCACCAAAAAGATTGAGAATAGCTCCTCTTACACCCGGACTCTTTAGTACTACCTCTACCGCTTTGGCCATCCTCTCTCGAGTAACCCCACCACCAGTATCTAAAAAGTTAACAGGTATTCCCCCATGATGATAAATGGTATCCATCGTTGCTAAGCCGACCCCGGCGCCCCCACCAATAATACCAATATTTCCCTCGTTCTCTAGTAATACAAAGGGAAAGCCTGCCTCTTTCGCTTCCCTTTCTAAAGGTTTAAGACTTTCATCGAGCCTCTCCCAGGGTAGTTCTTGATGTCTGTAATGAGCTGAATCATCCACAACCAATTTAGAATCTGCTGCAACAATCTCTCCTTCTTTGGTTATCACCAGAGGGTTAATTTCAACAGTTATGGCATCATACTCAAAATAGGCTCTTACGAGCTTAACTAAAATATCTCCGGCTTTAGTCAATTGTTTACCACTAAATCCTAATTCTTTCATAAATTCATAGGCATAGTGCACTTTGAAAGCCTTTAATACATCCAATGGGTACTTGACAATTTTATCCGGATATTTCTCTACAACCTCTTCAATATCCATCCCGCCTTCAGTACAGCCGATGATGACTGGCTTTTGCAGGGCAGGATCGAGAGTTATACCAAGATATAACTCATTTGCTATATTAATCTTTTCTTCTACTAAAAGAAGTTTAACTTGCTCTCCATTAATAACTTTTGAGAATAAGTCTTTGGCAATGCTCTCCGCTTCGTTAGGAGTCTGGGCAAACTTAACCACACCAGCCTTACCCCGCCCACCTGACGAAATCTGACCCTTTAAAACAACCTCGCTGCCGAGGCTTTGGGCTACTAGCCTTGCTTCTTCCGGAGTTGTTGCTTTTTCGCCCCGGGGAACAAGGATACCAAAGGACTTAAACACCGCTTTTCCCTCAACTTCATATAAAAGCATTCTTTATTCCCCCATCTGAATTCTTTTAATCTTTTAAATTAGTCAATTCCAATTACTGTCAAAAGGAAGTTTACTCCGCAAAGAAGTCTTGAACCTTCTTTAATTGTTCGCTCAGATCAGGAACATTTTCTTTCTTAACTAATTCCCCTACCACGAATTTATCCTTAAGTTCTTGCGGGGACATGTTCTGAGCCTGCTTTTTAGTCACTGTTAAGTCTTTGTACCAGCGGTATAAATCGCTCGGTTTCCCAATCTTATTCTTGCTGCCAAATTGTACGGGACAAGGAGAAAGCACCTCAATCAGAGAAAACCCTCTATGCTGAATCGCACGCTTGATAGCTTCTGTTAATTGTTTAGAATGCATCACTGTCCATCGTTCTACATGGGTGGCACCCGCGGCTTCTGCCAAGTTTGAAAGATCAAAGGGCTGCTCAACATTACCGTAAGGTGAGGTTGAAGCAAACATGCCTACAGGTGTTGTTGGGGCGACTTGCCCTCCTGTACGACCATAGATCATATTATTGGACACTATGGTGATCAAGTCGACGTTTCTACGTGCCGCATGAACAAAATGGTTGCCACCAATCGCCGCCAAGTCACCATCGCCAGTTAGGGCAAATACCTTGAGTTCTGGATTCATGACCTTCAGCCCTGTTGCGAGTGGCAGAGCTCTACCATGTAGCCCATGTAACCAGTCACTATTTATATAATTTCCTGTTAATCCCCAGCATCCTATGCCAGTAATAAAACTAGTTTTATCAATATCAATCCCTAACTCATCAATAGCCCGGACGATGGCCGCTAAAATTAACCCATTCCCACAACCAGGGCACCATATATGAGGAAAGGCACTTTTACGTAAATACTTAAACGCTGGATGCTGTTGAGTAACTACACTCATTTATTTCACCGCCTTTTCGATGGAAGCCAAAATATCACCTGGGGTATGATAATCGCCGCCAATTTTCGGCAAATGTGAGACTTCAACTTCGTAAGGATCGACTACTCGTTTAACCTCACGAAGCAGTTTACCCGTGTTCATTTCAGCGACTAACATCTTTTTAGTCGTCAGCGCGGCTTTAGCAATCTGCTCATCAGCAAAAGGCCAAATGGTAATTAGTCTTAAGTATCCTACTTCAAGTCCTTTTCCCCGGGCTATCCTTACTGCTTCCAAAGCGGAACGAGAGACACAACCGCATGATATTACAACTAAGTCAGCATCCTCTAGAAACAGGTCTTCCGTTTTGATGATATCCTGCTTATTGTCTAAGATTTTATTACTCAAACGATAGATTAGTTCAGTATGAAGTTTGGCATCCGTTTGGTTTGTTTTGCCACTATAATCATGGGTATTGTTTTCAACCATGATTTTATAGCCGTCGCCAAACTTGGCCATTGGTGGTATCCCATCTGCATCAGGTTTCCAGGGTAGGAAGTTCTCTTTATCCTCTGGCCGCGGTGTTTTGCGATTAATAATTTCTACAGTCTCCGGAATATCTATATTTTCGCGCATATGAGCAATTATTTCATCACTCAGTAAAATCACTGGAGTTCGGTATTTCTCCGACAAATTGAAAGCCTCAATTGTCTTATCGTAGAGTTCTTGGACGGAATTAGGATAAAGGACAATAATTTCATAGTCACCGTGACTTCCCCATTTTGCTTGCATTATATCGCCTTGGGCGACACGGGTTGCCTGACCAGAGCTAGGACCACTACGCTGTACATCCACGACAACACAGGGTGTTTCCGTCATCACAGCCATACCAATGCTTTCTTGCATCAAGGAAAAACCAGGACCTGAAGAAGCCGTCATTCCTTTTGCTCCAGCCCATGAAGCACCCATAATGGCACTCATCGAGGCTAATTCATCTTCCATCTGCATGAAGATCCCCTTTTGCTGGGGCATCCTTTTTGCCATATATTCAGCAATCTCAGAAGCAGGTGTGATTGGATAACCCGCAAAATAGCGGCATCCGGCGTCTAAGGCAGCTTCGACAACCGCTTCGTTGCCCTGCAAAAATTGGCGTCCTTTAATTTTCACGGTCTCCCCTCCCTCCTTTAAGCACTTCTACACAACTAAATCCTTCTTTTGCAGCACTTAAGTTTGATTCCTTGGCTTGGGTAGGAACACTACTCGCAATGACTTTCAGCAGTGATTCCAAGGAGACAATGTTGGAAGCTGCTACTACCGCACCAAGCATTACCATATTCGCGGCAATCTTTACCCCTAAGTTTTGAGCGATCTTGGTGGCAGGCACAGCATATTGTTTTGAGCTTTTCCCATTATCCAGCTTAACTAAATCAGGATCATAGATAATAATCGCTTCTTCCTTTAGCTCAGAACTGTATTTTTCGGCTGCCTCCTGAGATAACAAGACTAGCAAGTCCGCTAATCCAACTTTAGGATAATCAACTTTTTGCTCAGAAATAACCACTTCAGACCTTGCACCGCCTCCGCGGCTGTCGGGACCATAAAGCTGAGTTTGAACAGCATTTTTACCCTCTTCTAAGCTTGCTGACTTTGCCAAAACTACTCCAGCCAGGACCACGCCTTGTCCTCCAAAGCCTCCGAAACGTATCTCATATTTAGCCATTTTCAGCTTCCCTCCTTTCAGCAAGAGCCAACCCCAAATTAACTGCCCGAAGATTTAACTCTTTAGTTTTAGGAGGTACTGAGTTTTCAACGGCCGTCCTTAATAAATCGTCAGAGGAAATCTTAGCGATCTTATTAACAAATCCTAGCATCACCATATTAGCCACAACCTTTGAGCCTAATTCATCTACAGCTTGTTGGGTAATCGGCAGTGCATAAACGTTAGGAGCCCTATCATACTCTTGGACGATACTTGAATCAATAAACGCGTAATCAAAGGCTTTGCCTTTTAGATACTTATCATGGGCCTCCTGAGACATAGCAATAATAATATTAGGTTTAGTAACTTGTATAGTGTCGATTTCTCCATCTAGAAAAACCACATCCGAACGAGCAGCACCTCCCCGCGCTTCAGGACCATAGGACTGGGTTTGAGCAGCATTTTTGCCATCTAAGATTGCCGCTAAACCTAGCACAACCCCTGCTAAGATAACCCCTTGTCCACCAAAACCCGTGATTCTACATTCTATGCGAGCCACTAGTTCTCACCCCCCGTTTGCATAGCATTCCGAGTAATAGTGTGAATTATGTCAGAAAACTCCGGCAGCTCTCTGTTGACAAATTCACCAACAGGGATTTTTCCGTCTTTATAGGCCTGTAAACCTTCGGGACCGTTATAGGTCTTGGCTTCACTTTTAAACTGTTTTACCATTTCCCCAGCACTCTTGTAGCCCATACGTCGACCAAATTGAGTTGGACATTGGCTAATTACCTCAATAAAGGCAAAGCCCTTAAAGGATAAGCCTTTGGCAATAGCCTTTTTCAATTGTACTGGTTGAGCCGTTGTCCATCTTGCTACATAACCTGCTCCACACGCTTCGACAAGTTTACAGAGGTCAAAGGGCGGTTCTGGATTTCCATAAGGGCTCGTTACGGTATTCGCCTTAAAAGGTGTGGTTGGGGATAACTGGCCACCGGTCATACCATAGTTATTGTTATTGATACAAATGACCAACATATCAATATTACGCCGTGCTGCCTGGATTAAATGATTACCACCGATAGCAGCTGAATCTCCATCCCCTGTAAACACGACCACCTTGGACTGTGGTCTACCGATTTTGACACCTGTTGCATAGGCAATCGGCCGTCCATGATTGGTATGCAAGACATCCATATTTATAGGCGGGGCTATCCAGCCGTTACAACCACTTCCCGATAAGAGTACATAGTCTTCTAGTTTACGTTCGCCCTCTACCATTGCTTCCAAGGCAGTACGCAAGATTATACCACTTCCACAACCCGGGCAAAAAATAAAGGGTAATTCACTTTCTCTGATATGTTTTAATAAGGGGTGTCTCATGCCATCACCTTCTTTACAGGCTCTAATATTTCTTCAAGGGTATGCATCTCTCCACCTATTTTCGGTATCGACACTATGTCACTGACTAGGTCTCTGCAAGCCCGCTGGACTTCTCGATATATTTTTCCTAAATTGTTTTCTACCACAAACAAGGCCTTTTGATTTTTTACTAACTCACGGATACGGGCTTCATGGAATGGCCAAATTGTTTTAAGTCTTATATATCCGAGCTTTATTCCTTGGGCTCTTGCTTGTTTTACAGCTCCTAATGAAGAGCGTGCGGCAGAGCCAAAAGAAATGATAGCCGACTCTGCATCTTCCATAAATCTTGCATCGATTTCAGCAATTTCATCAACATTATCATTTATTTTCGCACACAAACGTCTAATCAACTTATCATGGGCTTCTGGAATATGAGCTGCTCTTCGACCTGTTTCATCATGAGATTGAGGTTCTACAAGAATTCTATAACCCTCACCCAAACTTGCCATCGGTGGAATCATATCCTCATCCGGTTGAAACGTTTTATACTCTCCAGGTGGGGTGTGTGGCTTCTTACGGTTGATTATTTCCAGCTCAGATTGATCTCGAATGATCACCTTTTCCCTAGAATGACCCAGAATTTCATCTGCTAAGACAATTACCGGAACTCTGTATTTCTCCGCTAAATTGAAGGCCCTAACGGTTAAGTCGAACATTTCCTGGCCTGAATAGGGTGCTAAGGCAATAATTTCATAATCGCCATGACTACCCCAACGGGCTTGCATTACATCACTTTGAGCTGATTTCGTCGCTTGTCCAATTGCTGGACCTCCCCGCATCACGTTGACGATGACACAAGGTGCTTCCTCGATCACTGCATTCCCAAGGTTTTCCATCATTAAGGTGAACCCAGGTCCTGAGGTTGCAGTCATCACCTTTAAACCCGTATAAGAAGCACCTATCAGAGAAGCCATGGAGCCTATTTCATCTTCCATTTGAACATAGTACCCTCCAGCTTTAGGTAACTCTTTAGACATATGTTCCGCAATTTCGGTAGAAGGCGTAATTGGATAACCGGCGAAAAACTTGCAACCAGCTGCTATTGCACCTTTGGCAGAGGCAATATTTCCCTGGATGAATTCCACGTTCCCCTTCATCCTTAAACCCCCTTAGATTCTAAAGGGCTGGAATCTTGCCCTTTAAAGATTGCAAAGTCTGGACAATACATGGTACAGGTTCCACAAAGATTACATTTTTCTTCATCAACTACTGCCGGGAATACCCCTTTTTTGTTCATCGTTTCACTGGGCTTTAACGCCCCTTTTGGGCAAAAGTCTATGCAAAGATTACATCCTTTACATAGAATAGCATCGACATGAATCTTCTCCACATTTTTACTCATTGTCTGACCTCCTCAAATTAATTCATAGCTCCTCTATCCAAGGGAAAATATGAAAAAATACCCAAGCAAATTGCTATCACATTTTGGTGATAGATTTTTGCGCTGGGTATTATCGGCTAAAAGATACAAGTTTTATCGACATGTACCCACAGATAACCAGCTGGCTATACTTTATAGGTTACGTGTTTAATCGTTACTTACTTTCGGTAGTCAAAAGAATCCTTATATCGATCAATGGCAGATTTAACCGCTTGCTGAATCGCTCCTAACGATGGGACTGAAATGCATTGTTTAGTCTTAGTTACAAAATCTTCAAAAGGTTCGTCTACACAGTAGCCATTAATTGTAGTTTGTAAGAATTGATTTGTTAACTTAGAGATTACTCCAAAATCCGATTCCACAATACAATTAGTCTTTCTATCAATAACTAATATAGCACTGATATACTTTAAAGTTTCATTTAAGGGGGTCCCCTTAGGTGTCTGCGCAAATCCAGTTACTAAAACAAAATCTTCACCGTTTAAATTGTACATTAATACCTCCAAGTTCAAAATGGCAATCCTTTTTACTAATCTACCATACACAAAGGAAGTTTTCAATTGTAAATTCTTCTGAATTTTAAGAATTTAACCCGAAGATTCATTTTCTTGTTAAACCTTACCAATATTACTCACCAGAAACATTTAATAAAGTCCTTGCCAGTTTGTTTAAATGCTCTACATGCTCCTTATCCGGTACCTCAAGATGCGATAATGTATAGTCTCTACCTAGCTGCAGATACTTTGCCTCACCAAAAGCATGATACGGTATGATTTCGTAGTTTGTTAAATTGTTAATCCGTCCGATAAACTCAATAATTGCCTTGATATCTTCGTCAGAATCGTTAAATCCGGGGATCAATGGAGTTCGTACAATTAGAGGAGTTGCTGGGAATCGTTCAGAGATTTTTAATAGATTTTTAAGAATAAGGTCATTATGGACACCCGTGAAGGCTTTGTGTTTTTCCGTATCCAGAGACTTTATATCATAATAAATTAGGTTAGCATATTCGCATGCTTTTTCAACATCGGTCCAATTAGCATAGCCACACGTCTCTATAGCTGTATCAATTCCGTATCTCTTACATTCCTTTAATAGATCGTGAACGAAATCGGCTTGTAGCAGTAATTCACCACCACTTATCGTTATTCCACCACCACTTCGCCATGAGACATGGTCTTGTTGAACTGTTTTTATGACTTCATCCACGGTCATTGGCTTACCAAAGAATGTGATCGCTTTAGGTGGACAAACATCAACGCATTTACCACAATTATTGCATTTTAGTCTATCAATTTTAGCAAACGCTGTTTCAGAGTCCGCTTGAATCGCATCAGTCGGACAGACTCTAACACAATAGCCACATTGTTCTATTCCAAGACAGCGCTTCTGTATATAGGCAATTTCCGAGCCTAAGTTCTGTGATTCTGGATTGGAACACCATTTACACTTTAAAGGACAACCCTTTAAGAAGATTAAATCTCGGATTCCTGGTCCATCATGGACCGAAAACTTTTGAATATTAAAAACGTTACCTACTCTTTTTCCTTGATTATTCACCATACTTTTACCCCGTTTAATCATATTTAACCGTAAGTTCTTATGCTCCCCTCGTTATCCTACTCAAAGACTCAAGATAACGAGGGGTAAAAATAGTCACTAGGCCTGGGGGTTACTACATAAAACTGTGTTCAGTTCTGTTAATAATTTCGCTTTGTAGCTTTGGACTTAAATCTCCGAAGTAAGCACTATATCCTGCCACCCGAACAATCAAATTGCGATACTTTTCGGGGTTCTTTTGAGCTGCTCGTAAGATATCACTATTTAAGATGTTAAATTGGAGATGCCATAATTTCAGGTCACAGAACGTCCTTACTAATGACATAAGATCCTTTAACCCTTTTTCTTCAGCAACAACTTGTGGACTGAGTTTGATATTTAACAATCGAGCAAGACTATTGGAGTATTTCCTACTTTTGGCACGATCAATGGATAGTAATGTAACCAGTGGCCCTTTCATGTCGGCACCTGGGCTTGGTGAGATTCCTTCCGATAGAGGCTCTCCGGCTTTACGTCCATTTGGAGTTGCTCCAAGCGCTGCACCCATTCCTACATGAGATGTGACAGGTACAAACTTGATATATTGATGACCGTTTGGAGTTTTGAACTTCCGAGCAAGAGTTAAGAACATTTCATCAGCTCGGCGTGCGACTGCATCCGCTTGCTCATCGTTATTCCCATATCTAGGTGCGTTAAGGAGTAATTGCCTAAGGGGTTCTTTCCCTTCGAAATTTGATTGCAAGGCCTCTAATAACTCCGCAATATTGACTAGTTTATCATCGTAGACAAGTTTCTTAATAACTGCAAGGGATTCTACCACCGTTCCAAAACCATTTAAGTTAATATTACCCGTATCAGCCGAGACACCTCCTTTTAATGGTTGGTGAATGTCCGTGAGTTCATCCATGCAAACATCATGGAGGCCCGAGGCCAAGGGAGCGGCGAGTCTCATGGCGTTGGTCATTTCAAGTGCTGTTTGACGAATATAAAAATGCTTCATTAGGTATTCAACTTGCTGTTCAAACGCTTTCATTAACTGGTCAAATGTTTCAAACTCTTTTGAGTCTCCTGATGAAACTCCCAAGCGCTCTTCCTTGTCCTTAAGTTTAACAACCCCATCATTCATTGCCATTTCTAGGGCAGCCGGTAAGTTAATATTTCCACCAACAGCCATATAGGTACTCGTATTAATCATTCGAATTTCTGTACAAGCGCATCCTGTATAATCCCGGGCATCCTCTAAGGAGGCGCCTTCTGCTAATAGATGAGGGATAATCTCTTCATCATTGAGAAGCTTAGGGAAACCCGTACCTTCTCTAATTAATTGGCATACCTCACGTAAAAAGGGCTCAGGAGTTTGGGAATGGATTCTTACTGCCAAATCGGGATAATGAAGAGGGAACTCTTGCTTAGATTTCAAAATTAAATAGGATAAATCATTAGTGGCGTCTTTTCCTTCTCTAGTTTGACCACCAAGCAGAGTTTGCTCAAAGTGAGCATATCCCTCCCAAAAAGACATTGCATTTGTAGAATTCACTGGTACAAAATCAGCGATCTTCAACCAAAGACACTCTAACAGCTCAAGGGCACTATCCTCATCGATCCGCCCCTCATTCATATCCTTTTGGAAAGCAGGATAAAAATATTGATCAATTCTTCCGTTTGAAATTATTCCCGTCGTGGGTTGCTCAATTCTACAGCCTATCTGAGTAAACCACTGGGATTGAACTGCTTCATGGAATGTGCGAGCAGGATGAGCAGGAACCCAATCGCAAACTTGAGCAATTTCCTCTAATTCTTTCTTCCTTGTTTCATTTTGTTCCTTTTCGGCCATTTCTCTCGCTAGGTCGGCATACCTTTTAGCAAACGCTATCATAGCATCACAAACAGTTATCACAGCCTTTAAAAAAGGAGCTTTTGCAATATGATTACTAGGATCAATAACATCTAGAGAGTTTAACTTCTCTTCAGCTTCTTGTCTAATGCCTAAGTATCCTTTCTCTATGACCTTTTTATAATCGACAGCCCAGTTTAGTGATGCGTTGATATTTGAGTTATCCTGCATTAAGCCCGAGGCGCCATAATTATCTTCACCGTAGATTAGATATCTTGTTTCTTCAGGAAGAAAACTTATATAGGTTTCATGGGCCGTCTTGCCGCGCCAATATGGAACTACCTTTTCTTTGACTGTTTGAATATCCTCATCTAATACCAAATAGGAACCTTGTTTTTTAAGCGCTTCTAAACCATGTTCAAACCAGGTTCCTCTCAACTCAGGATAGAGAATACTGTGTCTTCCAGTACCTCCACAGGTACCTACAATAAGTTCATTATCGTCAATGACTAACGAAAGACTCTTCATGGTATGCTCTATGGCTTTTGCCCATCTTAACACCATCGGTAAGCTCTCAGTTTCTTTAAAGGATTCCGTAAACAGCACAGCCCTTTGTATATCAATCCGCGGTTTTCTAAAGGTAAATTTCTCCAGGAGCTTATTGACTCTTGATCTTTTGTTTTTACCGTCGACTGAGGTTAATTCTTCTTTGTGTAACCCTTTTGTAATCCGTTCTTCTTGCGGAGTTAGTATCTTTGTGGCTTCCATATCTTTGGCCCTCACTTTTTAATAGATTTTTCTGAATTTGTCACTCAATAAACTTGAATAAATAAAATAGCCCAGTATGTCAAAAAAGCTTTGACATACTGGGCTATTAACCTATTTTAGAAACATCAAGTTTTCGCTCAATGTTAGTAGGCCACCCAGAGCAAATATTATGAATTCTTATTAGAAGTATATCTAAGATGGTTAGGAATTGTCAATAGGGTACAATCATTAATTATTATAATATTACTTTGTGGTAAATTGAAAGGATGATCTGGTATTATTCATTAACTCTTCCATTAGTAGCATAATCTTCGTATTGTCTTCACCTCCCATTCCTTTGCACATTGCCATAGCATAAAGATGTTGAGTTAGACTTGTAAACAGCATTGGTGTTCCTAATTGTCTAGCCAGGTCTAACGCGATTGAGCAATCTTTATACATTAGGCCCAAAGCAAAATTTGAATCAAATTTTCGCGGTAAATAATATTTGGGAAACCTAACAGTGGTCATATTACTGCATCCGTTGCTGGCATTAACAGCTTTAATAAATTTATAAGGGTCGATTCCTGCTTTAGAAGCAATAATTATTCCTTCTATGGAGGTAATTAAATTTGTAGCAGAGAGTAAATTATTTAATGATTTTAGAGTATGGGCTGTACCCAAATCCCCAACATAAATAATATCCGTTCCAAGTTGTTCAAGTATAAATTGACAACGTTCCATGACCTCTAATTTGCCCCCTACCATTATAGAAAGGGTTCCTTCTTTTGCAGCAGTTGCTCCACGACTCACAGGAGCATCAATCATTTCAGCCCGTTTAGCTGATAAAGCATTCCCTACTTTTTGGCTCATTGCGGGAGTGGAGCTGGATAAATCCACGAATACACTTCCAGGTCTCATCCCATACAACAAACCGTTTTCTCCAAATACTACTGTCTCAACGACGGACTCATTAGGCAGCGAAGCTAGAACAATGTCACTGTATTCCGCCACTTCTGCAGGCGATTTCCTTGCTTCCACACCGACCTCTAACATGCTGTCAACCGCTTTTTGATTAACGTCATACACCGATATCGGCTGGTTTACTAACGATAAGCGTCGACACATTAAATTCCCCATTGCTCCAAGACCTATAAAACCGATTCGTTCCAACGCTTATCACTCCTTTCTGACTTAACCAGTTTATTATAATTTCGAAATTCTCTTGTCTTGAATATAATTATTAAATCTTAGATTGTAATCCCATCAAACGTTCTATATATGGAACGATTTTGATACTATCTTCAGACACCATCCCATGATAACAAGCCATAGCATAAATCTCCTCAATGCGTGTGCCCACTAAAGCACAAATATCCATTTCATGTGCAATTCGAGTACTAATACTAATATTTTGTAGCATAAGCCCCATTGCAAAATTTGAGTCATAAGTTTCCGGTAAAATATGCTTGATATAGTGATTGGACGTTACAAAACTCTCACCGCTGCTTACATTTATGACATCTAACATCTTTTTACTGTCCAAACCCACTTTTACTCCAAGTGCGACTATTTCTGCAGCAGCAACCAAATTGGCCCCTAACATCATTGTAGTAATCGCTTTAACCACATGTCCAGAACCCAAATCTCCGACATGAATAATATCCGTTCCCAGAATACTAAGTATCGGGCGACAACGTTCAAGAACCTCTTCTTTTCCTCCAATCATAAAGGATCGGATATCTTTTCCGTTTGTAGTAACCTCTAAACTAACAGGCGCATCAATAATATCTGCACCTCTTTTATCTAAAAATTCGGCAACTCTCCTTGTTGTATTTGGGGTGGATGTGGACATATCCACTACCACACTTCCCGGTTGTATAGTATCAATGACTCCATTATTGCCGATTAATACATCCTCTACTGTTTGTGCATCAGCAACACAATTTATAATAAAACTGCTATTTGCAGCCACATCTGCTGGAGAAACAGCTAGTTTTATCCCTAACTGTTCATGTGATGCCATCTTATTTGGATCCCTATCATAAACTATCATTTCTGTATCATTTTCCAATAACCGCTTCACTATTAGAGAACCGATTGTTCCTAAACCAATAATACCTATTTTCTCCACCATATTTCTCCTTTCAGCAAGTGTACTGCAAATCACCTGCTTATTCTTAAATAGTTTTCTGATTTGGAATTTGCAATACATTGATCCAATATACCTCTAAATATGGAGTTATCTTATAAAATCCAGTTAGGAAAGTGATCTGAATTACTAGTTTTGCTGCTAGCAGGAAAATCGTCAATGGTGAAAAGAAAACCACAGCAAGTGCTAAAGGAATGGCAGCATTTTTACCGCCTACTCCGTAGAATAAAGATATCATATCCGGATAATCCATTCGGGTAAAGCGAGCGTAAAGGATAATTAAACTTAGAAGAAGAAAATAGAAAGCCGTCAATGGTAAAGCTATTAGACCCAAATATCTGGGGTTGTTAAACAAGACAGTTGATTGAGATACCATAGCAATAAAGAATACCATAAACAATCCTATAGCCGAAACAGCTGGAAATATTGGTCTAATTTGGGCTAATTTCTCCTCACTCCATTTTTTTATTAACCATGTTCTAGTTAATTGCCCAAGGAGCAAAGGCCCTACAATGGTATACAGTATAGTCTGCAACATTTTCCATGCGTCTATCGGAACATATTGCCCGGCCAGAACCAAAATCCAAAACGGAATCACTACAATGCCAGCCAGCATACTTATAACCATTATCACCACGGTCATCGGCACATTGCCTTTGGACATGGCCGTCCATGCTACAATCATACCGCCACAAGGAACCGTTCCATTAATAATGAGTCCTATAGCAAAGTCAGGGTAACCGGATAAAAATATATGCGCGAGAAGTGCTGCTAAGAGAGGAGAAACAATATAGTTTAAAATCATAATGAGTATTATGAAACTTATTCGTCTAGACGCCTTGACTACTTCATTAATCTTAATTTCTACCATCATTGGATAAAGCATAATAAAAAGTGTAATCGGGTAAAATGATTCCAAATATTCGCCACTTTTGGGGTACAGAGAGCCCAAGGCCAGTCCTAAACAAATAACAGCCATCAAAAGAATAAATAAGTGCTTATTAATAAGTTTTGCTATATGCATTTTTTAAATTTCTCCTCATCCAAAAATTGTTGGTTAATCTCTAGGTTTTTCTGAAATGGATACGCTTTTATCAAATTGTAACTCCTATTATTTATGATCTTCTTTTTTCAGTCTTGAATTAATCCTCATTTCCCGAGTGTAAAACTTTCTTTATTTAATTAATTTTAAATAAAATTATTAAATAAAAATTAAAATAGTTAAAATAAAAAAAGCCTAGTACGCCAATTATATTAGGCATACTGGGCCTTTAACCTAGTTTATAAACATTAAGTTTGAGCTCAATGTCAGAAGGTTACCCAGAATATTCAATTAATAATAATACTTTATGGATTTATTAAATTATATTAATATAACATTGTTTTGTCAAGAATCAATGTAGGAAATTATTTTAAAATTCTTTATTCACTGGTATATAGAAATAAAGCAGAAAATTCCTGCCTTATTTCTAGTTTAATGAAATGGACTGATGTTTACAATATTGGGGTCAGATTCATTCATCGAATCTAACATGCTCGGTTCAGCTGGATATACTCTATTTTCGGGATACCAACTGCTCCTGAGCATTGTAAAGCAGTCCTGGATCGCTCTCATTATTCCAGATATTTGATTCCGTCCAAACCAGGACATTTGTTCCAGCTTGTGCTTGTGCATTTTTTCCGCTTACAACTTTAAGCGTCCCACCCCCAGGTAATATTGTACCCGATGGAAAAATAAATGTTTGATTGCCTGCTTCGCTAACTAACTTCCAACCAGTAAGATTAAGCGCTTTATCATTACTATTTATTAAGGTAACAACTTCACCCCTTAAATCAATCGTTGAAATCATTAGCGAACCAGTCGAACCAGTAGCTATTGCAGGAACTGTCAGTTCGGGTTTGGGGCTGGACGAAGGGCTGGAAGAAGTTAACTTTACTGTATCTCCGTCCGAAGTGGCAACTATAGTTCCGTCTTGATCTGTTCTATAGACTTGCACCCCAGAATTAGCTAATTTATTTAACGTCCCTTGAGCAGGATGCCCATAGCTGTTATTTGCTCCAACGGATATCACTGCGTACTTTGGAGAAACAGCTTTTAGAAACACACTTGTCGTTGAACTCGTACTACCGTGGTGTCCAACCTTAACCACTGTAGCCTGTAAATCCTGCCCACGACTCAACATTTCTGTCTCTGAAACATCCTCTGCGTCCCCTGTTAATAGGAAGGAAACCTTCCCAAAGGTGATCTTTAAGATCGCACTGTAGTTATTGAGATCGTCATATTCGTCACTATTAGGTGCCAGGAATATTCCTGAGATTCCTGGCACATCTAGCTTAACTTCAGCTTTCGCTCTAATTTTTTTAGCACCGCTAACATTGACTGCCGAAATAAAATCCTCATACGTTTTTGTATTAGAAGTACCATTTGTCATATAAACCTGTTTTGGCGGAAAGCTGTGCATGATGCTATCTAGTCCACCAATATGGTCTTCATGTGGGTGGGTTGCAACGATAGCTGAAAGTTCCTTGATTCCCTGGGATTTCAGATAAGTTACTATCCCAGGACCGTCATCAGCATTTCCACCATCTACAAGAATTGTCTGGCCGTTTGGGGCAATCACTAAAATGCTATCCGCTTGACCAACATCAAGGAAATGGACTTGTAATAGGGTTTGATTGGGTGCCGTACCAAGTGGCATCGCCTTGTCTGTTGTACCACAGCCAGCAAGAAGAAAGAAAGATAAGATAATCAGCGGTAAGCTAACCCGCCTATTCCGAAAGAACAATTAAGCAACTCCATTCCTACTCATCAAAGAGGTTATCTAACCTGTGTTTAGATTTTTCTGTGCGTTCCTTTGTCGCTACTACGTCAATACCCACCTGTATGCTTATTACATCCCCTTCTTTAATCCCTGGTGGTAAAACGATGCGTGGCAAATTAAACGTGTCACGATTTTCTGTTTCGATAATCGCCCAATCTCCTTCAAATCGATCAATGATTAACATTGTTACCTCCTTGCAAGTCAACATGAAATCCCCCAACAGTCGTAGTACAATTATATCATTGACTATGAACAATTCCATGGTCCCTGACTACGCCTTTTATCCAGTTCTAATAAGAGCATAGAACATTATAAGCAAAAGTAGAAGTGTTAGTCTCACAAATAAAATCCTTTCATAGTAGATAATCTTAGTCTACCACGAAGGATTTATGACACATAGGACCCCTTAAATTGATTATCTGGTTTATTGCTTGCTTTGGTTTTAATTCAATCGGTCCTCAAGTAACCCTTGAAGACCGATTAATAAGTAAAACCGACCTTTTATTGAATCCAAATATTGAGATGTTCCTTGTTCTCAATAATCTTTTCAGCTAATTTACTACCAACATAACGATAGTAATTTTTACCGTCTTTTCTGCAAAAATGATTATCCGTGTCTATAAAACTAGAATTCGCTCCAACTCGATGGAGTAAGGGAATAAGATTCGTTTTATAAATATTAAAGCCTTCCATTGATCTTTCGAATTCATCTCCTAAGTTTGAAGTACTCCAAGCCTTAGGCCCTTTTTCAGGTGTTATCTCATAGACACGTCTCAAAAACTCAAAAGAAAAAGCACCTAGAGAAACAAGAATTCTTGGTTTATACTCAAAGGCAATTTCCCTGAACAACTCGATTTCTCTAGCTACTTCGGGTCCCCACCAATTTAAAGTATTAGGAATAATCCTGCTATCGCTAACAGCATTTCTTAAATAAATCTTCGAAGTTTCAATTCTAGTATTTATTTTTCTATATACTTTATCCTGAATTTCATCTAATACAGGTGTCCAATTGTCGTGGCTTATTGGGTGTTTTGGATTAAATAATACCCAAATTGGATTACTTCTTTCCCCGGACTCTTTCTTAATCATCTCACAGTCCCCTCATCAATTAGATTAAGGCTGAAAAATATAGAACATGAAACTCGGTTTAACAGGTTTTTCTAAAAACCTTATCTAATTACTTATTAAAAACTTGGGGAAGCTTTTTAATTAACATCAAGGGTATTGGAGAGTTATTGATTAACAAACCAAAAAGCAAAACTTTCAATGTAGTAAGCCCCTGTGTACCCATAATGATCAAATTATAAGAATTTTTCGAGGCATAGTCATAAAGTGCCGCTAAAGTCTCAGAAATACCTGGATTGCAATATATCATAACATGATTGACGTTCTCTGCTCTTTCTAAAAATACCCCGTTAGTATCGGAGAGAATCTCATGATATTTGTTTTTAACAGAGACATTGGATCTGTCAAAAACATGCTTCAGGCAATTCGAGGTTGAACTTATCGGCCAACGATATTTAATTCCCTTTCCGTTACTTCTTGCCAAAGCCCAATTTACTAGGTCTCTTGTATCGATCCAACTATATTCTGTAATTTTAGAGTCTTCACAGCCTTCTTGCACCTGTACGACAGTCAAATGCATATTGGGCATATTCTTCAGTAGTATAGCAGTATGAACAGCCGCATAAAAGGCCTGCTGTGAATCATTAAAATAGAGGAGTACGTTAAACTTAGCATCATTCATAACAAATACTCCTTTCATCGAAGCGCACCGCTCTTAATCAATACGATCGTGCTGAGGATTACTTTTGCCGAAGCAGCTATCCCAAAAGCAACACTTACCGGCGAGAAGACATTAGTCTCCAGTAGAGACTAATGTCCCCAAAAGAACACTGATATTTGGTAGGACGTCTACCCGTCTGAAGCTTACTTAACGGTGAACCCAGCCCAACTTAGAAGTAGGTCTTGAAAACTGGATAAAACTCCGGCTCTGGTACTAGTAGTAGCAAAAGGAAAAGTCTCATGAAATAATAGACAACCTTTTGGTCTCAATTCTCAATTTCAGGCTACCTTCTTTTTCGATTTTCCAACGACAATACCAAGACCATCAAAGAGGTAAAAGAGTCCAAAACCGTACCATAACGTGTATGCAAGGTAGAAGCTGAGCAGGAAAATGAGACTTCCTTTATTCTCACTTACCTTCTTTATTTCTACTCCATAGTAATTGTAGCCCGGCTCAAGGGCCTTTTGCTGCACTTTGAGCAAGGCAGATCCTTCTAGAAACTGCGATTTAGCTTTCAGTGCGGCATCAATTTTCTTTAATGAGCTGTTCCAGTTGTAGGTTGCTTCACGGCCATCGTAACCATATTTTGCTTCCACTGTTTTACTATCATTGTGATACATTAAGTCGCTATCAGCTACGACGGCGCCTAGGATTTTGCCAAAATCTCCATCGATGGTCACTGAGGATTCTTTAACAGTCACAGTGGCGCCAGCTGTAGTGTATAATTTGCCCCATTTTTCGGCATCTGCGGGTGATGAAGCTTTAACGGTGAGGTTGATGTTTTTTCCCTTTTGACTATCAGCAACTTTTTGAGCGTCTTTCATGAAATAGGCCGAGCCTTTTGACAAAGAGTTAAACATATCGTCTGCGTATTCCAGACCATTTCTGCCATTACCGAAGTTGGGAGACATCATGCCAACGTAGACTAGTACAAAACTCACGAGCAATGCAACTCCGATGCCAAAAGTCTTTTTGTTTCGAACTACACTCATTGGGTAACACCTCCTTCGGTAACCTTAACATCATCCGCAGCAGACTCTGCCCGAAGCTTCGGTATATTAACAATAAATGTGCCTATAATCCAGACGGCAAAGATGGAAATTAGGCCGAAGAATAACCAGACTCCTATCGAGTTGATTAACGCGCCAGTAGAGTCGGTCATAGTGATATAGCCCATTTTTGCCAATTTTTCGGGTAAAGCAAATAGTCTGTTGACAAAGCCCGCCATTATGGCCAAGGCATAGAAGGCCTGGATCTGCGTACCGGGGACCACCTTGGTGGTGATGGCGCCTATTTGGATGCCGAATAACGAACCCAGTAGCATACCCATGGCTAGGGTGTAGAATACATAACCGTAGATAGCGTACTGTGCAATGGAACCGTAACCAGCTGTAAAGATAATTTGAAATATATCTGTGCCCACAGTGGTTGCGGTGGAGATTCCGAGACCATAAACAAACATTGGAAAGGTAACGAAACCGCCGCCAACACCTAGTATTGAAGCTAAGAAGCCCGTCAATGCTCCGCATATTGCTACAAAGATGCCGGATATCTTTCTTCCGCCGGGGACCATGTGCTCATCAAATTTAATCATAGGAGCAAGGTTTATGGATTGTAGCTTAACTCCTAGTGATGTCATTGTCTCTGGGCCTCCGTGAGCGTCGCCACCGTCCTTAGGAGCGTTTTTCCTATTTTCAAAATATTTTCCCATAGCGAAGAATCCCAGGAATCCCAACAGAACCACGTATATAGCACTTATTACGAAATCGCTCATTACAGGGTTGAAATTGTATAATTCGCGATTTAACTTACCGCCGCCTGTGACTCCCAGTCCAGAACCAACCAAAAAGGCGATGGCCAGACCCGCATGAACGTTACCCATTTTTTTGTGCAGGGTGGTGCCCATAATTGCCTTAGCAAAGATGTGAAACATGTCAGTCCCTACTGCCAATATTCCTTTTACTCCTAGGCTCATCAGCGCAGGCGTGATAACAAAGCCCCCGCCAGCTCCTATGCAGCCTGTAATAAGACCTGCAATGACACCCACGGCTATGGAGCCGTAAAAAGTTTCCGGTGAAAAATAGGATGGTCCGAAGGCAGCTTTACCACCGATAAAGGCCGGTAGAGTAGCTGCAGCATGAGCCATTGCTGGAATAAGCAAGGGCAGGGCCATTATGAACAGTATCAATAATTTCTTCCTGTTTTTGATAATATTAAAGGAAGTTTCAATCTCCCATTGAGCATGAGCCCTAGCGGCGCCCATTAAAGAGTTGTATAAAATTTTCATAGTCGTCTTCCCTCCTCCATTGATCTTTAGTTCAATTGGAGCTTTTAGTTATTACAAAACCTCACTTTTTCGGAGATTTATGATATAATAACTAATGTCAAATTCTTTTAGCGGTCTTTTACAGACTGCTTTTTTTTGAGAACGGCCTCTTGAACTTCATTGCTAAACTGATCAAACGCGTTCCACTTTTTTGTAATTTGTGATTTTTAGGGCAATATTTAGTTTTAACTTTTTGCTTAAAACACTTCAAGATAGACAGGTTCCTTTTCTTCATTATCTGGACCTATATGAAAACAAAAGTAATGGCTCACCTCTCCTTCTTTAGAAATTCCTTTCACAAGTTAACCTTAGCACTGCATTCCAGAGGTGTCTATAGTTAATACATATCCCCACAATCAATGATATCTATGGAATAATCCCCTAATTTGTGTCATGACGCCAAAATCGTGCGTTATTTATAATAGAAGCAAGCCCAGTTACTCCTACCTAGATAGTTTTGTGATACATAAGTGAACTCGTTCAGCTTAAGCTTAACATCCAGGCTTCAATTGGGCACTTACCCCCATCGCCGTTAAGTGTTCGTATTAGGTATAGCGGCTTTACCGAAGCAAAAATCGGAACACCTACTAATAAAGAAGGTGTCTTAAACGTGAATCAACGACCGATTTTGGAAATTGATGATTACCAAAATCGGTCGTTAAGAATTCGAATGATTGTACTCTTGTAATGGGAAAAATCTCTCAAACCCCATATTAATGAATATAAAGAACAAATCCCTCATAATTGAAATATCTAATGACTTTCTTGTCCAATTCAAAAAAATGATTACCTGACAAAGTCTCCTGCATCAAACGATGGCCATGAATGGTGATGGTCGGGTGCCGCTGGCGTCAAGTGGATATAAAAAGAAGTGTAGCAAATGCAACACTTCTAATAAATCTCAATACTATAAAATTAAGATCAATTTTAGGCTTCTTGGTAACCAAGTCGTTGAGCAAATTCTCTCTTGCAAGTCATTTTCGGATAACCTTCAGGTTCGTCTTTGATCTCATACTATTAGGAAAATCGAGAGGTAGATTCTTAACCGACAATACCGGAATTGGTGACCTATTTTGTAAGGTATGCTCTAAACTGCCAAAAATTAAGTCTTTTAGAGTTGTAAGTCTCCGAGTGCTAATAACTATTAGGGCAATTGACTTTTTTCTTGTATACTCGAGAAGTGCGTCTACCGCCTCGGGAATACTCGGATTGCAATATATCACTTGATGACTTACGTCTTCCGCTCTATTTAAAAAAACTTCATTGGTTTTGCTTAGAATTTCATTATACCTACTTATAGCGCCCGAATCAGCCTCGCCCATAATATCTATCATCCAGTTCAAGGGTGGGCTGATCGGCCAAGAATTAATGAGACTATTTTTAGCACCCATTGAGCCGTCATTGCTTTCTTTTAGCTGCACAATGGTTAAATGCATGTTAGGCATATTCGTTAATAAAATAGCGGAGTATACAACTCCCCAAAAGTCGTGCTGTGACTCATTCGAGTAAAGAAGTACATTAAACTTTGCTTCATTCATCTCAAATACCCTTTCTCAAATAGTACAACACTTAACTGGTATAAGGTTTTTCGCGCTTTAGCTACTATTCTGAGGCCTAAGCCCTTACCCAAAAGATGCGATTAAAGAACTGTTGGAAAAAATATTGTAATGCTTAAAATCTATATTACCGCTCATCCAAGTTTCTGAAACAATATGATTTTTCTTTTCGCCTGAAGCATCCCTGATCGGGCAAGTTATTTGAATAATAAACTGTTCTTCTGAGGGGTTACCGCCTAACTCCCGAATCATCAGTGTGGCAACGTCAGCTGGTAGATCGTGTAACTCTTCTTGGCTAAATGGCACATCCGGTCTAATCTCCATAGTTGCTTTAAACGATCGTTTGACCATACCTTCTAGGAAAACTGTCCCCACATTTGTCGTAAGAGTTGCTATAGGCCGTTTGGCCCGGACCCGATTATTATATAATTCAAACTTGAAATTACGCTCACCCTCCGGTCGATTCACTGGTACAACATTTAAAAACGTGCCTCTAGTGTGCCTGACCCCATAATTAAGGGATTCTTCTCTCATTATTAACCCTCCTTTCACTTGGAGCGAAATGTTAAGTTTAAGATTTTTTCTACGTCATAACGAAAACCGATTAAATTTCTTAGCGACCTTTTCAGTCTGCTTTCTATTAATACCAAGGCCTAATTTCTTCATGGACTACAATTTGAAAATCTAGCCTCCTTGCATCTTATTGTCTAAATAGTCCTAATTAAAGATTATCATTGTATTTTTATCACGTATATAGGAAAACAAAATGCTTATAATTAATTTATACAATGGTAATTCTAGTTATTAGAAAGAGCTTGACAACCGTCTCAAAGAAAGAAGGTGAGATAGTATGGAAAATGCTAATGTATCCTTGGAATTACTTTTAGAATTTGAAAAGAAGTACTGCAACTCATCAAAGCTTGTTAACTCTCAAATGATGTATTGGTATTACAAGATTTTGGGCATTAGATCCTTGAAAGAAGTCGTTCCGGAAATTGATGATTGGGTTTATCACTATGAACAATTCTTGGATTGCGGTGGAGATCCTTACCACTTAAAGCAAGCAGGGTCCTTTCTAGGACGGTATTTCTAAGGCGAAAACAATTAGCTACGGCTATAAACGGTTTTACTTGGCACGTGTGGCGAACCCTGGGAAATTAGCAACAGATTCTAATAGTGTACACGCAGCTGATTTCTCTGTCTTATCGCTAGGTTCTAAGTTCAGAACTACTTTGACTCTCTCTACATTAATTGATGAAGTAACGTCATCCTTGACCTCTGAACTAAATATCCTCTCTAATTCGATATTAGGAATAAGAATCGGATTGTCTAATATTGCGCAATTATCCGGCATTTCACCACTGATAGAAACGCTTCCACCGGCTTCTTTCACTATCCTCATGAACGTCTTCAACGCCTGGAGAGACGTGAAATCAATCCTAGCCACACATCTAACTTCCATTGTCCATCCCCACAATCTTAAAAAGTATTGTTTTGATCATTTTTCTATTTCACCCATATTTTAAAACTATCCTTATTTTCAATTATCTTTTCAGCTATTTTTGTTCCAACATCATGAAAGTATTGTTCGCTGTCATTGCGACTCAAATAATTATCTGCTTCTAAGCCTATATCACTCCCAATTACTCGTCGAAGTAAGGGAATCAGATTTGTATGGTTTACATCGAAACTCTCAATTGATCTTTCAAATTCATTCCTTATAATTGAAGAACCCCAGTACTTAGGTCCTTTTTCTGGCTTGATCTCGAAGACTCGTCGCATGAATTCAAAGGGAAACCCACCAATAGAAATCAGCATCTTAGGATTGTATTCCAAAATACAATTCCTTAATAACTTTATTTCTCTAACTACTTCGTCTCCCCACCAATTTAATGAACTAGGGACTATTCCACAATCACTGACAACACTCCTAATGTATATATTAGTCGTCTCAATTCTGGAATGTATTTCCCTATAAACTTTGTCTTGTATCTCATCCAACACATGTTTCCAAATATAATTGACAACATCAAGGTATTTTGGATTAATTAGTAGCCAAATTGGATAGCTCTTATCTCCTGAATCCCTGTCAACTAAAGGGATATATTTATCGCGTGAAAAGCCGGCCAACGAATCCCCCACCCTTCATAGTTTTAGGTTACTTCGACCCAATTAACAAATCATTTGACGTGAATCTGTTAACATTTGTTGTGATAACCGGCTTCTCATATTCAGAATTTTGTGATATAATTTAGATACGATTAAATTTCTTAGCGGCCTTTCGAGGCTGTTTTTTTTTGCTCTTGAGAAGACACCTTCCCTCGATTCTAACTATTATCTAAGTCGTTCTTAATACATATCCTTATCTACTTCAGAAGCGGAGCCAAACCTACCAGTGGCCAGTAGGTAAATGTCATGATTACCAGGATGCCCATGATTAGTGCACTTGCAGGAATACCACTCACGAAAAATTCGCCTGTAGTAAACTGCTTAGATTCATAGGCCATTGCGTTAGGAGCTGCACCAATCAGCAGTAAGAAAGGCATACCCGCCATTGCTACGGCACCATAGAGAACAAGCTCTGGATTAACGCCTAGATACTGAGCCATAACAAGAGCTACAGGTAGGGTAATTGCAATAGCTGCCACATTCATAATAAAATTCGTCATGATCAGTACTAAGAAGCAAACAGCTAACAAGAACACTAACCAGTGTGCACCAGATATCATTCCTAACCACTTGATCGCAATCCATTGAGCGGCACCTGTCTGCCATAGGCAGAAACCAATACTCATGGCACCGGAAAATAATAAAACGATGTTCCAAGGGATTTTCTTCTCCAGATCCTCAACCGTCAATACATTGGCGAGGAAGAATAATATTCCCGCGAGCAGCAACGGAACAGAACGGTCCATGGTCTTTAAAGCCGGGATAACGGCTTGTAATACAAGCATTGCCAAAGCAAAGAACACCACGGTCCCAACAAATTTTTCTTGTTTACTAACTGGTCCAAGTTTTGCATACTCGGATCTAGCCTTAGCACGTAAGCCGGGGATATGAGTTTTTTCAGGCTTGTAAATGATCAATAACAGTGCCCAAACCAGAAATACTGCTGCCCATCCAAAAGGGGCCATGTGAATGGAATAGTCAACAAAAGAAACCTCTTTACCAGTAAACTGAGTATAGAAACCTACTGCTGCAGGGTTACGTGCCCCACCTAGAAGAGTAGCGATACTTCCTGCACCTGCAGTGTAGGCCATTCCTATGAACAAAGCCTTACCAAATTTGGTAGGTTTGCCATCGGAGTTTTCTCCATTATACAAGGCCAAAATTGTTACTAAAATCGGAAACATAGTAGCCGCTACGGCAGTGTGAGCCATAATATGGGTTAATAATGCCGTAATAACAAAGACTCCTAATAAAATCTTTCGGGTATCTTCACCCACCACATCTAACATTTTATATGCGATTCGCTTAGTTATTCCGGCTTTAGTGAAAGCTAAACCAATGAGTAGAGATCCTAAAATAAATACCACCGTGGGATCCATAAAATCCCTAAACGCTTCCTTAGCTGGACGAATTAGGAATAAGGCTTGAACAACACCAATCATTAGGCTAGTAACCCCGATGGGAGTTACTTCAAATACCCACCAAATACTGGCTAGAAAGAATAAACCAATTGCTGCTTTACCCTGTTGACTTAACTCAAAGGCTTTACCGCTGGGATCTACCGCCGGTCCAAATTGTGGAGCATAAAAGAATACCAAAAATAATGCTATACCCAGCAAAATAAAGAAAATTCGTTTTGTATTGTTGCCACTCATATTTCTACACCCCTCTCTCTTTTTTTAAGGTGCCTATTTATGCTGTCCTAAGGGGCACTAACGACCACCTTACTAGAAAAATCACTTAGCACTTGACACACTTTTCCTTCATTTATGATATAATATCATTGCGATTAAATTTCTTAGCGGCCTTTCGAGGCTGCTTTTTTATTAGAATCTTTTGTGACTAGAAACACTTTCCAACTTTGTTTTGTCCATGTTATCCCTCCAATCACTAAAGGCCCATACAGCCACAAAGGTTAGAAACTTCCTCGGAAGTCATTAAGTCAGACCAACCTCCTTTCACTTCTGTTATGTGACTATACTCACAAGTAAAGGTTATCATTGTGATTGCATTGCGTCTATAGCAATTCAATATGCTCTTAATCGATTTAAGCTATTGCCAAAACAAACACTATAGGAGCTTTTTCTCTGATATCAGTTGAAATTATCATTATTTTTGATCCTTTGCTCTTTCTCGTTAGGAAAAAGGTGCTACACGTTAAGTGTTTCCTTCCCTGAATCTTCTCCACCGCATTTAAAGACTATAAGTATGAGCATTCAATTCTTTCATAATTAATTAGAACTATTATCAAAAAAATTGCTACGAAGAAAAAGTGGTTTTTCTTCGTAGCAATTTTTTTCACTTTGAGTCTAATAAAGTAATAAACTCTCTTTTATAGGATGTAGGTTCGATTTAGGTATACTTACCACCAATGTAGTCCCTTTAGGGGAAGTTTCAGAAACCCAAATTCTACCCATGTGCATGTGAATAATTTGATAACTGATAGACAACCCTAGACCAGTCCCATCATCTCTTGTCGTATAAAATGGATCAAAAATCCGAGGAAGATCATTGGCCTCGATGCCGGAACCCGAATCGATAAAAAATACTTCAATGGTCTCTTCTTTGACAATTGATTTGATGATGAGTTTACCTCCACCTTGCATTGCTTGAATAGCATTTATAATCAAATTAACAAAAACTTGTTTCATTCGATCCATGTCAATGTTTACTAGGGGAAGATTTGATTCAAACCTTTTCTCCAGCCCAATCTTATTTTGCCGTAACATTGGATAGGTAAAGGTAAGAACGGATTCTAATAAACTATTCAACTCGGTGGGACTAACGATAGGTTTACTAGGACGACCAAAATCCAACAACTCTTTAATAACATTATTGCCGCGATCGATTTGCTCACAAATAACCTGAGTATATTCCTTCAACTCCTCTTGATTTTTAAATTCTCCCTCCATAACTTGGACAGTCGCTTTAACTATCCCCAAGGGATTTCTTAATTCATGCGCAACTCCTGTCACGAGGCGACCAAGTGCTACGAGTCTTTCTGATCTAGTTAATTCTTCTTCCAGTCGTTTCTTTTTCTTTAGGTTATCAGCCATATTGTTAATGGCTTGGACGACTTCTCCGATTTCCCCCGGCATGGCAGGTAGCCTCTTGTCACTATCTTCCTGCATGCGCAGGATTCCATTTTTAATCATCTGTACTTCAGTGGCCAAGTTATGAATGACATAAAGAGCGGCTCCCAGACCAAAGATCAGTCCAAAAAGCGTCAGGTATCGAGTGATTAGGCTAAATTGCCTACTCTGGGCAAAGACCGGATGAACCTGCTCGTCTGCCCAAGCTATGGCAATTAGTTTTCCCTGCTGCATTACCGGCATTAAATATTCAAAGGTTTGGTTTCCTAGTGACCCGGTGATACGAGAAAGTGGTTTTTTGGTAGCATTAACAGCGACTAGACCTGAGGAAGCTTCGTCTAAAATTCGATATTCTCTCGCTTTGATTTCTTCGGGTGTTTGAGGCCTGTATTGGTGGAGAAAACCATTAACGAATAGGTCATTTGTTTCAGGAATGTAAAGGCCCAGGCGTACTCCAGGGTTTGCATCTGCCAAGGGTTTAGCAATTATATCAAAGGCATTGGCAATTAAGCTTGTATCCATAAGAGCGAGAGAGGAGTTGAATTCTACATTTGCACGGTCCAGAACTTCTGTTAATCCTTGAACTGTGGCATTAACCATGGTACCCAATCGCTCTTCCTTTGTTTTTAAAAGCATTTCATCTTTGGCACCAGAAAAAAAGATGTCATACATCATCACTAGAATGGGGATTAATAAGATGGCAGAAACAGTGATCATTATTTGAGAAGCGAAGGATTTATTTTTCAGAATTCTTAACATGCCAACGCCTCCTCTGCATGAATTCAGGCAATTCATTTCCAGCTGTTCAAAATCAAACAAAACCTATTGACTGTTTTAAAGAGCACAAGTAGTAGACTTAAGAGTTGCCTAAGGTAAATCTGGGCTCAAGGAATTAGTCTTCCACAGATTGAGATGTCTGAAAACATACAAAACATAACCGAAAAAGGGGTAAAATAGCTGGCATGATAATTGCATAAATAACTACACAAGTGATACTGAAAACAAAGGTAAGTATTGCTTGAATACATCAAAGTGTAAGAACCAATATTTTCATGGGTCTCATGTTAAACAATAGGGAGAGATAACTTAATTTAAGGAGGGGGTAATTCTTATGAATACTACTCAATTCATCGAATGGGTTCAAGAAGTGTTTGATTCATGCAATATCCACAATGAGATAGAAACGAGCAAGCTTATTGTGGAAGTGATGAGAAAATTCCACTCTCTAAACAAGGAAAAAATTCAAGATCAGGTAGCAGTCAGCGCAATGTTACGGTAGAAGGTAAACCAAGACTAACATTATAACATTATTCCGTCTATATCAAATCATTAAATTCATTATTAATAAACTATATGGATCATATGCAAGCATTTAACTTCGATATCTTAAGGGCTCGGATTATTTATCCTTATCTGATCTAACTTTTTATATACCTATAAACACCCTCGGCATTTCTCTTAATTTCCAAGCCAGGTGTAGGAAAAGGAGGTATTTGAAATAAGGATTCAGTTCCTTAAATGCATATTATTCTGATGGAACTAAGCATTCGTTCTTTACACAATTATAGTCGATTTAGCATTGAAAGGTGGGATTTGTTTGTCCAGCTGTGTACTTAATAATGATTTAACGTTTGTTGATAGAATGAATAAAGAATCCGGAGATAGATCTTGTCCGATTTGGCTATTAGTTAATCCCAAATATCCTGCTGATATTTACGATATTTGGTCTCTCATAATGTATGAGATTCAGGACCAGGTATATCGTAAACTCCATGCCAGAATTAATAGTAAAAATATTTTCATAATGAATACGATTAGCGATATTGGAAGAGTTCCTGATGCTTCAAGTGAAGCAGAAGTAGCTCAAGAAATTGCATTCTTAAGGGAAAGTGTCCTCGAACATCAACCCAAACTTCTAATTACTTTCGGTACCATTACAAATGAGTTTGTGAGGCGTGTCTTCGTTCAAAGGCCTGAGAATGGGCCTAAGTATTGGAATACTAGTAACATAGCGGATGAATTTGAACGATCTATTGCGAACTTTGATATAAACCATACAAATTGGATTCCTTTAGTTTGTCGAGTAACGAAGAAAACTAAGAGCCTTAAAGATTGGGAAGACAGTGAAAATTACTATCATGGTATTGCAACCAAGATTGCTGAAAAGATTATTGAAAACAAGGATGGTCTTAAACTATGGATTTGATAAGCGACAGTTAGAAGAGATTGCAATGGAGAAAGGACGATAAATATGGGTGCTTGGAAATTTTTTTGGGGGTTCTTGGTTTTCTTCGGTTATTGGCTCTGGCATTGTGATGAAGAAACCTTAGACAAAGCGCTAAATTGACTTAATGTCATCATTTCGCCCCAAAGCAACTGGTTCAAAAAGTCTGGGCGCCGTATGAGCGACCGAGGCGCCCTCGATCCTTTTATTATTCTTGTTCATTGGACGCTTTCCCGTCAATTCTTTGATAAGCTACGCCTTCTTCTCTGTCTTTGTTTGACAATCCATTTTTCCTTGTGTGTGAAATCAGACAATCAACTTGTAACTGTTCGAATACAAACAA
Source organism: Desulfosporosinus burensis (assembly GCF_054657535.1). Classification (NCBI taxonomy): domain Bacteria; kingdom Bacillati; phylum Bacillota; class Clostridia; order Eubacteriales; family Desulfitobacteriaceae; genus Desulfosporosinus; species Desulfosporosinus burensis. Next base: position 333,654 of record NZ_BAAHYN010000002.1, read on the forward strand.
TAAAAACTATCTATATATAAAAAGCACAATCAGCGGAAGTTGCAAGTCTTTTACGCAGGTATGAGTTCCGGGCATTTGCTCTTCCCCATATACAAGGCAAAGATTCGAGTTAATGGAATATCCCCAGTGATTGTAGGGGGATAATTTTCTAGTGAGGTGATGATGTTGGATAGAATCAAAAAATTTCATTCTTTGAAGATTATCAATCAACATCCCGATTCCCTGACAGGATACTCAATAAGAGTTGTCAAGCGAACAAAAAATACAGATCTACCTCATTTCATCATGTTTGGTGAACAGCAAAACTTAACAATGCCAATTCTTAATTATAATCTCGAGGACGGTATTACTGTCAGTCGTCATACCCTAGTGCATTCAAAATCTGTAGCTGACATCATTTTACATTAAAAAGTACCATATTTCACGAACTAATTCCTCTCAAACTTTAAAACTTGAGCGAGTTTAGCTAATGGGTTAAACAAAATATGCTTGGGGGTATAATGATGAGCATCATTAAATTTATCCCGATTTTGGATACCTTAATCAATTATGACAGAAAGAACCTTCGCTTTGATCTAATTGCTGCCCTAACGGTTGCAGTCGTCGCGTTACCACAAACCATGGCTTATGCTATGATTGCAGGTGTTCACCCCGCTTATGGCTTATATTCAGGTATTGTGCTAACAATTCTGGCTTCATCGTTTGGTAGTTCCAACCAGTTAGCAACTGGACCCACGAACGCTATCTGTCTCTTGATTGCTTCTTATATGATACCCTTTGCAGGGAATGATAACTTCTATGCTAACTTATTTCTTTTAACCTTTTTAGTAGGCGCTATTCAACTTACAATGGGTGTACTAAGGCTAGGCTCCCTAGTCAACTATGTTTCCCACGCAGTCATAGTTGGTTTCACCGCTGGGGCAGGTATCATTATTGCAATGGGGCAGCTTAATAACTTAATGGGCCTTACGCTTCCAAGTGGTCACCTTTCTAGTATCGGTAAAGTTGTCGCCTGTTTCCAAAATATCGAAAAAATCAATTATCACGCCTTAGGGATTGGTATGTTTACCATGGCAGTTATATTAATATGCAAGAAAATTAACAAGAATTTGCCAGGAGCATTATTAGGTGTTATTTTTTCAGTAATTTTAGTAATGGTTTTAGGATTGGAAAAATATGCAGTCAAGGTTGTAGGGCAAATACCACAGGCCATCCCACCGTTAAGTATGCCAAATTTTACTCTCACTGCTATCGGTGATTTAGGAGCAGGTGCAATGGTCATCGCTATCATTGGTCTGGTTGAAGCTGTATCCATCTCCAAGGCCATAGCCTCCAAAACGCATCAAAAGATAGACCCTAACCAGGAATTTATTGGCCAGGGTATGGCGAACTTAGGAGGCTCTTTCTTTAGCAGTATCGCGGGCTCTGGCTCCTTCACACGTTCTGCCATAACCTACCAAAACGGTGGGAAAACAAGGCTAACGGGTGTATTAGTAGGTGTAATAATTCTCGTCGTGTTAGTTTTCTTAGCACCCTTTGCCAGGTATATCCCTAATGCGAGTTTAGCTGGGGTTATCATGTTAGTTGCTTACTCCATGATTGACAAAAAAACCCTGACAAAAGTCTTAACAACGAACCGAAATGATGGGATAGTATTATTAGCAACCATGTTAACCACAATCTTTGCACCTCATTTAGAACAAGCTATTTATGCAGGCGTTGCAATTTCATTATTGCTCTACCTCAAAGATTCAGGCGTGGCAACCGTCAGAACACTTGAACCAGTTAAAGGGAGTGACGGGCGATTTGTGGAACAGCTTGTCAATGGCCAAGATACATCTATCTCAATCCTTCAACTAGAAGGGAATCTATATTTTGGTTCTTCGGCCGATCTCGACAAGAAGTTGAGTGACTCTTACTCCAACTCTAAAGTCTTCCTCATACGTTTCAAGGCTGTTTCAATTATCGATATTACGGCATTGGAAGTTATCGAGGCTTTTATTAACAGAGCTTTAGAGGAAAAAAAGAGGGTTATTCTATCTGGAGTTACACCTAAAATTCTTAGGATGTTAAATAAAATGCACATTATCGATTATGTCGGGCATGAAAATATCTATATGGAAGACGATGAGGTATTTGCCACATCCGGGAAGGCTCTGGACGAAGCCAGTTCCTTTGTCAGAAACGTGAGTTATAAGACTGAGGAGAGATCTGTTCGCACCTGCTAATTGAAAGTGTTATTATAACTCTGGCTGATGGGACAACATAATCCCCCTAAGAGATCAAAGTTTCTCTTAAGGGGAAGCACATCTTTAGATATTGAATGTATTTTCCTCTCCTCACTTCGCACAGAATAGAACCGTAAATGTCCTAGTTAATTATATAGACGTTGGTGCCATGTCGTTTCTAAATATGAATAAACGATCCCGTTCTTCAGGCGACTCCTGACGGCATTGATAATTTTCACATCGAGTAGGGATTATCGAAATGTCCGTAAGAATCATGTAATCTATCTCTTTAGGTGTCAATTGTTTTACTTCAGCCTCTGCATTTTTTATGACCTCTTGAATTATCTTGTGAAGATTAGAGCGAATAGGACACTGTTCCATAATACATTGGCTGCACTTAGAGGTGACCTTCATGATATACCTCCCTTAGAAATAATTAGCCAATCGTAACCAATTTCGTGGTTTTCCTACAACTTGATTTGGTACTTTTGAGCCCTATAAAGAAGCGCCGATCGAGTAAGGCCTAGCAGTTGTGCCGCTTTAGTTTGATTCCCAGTACTTTTCTCAAGAGCCTTAAGAATCAGCTCTCTTTCCACCGCATCAAAAGATATCCCCTTGTCTGGGAAATTAAGAATCAAACCACGATCGGCCGCATTTTTACTGTTTTCAAGTTTTTGGATTTCCTTTGGTAAATGCTGTACTTTGATATCATTTCCCTGAGAGAGAATAACAGACCTTTCAATCACGTTCTGTAACTCTCGGATATTCCCAGGCCACTCGTAGTTCATCAGTAACCCCAAGGCTTCAGGAGAGATCATTTGTTCCTGAGAGGGGTTAAATTTTTGCAGAAAGTGCATCACCAACAAGGGGATATCTTCAGTTCTTAACCTTAAGGGGGGAATGTGAATCGGTAAAACATTTAATCGGTAGTAGAGATCCTCACGAAAAGTCCCTTTTTTAATACAATCCATCGGATCTCGATTAGTAGCCGCAATTACCCTTACATCAATTTTAATACTATCTGTACCGCCTACCCTTTCAAACTGCCTTTCCTGAAGAACTCGCAGCAGCTTTACTTGCATAGACAGTGGCATTTCAGTGACCTCGTCAAGGAAAAGTGTTCCTTTATCAGCCAGTTCAAAACGACCCGTTTTTCGAACCACAGCACCTGTGAAGGCACCCTTCTCATGGCCAAACAACTCACTTTCCAGTAATGACTCCGGTAGTGCAGCACAGTTAATAGGCACATAGGATTTTTCACGTCGATAGCTTAGGTTGTGAATCGACAGCGCCGCAACCTCTTTGCCTGTCCCGCTTTCCCCGGTTATTAATACCGTGGCATTACTGTCGGCTACCCTTTCGACTAGTGTATTAACTTCTTGAATCGCTGAACTGTTGCCTAAAATTCGGCCGTGTTTTTTGTTTAGTTCAGAGCGTAGAAAAACAACTTCTTCCCGTAAACGATTAACCTTTAAGGCCTGTTTTACGACTAACTTGAGCTCATCAAGATCAAATGGTTTGGTAATATAGTCAATTGCCCCCAGTTTCATGGCTTCTATGGCAGTGTCAATTGACCCATGGGCAGTTATCATAATGACCGGAAGCTTCGGAATAAGCTCTTTGGCCTTAATCAATACGTCTAACCCATCCATTTCAGGCATTTTGAGATCAAGAATAACCAAGGAAGGTGTTTCATTCTGGATTAGTTCTAAGCCTTCTCCCCCCCCGGTGGCAGTTATCACCTGATATCCTTCCTGACGGAGGCCTTTCCCGAGAGCCCAACACAGATGCTCTTCATCATCAATGATAAGAATCTTATTCAATAAAAACACTTCCTTCGCTTAACGGAAAGTGAGTTACCACCATTCATTCGTTAAGGGCTCTGCGCTTTCAGCATTAGTAATCCTCAGACGGTTAGTACTCGATTCACTTTATCCAAATATCTAGCTGATCCCTGTTTTCAATAATCTTTTCAGCGATCTTAGTCCCAACGTGTTGAAAGTAAGTCTCACTGTCAGTCGGAGATAAAATATTACGGGTTTCTATGAACTTATCAGTGGCAATGACTCGACGTAGTAAGGGAATCCTGTTTGTTTGATTTATATCAAAGTCATCAATAGATTTCTCGAACTCATTTTTCAAAATAGAAGTGCTCCAAGCCTTAGGTCCTTTTTCCGGTTTAATTTCGAAGACACGCCTTGCAAATTCAAAAGGAAAAGCACCAAAAGAGATCAGCATTTTAGGCTTGTGTTCTTGAACAATTGCCCTGTAATATTCAATTTCTTTGGCAACTTCCTTACCCCACCAATTTAAGGTATTCGGAACTATTCCGCCATCGACGACAGCGCTCCTAATATAAAGATTTGAAGTATCTATCCTGGTTTGAAAATCTCTAAATACTCTGTCCTGGATCTCATCTAACACAGGTCTCCAAATATCATAGCGAACTGCAGGGTATTTTGGATTTATTAACAGCCAGATTGGATAGTTTCTATCTCCTAATTCCCTCTTCATATTGTCCCCATTAAATTGATTGTTATTGAAAGTTAAGCAGGACATATCGTACCCCACCTTTCTTTTATTGTCAGGTCACATCTCTAGCTCGGTTTTAAGACTACGATCAAATTTCTTAGCGGTCTTTAAAGACAGCTTTATAATTATAGTCAAGAAAAAAACTGATTGACATTGAGCTAACTTCAGGTTTCGTCCTATCAACCTCCTTCTACTTTCATGTGTGATTTTGATCACAATTAAAGATTATCATTATGGACACGATTATGTCTATAGAATATCAGTATGTTCTTAATTAAGATATGTTATGAAACATGCTTGAGATATCTCAAGCTAGAAGATTTTATTGGGGATTATCTCTGGTGGAATTTTGAGTCGGCCTTTCTTAAGACCTCATTTTCGTTCAGTTTGCACGGTTATTATTCTTACCTTCATAAAATTAGCTAAAAATTCCTCATATAAATTAATTGACCATAATTAATGATTATCATTATGATCGTTTTATTTTCAGCAAATCAATTTAAGCGTAATCCCCCTTGGTTATTACAAGATTTTTTAAAGCTAGCCAAGGCCCTGGGATAATGCGAAGGATAGACTAATGCAGAAACTAAGACACCCACTTACAAGAAGTGGGTGTACCATAGCTACTTTAGTATTTGCAGTTCTAGAAACTGTTTCACGCCTTGCAAAAAATGAGCTATTCAATAATAGCTGCCCCTTTTAATTGGCGCGGATAACCTTTACCGTTTAACCATTCATGATGTTGATAAGCCATATGGGCAATGATTATACTGGTTTCTCTCTTTTTACGGATGAGATCATAGCCCTGGGTCGTGTGAGTATGGTATAACTCTAATTCTTCCTTCGTTAATAGACTTCTTTTATTAATAATCTCTTTAGGCAAATTGACAATTCCCACATCATGGAGCAGCGCACCTAGCGCAAGCTCAACACTTACTCCTCGCACTTCGCTACCTCCTTTCTCTAAAATAGGTTTGTATTCGATAAGCAATCTACGGCATATTCTTTCAGGTTATTCTTTTTGCTTGTCTCAAGATAGTAGATTTTTCTTCATATCAGCTCCACTGAATTCGACAAAAATCTTTAGATATCCTTCACTTAAGATAATAAATCTCCTAGGATTCAAAGCATAATCCCCCATTAGGGAATGGCCAAGAAGGACTGCATTAGATAGCAACTTATATGAAAAAAGGGAGTAGCGAAAACTTCAGTTTCGCTACTCCCTACCTATGGCAGTCTCTTCGCTTCCCTAGCAATAGAACGAAGCCACTCCTTCACTTCAGTTGTCAACAGATCCTGACTCAGCTGCCATTGCCAATTCCCTTCGATCGTCCCTGGAACATTCAGCCTAGCGTCTGCGTCTAAACCCAGGATATCTTGCATTGGAATGATAACCCAAGGGGCTGGAGTTCTGTACAAATCCTTAATCAGTTTACGGCAGGCTTCTTTTGGACCATCCTTATGATCTTCTCCAGTATAGTTAGCCTTCTCTTCATCTGTCCAGGTCGATTTATACCATCCCACCAAAGTATCATTATCATGAGTACCCGAGTAATAGATCAGATTAGAATCTTCTTCGAAGATTATCTCCTTTAGCGCGGTAAATTGTAGAACTTTCATACCTGGAAAACCAAAAATTCGCTTTAGCACGTTGACTTCCGGTGTGATGGTTCCCAAGTCCTCTGCAATGAAGGGTAACACCCCGAATTCCTCAGATAGACTTTCAAAAAACCGTTTCCCTGGTCCTTTTAGCCATCGTCCGTTCATCGCTGTTTCTTCCTTGGCCTCAATCTCCCAATAAGCCTCATATCCTCGGAAGTGGTCAAGACGTATAAAATCAAAAAGCCCGAGAACAAGTTTGATTCTTTGCTTCCACCAAGTGTAATTCTCTAACCCTAAGACATCCCAGTCATAGACTGGATTTCCCCATAACTGACCCGTCTTACTGAAATAATCGGGAGGAACTCCCGCTACTTTGGCAGGTCTGCCGCCCTCGTCCAGTTTGAAAAACCGGTGGTTTACCCATACGTCGCAGCTATCGGCTGCGACAAAAATAGGGATATCCCCAATTAATTTAATTCCCTTTGCTTTGGCATAGTGCCGAAGCCCTTGCCATTGATAATAAAAAGCATATTGAACAAAACGATTAAATTCTACCTCGTCCTCAAGCAGTCGGACATACTCCGCCACCCTCTCCGTGTTGCGCCAAGCAAGCTCTTGTTCCCAATCATACCAGGCTATGTCCCCAAAATGAGCCTTTAAAGCTCGATATAGAGCATAATCATCCAGCCATTCCCGGTGATCCTGTTGAAATCTCAAATAGTTCTGCCGAGCAAGAAACCTAAACTCTGGCCCAGTTCGATCGGAGTCTTGAGTTTGGTCCTGGAGTTGACCTTGTTCTTGGAGTTTAGCATTAAAGACTTTAAACGCTTTTCGCAGACTAGCATCTTTAAACATTTCAGCTGACAACTCTGACAGTTGCAACTCCTCAGCAAAATCTGCTGCGAGAAGGCCCTCCCGGACCAAACCTTCCAGACTGATCAGCCTCGGGTTTCCAGCGAAAGCAGAATCGCTTTGATAGGGAGAATCCCCTAACCCGACAGGATTTAAAGGCAGCACTTGCCACAAAGATTGACCAGTGTCAACTAAAAAATCGATAAAACGATAGGCCTCTTCGCCCATATCTCCCGACCCGAAGTCCGAAGGCAGGGAGCTAATGTGCATTAACACTCCGCAAGAACGCCCCAAGTTTTGAAGCGGAAATGCTGGTAGGCTTTGTTTACAATATAAAGCTTGGGCTGACAAAGGGCCTAGGTTAAGGGTTTGTGCCGTCTGTCCAGTGATAATCTGCCCACTCAGTAAATCTATAACGAAGGGACCCTTTATCAGATTAGTGTGCAAAGTCGAGGGCAAGGTGATTTCCTTAGCTTGCGTGGCATGGCGATTAATCAAGACTATGATTTCCTCATCTCTATCAGACCGTTTAAAACCATAAATATCCGGCTCAGAGTAAAATGACTGGAAATCACCCGACTGTAATACCTGATACTCGAGACGCAGGCGAATCACCGTTTTGTACCACTGCAAGATTGCTTGGTCTTCCCTATTCCAAGGGTACGTTGCGCGGTTATAAGGGTCACTATATCCTTCCAGTCCCACTTCATCCCCATAATACACACAAGGCACACCAGGAAAGGTCATTTGGATCAGACTAACTAGCTTAAGCCTTTGCACGGCAAGTTTTCGAGCCTCTGGAGAAAGCCTATAGCTCTGCTTCTCAGTTTCTATCAAAGCCTGTTCATCGGGAGCCTCCCCTAATAGAGTTAAGATCCTCTCCCGATCGTGACTTCCGATCAGGTTCATAGCCCCATAAAAATTCTCCCGGGGATAATTTTCATACAAGCTCATCACTTGCTGATGAACCAAGCTTGAAGTAGTTTTACTAAGCATGAAGCCAAGGAAACTATCTCGGAAAGGGTAATTCATCGTAGCATCCAGCTCATAACCCCAAAAATACTCGCGAAGTTTACCATAGCTCCCTTTATTAGAGGCATCCTCCCATACTTCCCCTATGAGAACTGCTTCGGGATTGATGGTTTTGATCGTTTGCCTCAATTTTCGAATGAATTCATCCGGAAGCTCGTCAGCCACATCCAACCGCCAACCAGCAATTCCTTTTTTCATCCACTTTTGGATAACCCCATTCTCAGCACCGAATAAGAATTCTTGATAGGAAGGGTTTAGTTCATCCACTTCTGGCAGTGCATCAACACCCCACCACGACTGGTACTCTTGGCTGTTGGGCTTGAATTGATACCATAGATAATAGGAAGACTCTGTTGACTGATAAGCACCCACACTAGGGTAAGTATTATAGCGATTAAAATAGACACTGTCACTCCCTGTGTGACTAAACACACCGTCCAACACGATAGCCATTCCGTATTGCCTAGCTTCTTTGATTAAGTGCTCGAAGAGCTCTTCATCTCCAAACATAGGATCGATCTTGTGATAATCCGCAGTATCATATTTATGATTACTAGGAGCATCAAAGATCGGATTAAAGTAAATGATGCTTATCCCTAACTCGTGGAGATAAGGTAGTTTTTTAATAACCCCTAATAGGTTCCCCCCAAAAAAATTCCAATGAGTTACTCTACCTTGTTCGTCTTTAATATAGAAGGGAGTGTCATACCAATCAGCATGTAAGAGGGCATTTTTTCTGGGGTATAGCACGAACCCATCTTCATGGGCGTGATGGAAGCGATCCACAAAGATCTGATACATGATTCCCCGTTTATACCAAGCCGGAACTTCCGAGGGACTATGGACAGTCACTTGGTAGGCAGGAGGCTCTTCATTCCCGAGGTGTCCCTCCCCTCCCAACTTATCCACATTATTGCCATAACAGTAGGTTTGTCCACCGACTTGAAGCCTAAAATAATACCAGACAAGTCCGGGGGTGTTTGGGGCCTCATACTCCACCTCAAACACGACCCTTTGTTCGGAAAACTCCCCAGATATTGGACACATTGGGACTAATCGCTCCCGGTCTCTCTCCCAGAGGCGTAAATGCAAGGACTCTATAGGAACTTCTGAGCTCAGATCTAAACGAATCCTAATCATCTGTCCACAAGTTACCGCTCCAAAGGGCTGACGGTAGTCTAGACTATGGGAGTCATGATATATAAAAAAACTCATTTCCACACTCCTACCGCATCTTCCTTAGTTCGTTCTGTCTGAGCTATTAAGAAAACTTGGCTGGCGCCCGAAGACACTGTCTTCGCACGTGTTAGCATTGCGGAGAAGCGCTGGCCATGACTCGAACAAGGATGTTCGAGATTAGAACACCGCCATGGATGGCAAGGCGCCGTGATGGCCGAGTGTCCCTGTAGCCACGGATGGTGAGAAGCGAAGGCGGCCGCCCATTATAACAGTGACTCATAAATTTTTGTATATGCATAGGCAGATGGGGCCCAACTTGAATCCCGTTTCATAGCACTTTCTCTCAACTTAGTCCAGGCTGATTGGTCGGAGTAATAGAGCCTAACCGCCCGCTGTACAGCAAACAATAATTCGTGAGCATTATAGTTTGAGAAACTAAAGCCATTACCTTCCCCTGTCAATTCCTGATAAGGAATCACCGTGTCTTTTAACCCTCCCGTTTCCCGTACGATCGGGATCGTTCCATAACGCATAGCAATCATTTGGGATATACCACAGGGTTCAAAGAGTGAAGGCATTAGTAAAATATCAAGCCCAGCATAAATTTTATGCGCTAATTGATCATTAAATTCTCTTTTGAAAGCAATTTTTTTAGGATATTTGTCAGCAAACGCTTGCAGCTTCTGCTCATAAGGTTGTTCTCCTGTCCCAAGGATCACCATTTGGACATCCAGCATCAGAATTTCTTCCATAACGAAGCTAAGCAGATCCAGTCCTTTCTGATCAACCAAGCGGCTGACCATCCCTAGTATGGGTAGATCCCCTCGGACAGGAAGCCCTAAACTAACTTGTAAATCGTTTTTATTGTCGTCTTTCGCTCGTGGGGCAACAAGATAAGGATCCGTATCAGGGTTATAGACCTCATAATCAATGCCATTGAGAATTCCTACCAAAGAATCCTTGCGTTTTTGTAAAATCCCTTCCAGCTTCTCTCCGTAAAACGAATTTTGTATTTCCTGAGCATAGGTAGGACTCACCGTTGTAATCGAGTCTGCATAGAGAAGACCCGCTTTCATGAAATTAACTGCACCGTGAAATTCTAGAGTCTCCTCTGTAAAAAAGGTTTCATCCAACCCGATCACATCTGTCAGAACCTCTTTAGGGAAAATCCCTTGATACTTCAGATTATGAATGGTGAACACTGTGTTAATCGAATAATAGAGGGGACTCTTAGTATAAAACTCTTTGAGCATCAGAGGAATCAGAGCCGTATGCCAATCATGACAATGAATAATGTCCGGATTGAATTCCGGAATGTGAAGGAGGCTTTCTAACACAGCCCGAGAAAAAAAAGCAAATCGTTCTGCCTCGTCAAACTCCCCATAGAGATTGGCACGCTTAAAATAATACTCATTGTCAATGAAGTAATAACGAACACCTTTATAGGTTAATTCTTCCAGTCCACAATATTGTCGACGCCAAGCCAAAGGGACAGAAAAACGATTAATATGTTTAAGTTCTTTACGAAAATGTTCGGGGATAACACTATACTTGGGCATAATAACACGTACGTCAGCACCTTGTCTTTGCAAAGCACTCGGAAGGGAACCGCCAACCTCACCCAGACCACCAGTTTTGACAAAGGGATCTGCCTCCGCAATTGCAAATACAATCTTCATATAATCCCTCTTCTCTCAATCTTAGACTAATGAGCCTTTAAGTACGACCAAGGGAGTATTCTTGTTTCCCTTCAACACATTGCCTGAGTGAACTTTAACAAACTTATCGAGAATAACATAATTCAAACTAGCCTCGGCTTCGATTTTACACTTCTGCATAATAATACAGTTTCTAATTATGGCTCCCGATTCAACGATCACACCTCGAGCTAAAATTGAATTATGGACCTCTCCTTCGATAGTACACCCACTTGAAATTAAAGAGTTTGATACGTTCGCCTGAGCACCGTGCTTAGTCGGAGGATTGTCCACAATTTTGGTATGAATCTGATCCTGACCTGTTAAGACTTCTTTGCGAATCTCTGGATTGAGTAATTCCATACTTCTGTCGAAATAATCTTTGACGGAATTTACGGTTCCAAAATAGCCCTTAAAAGGAACCCCAAATAGTTTAAGCGAACGAATATTTTCATAAATAGCGTCCATAAGGTTCACGGTTTCAATCGATCTATAACCTTCAATAATTTCTAAAAGTAGCTTGCGCCGAATAATTAACATATCCACAAAATAGGCCACGTTTTGTCCACTAGCCTCTGCAGTATCATTTCCCAGAATATCAAGGACTTCTTGGTTATCTCCGATAATCAGGTGTTCTTTTCCCGCCATCGCCACAGAATCTGTGCTTTCTTTATAGAATAGAGTAATATCCGCCTGCTTAGTCTCATGTATCTCTAAAGCTGCTTGATAATTGATATTAAAAACGTGATTACACCCGCTGATAATGATGTTTTCACAGAATTCTTTCTGCAGATACTCAAAATTAAGCTGTAAGTCTTTTAATCTAAACTTTCCACTTTGTCCTGATAACCCTTGAATTGCTCCAGGTAAGATAAATAATCCGCCAGATTTCCGATCCAGAAACCATTCTTTTCCGGCCCCCAAGTGATCAAGCAACGACCTATAATGGCGAGGGGTCACTAATCCAATCGTCCTGATTCCAGAGTTAACCATGCTGGAGAGAGCAAAATCCAATAAACGGTATCGTCCTCCAAAGGGAACCGCCGCTATTGATCGTTGGAACGCTAACCCCTGCAAAATATCCGAACTGTTATTTCCAAACAGGATACCAATGGCATTATGCATCTTCTTTCCCCCTTAGTTTATCTTAACATGCATTTAGATTGCTGCCCGCTTGGATGACAGAGCCTTTCTCGAGCACATAATGGTCCTCTAGGACTGTAATTCCAGACTGATTGGGAATAGGGCCTGGTTCCCTCCCTATCGAGCAGTGACTCATAATTTTCGCACCTTCGCCAACAATTGTTTTATTAATTGTCGCTTCACGATGAACCTTAGCATGGGGGAGTAGGATTGAATCCTCAACAATAGACCCTTCTCCAACATAAGCACCCGGCGCTAAAATTGAGTGACTCACCTGTCCCAGTACCACGCAGCCATTACTGATCAGGCTATATTGGATTTTGGCTGTCGGACCAATATATTGAGGAGGTAAAATATCTTCATTGGAAAAGACCCTTTGCACAGGATCAAATAGGTCTATTGAGTCTTCCCCGTCTAAGGACTCCATATTAGCATTATAGTAACTTTCTATCGTACCGACATCTCTCCAATACCCCTGGAAGTTATAAGCAAATACCTTCTTCCCTAATTCTATCTGTTTGGGTATGATATTTTTTCCGAAATCGTTTTCAGATAGTGGATCCAGGGCATCATTGATTAAGGCCTGTCTAAGGATTGACCAGTTAAAAATATAGATGCCCATCGAGGCTAAATTGCTCTCTGGATCTGGCAATTTTTCCGTAAACTTGATTACTTTGCCCTCTTGATCAATAGTCACTATTCCAAACCGGGAAACTTCCTCCCAGGGAACTTCGATCGTAGAGACGGTAATGTCTGACCCGTTCTCCTTGTGATCCTTTAACATTGAGAGATAATTCATCTTATAAATATGGTCACCAGAGATGATGAGGACATATTTGGGATCGTAGAAATTAATAAAATCTAGGTTTTGGTAAATCGCGTTGGCGGTTCCTTTATACCAACTCCCTTCATTATCTCCAACATAAGGTGGGAGAATATGCACGCCACCGAAGGGATTATCTAAATTCCAAGCAGAACCCAACCCGATATAGGAGTTCAGTAAGTACGGCTTATACTGAGTGAGGACTCCGACAGTGTTAATATTTGAGTTGGCACAATTACTCAAACTAAAGTCAATAATTCGATACTTACCACAAAAGGAAACCGCAGGCTTCGCAATATTGTGAGTCAGACCCCCTAACCTACTTCCCTGTCCTCCTGCCAAAAGCATCGCTATACATTCCTGCTTTTGCATACTTTTCCCCCTTCTCGCCTATGCTCCTGTCCACAGTAATCATGAAAACCCACTCTCTAGGTCTTTTTCTATAAGGTCCGAATATTAACCTTCCAGATTTGGTCCGCATATTCTTTGATGGTTCGATCGCTGGAAAAAAACCCTGCTTTAGCAATATTGATTAATGATGTGCTATACCAGTTGTCTTTTCTTTCATAGAACTGCTGAAGTTTTTGATAGGCCTCTATATAAGCGTTAAAATCCTGAAGCACAAAAAACTCGTCATTGTAGAGCAAAAGAGAATCAAAAATAACTCTAAATTCATCACCCGCCGTTTCAAAAAATCCATTGACCAGTTGATCAACACAAAGTTTTAAGTCGGGGTTGGAGTAATAGTGATCCCAGGATTTATAGCCCCCTTCACTAGAGTAGCTCAAGACTTCAGCTGCCGTAAGTCCAAAAATAAACATATTATCTTCTCCTACGGTTTCTTTAATTTCTAGATTAGCTCCATCTAGCGTACCAATTGTAAGGGCACCATTCATCATAAATTTCATATTCCCTGTACCAGAGGCTTCTTTACTGGCTGTGGAGATTTGCTCGCTAATGTCAGCCGCCGGATAAATCAATTCGCCAAGGGATACATTGAAATTCTCTAGGAAGGCAACCTTGAGCTTTTGATTGACACATGGATCCCGATTGATTTTGTTAGCTAGTGTGTTGATGAGTTTAATAATAGTCTTAGCATAATGATAACCAGGTGCTGCTTTGCCGCCAAAAATAAAGGTCTGCGAACTAACCACTGAATTTGGGTCATTGATGGCTTGGTTATATAAGTACATAATTTTTAAAATGTTGAGGAGTTGTCGTTTATAGGCATGGATTCTCTTGACCTGAACATCGAAAACTGATAATGGATCAAGTTTTAAGCCCTGTGTCTCCATCACTCTCTGAGCCAATTGGCATTTATTGAAATACTTTACCTTAGCGAGCCTTGCCAAGAAACCAGCATCATCTTTAAAAACCTGTAATTGAATAAGTTCTTCTGCTTTTTTCTTCCAATCTGGGCCTATCACCTCGGTAATTAGCTCAGACAAGCCTGGGTTAGAAGCCAAGAGAAACCTTCGATGGTTTACACCATTGGTCTTATTACTGAACTTATAGCCAAAAATACGGTAATAATCTTTAAAGACTTGCTGCTTTAAAATTTCTGTATGCAAAGCCGCAACTCCGTTGACGGAAGAGCTACCGATTACTGCTAAATTTGCCATGTAAACTTGTCCATCTTTGATAATCTGTGTAGTCTGGATGAATTTCCAGTCGTCTAAGAACCTCTTCGCCAAGCGCGCTTTAAATTCCCGATCGATCTCTTCAATAATCATGTAAATTCTCGGCAAAAGTCCTTTAATTAAATCAATCGGCCACTTTTCCATAGCTTCCGGCATAATGGTATGATTGGTAAAAGACATGGTGTTGACGGTAATGTTCCATGCTTGGTCCCAGCCTAGGCCTTCTTCATCGATCAGGATGCGCATTAATTCGGGAATACAGAGCACCGGATGAGTGTCATTGATATGAACGGCCACCCACCGCGAAAAATCCGCCAGTGCTTGATTGCGCTTTTTATAGCTTCGCATGATCGACCCTAATCCAGCGGCAACAAAAAAATACTCCTGCTTTAGTCTAAGTTCCTTACCTGAGCGACTGTTGTCATCAGGATAAAGAATATAGGAAATGGCTTCAACCTCTGACTTTAAACTCACGGCCTGTTCAAACTCACCGCGGTTGAAACAAGCAAAATCCAACTCATTACATAACGGTTCCGCGCTCCATAACCTCAGATTATTGATATTGGCTAGATTAGCATAGCTTATGACCGGAATATCATAGGGAACCGCTAAGACAGGCTCATAGTTTTCATGATAAAACATTAATTTCCCTTGAACACATTCCGTCCTAACATTGCCCTTAAATTTAACAATCATGCTTTTATCAGGTCTAGGTATTTCCCAGGGGTAACCATTCTTTAACCAATTATCCGCAATCTCAATCTGGGCACCCTCTCGAATCTTTTGCTCGAACAAGCCATACTTATAGCGGATACCGTTGCCGTGCCCTGCAATTCCTAAAAAAGCTATAGAATCTAAAAAACAGGCCGCCAATCTTCCTAAACCGCCGTTTCCTAAACCCGGATCCACTTCTTGCACTAATAAATCATCCAAGTTAATCTTTAGATCCTCTAAGCCTTCCCGAACCATTTGCTCAATGTCCAGATTGACCAAATAATAATGGAGAAGTTTACCGATCAGAAACTCCATAGAAAAATAATAGACTTGTTTTGTAGGGGTTACTGAGCTCTTTATTGAAGCCCGGTTAAAACTCATTTTTTCTTTAAGCAGCAGGACCAAGGTTTTATATTTAGTCCGTAGCGTACCTTCATCCAGGGTAATCCCTTCTGTTTCCCTAATTTTAGTGAGGTAAGCTTGTTTAAAACTCTCTTTATCTGCGAACAATGCCACGGCCCCTGTCTAATTTATATTTTTACTTGGACTAAATATGACGGTTGCTAAGGGCGGGACAGTAATTCTTAAAGAAAATGCTTGTCCACGCCAAGCAACCTTCTCGGCAACGAGCGCTGAAGAATTTTGCTGGTTTGAACCGCCATAGATCTCCTGGTCAGAATTAAAAATTTCCTGATAGATTCCCTGTTTAGGAACCCCTATTCGAAAGTTCTCATAACTACTAGGCTGCAGATTAATCAGCACAATCAGAAAATCATCAGGATTCTTTGCCCGACGACAGAAAACGAGAATACTTTGCTCCTGGTTATCGGCGTCCATCCATTCAAACCCTGACCAATCATGGTCGTTTTCCCAGAATGCCCTTTCTCGTTGATAGAGTTTATTGAGATTCCTTACATAGTCTTGATATTGTTTATGCATCTCATAATCCAAAAGGAGCCAATCGAGTTCTGCGTCATAACGCCACTCTATGAACTGAGCAAACTCTCCTCCCATAAACATTAACTTCTTGCCTGGATGACCCATAAAGTACCCCATTAGCGCCCTTAATCCTGCAAACTTCTGCCAATAATCACCGGGCATTTTATCTAACAGCGACAGCTTACCGTGAACAACTTCATCATGTGAAAGTGGCAAGACAAAATTTTCAGAAAAAGCATAGGTCAAGGAGAAGGTTAATAGACTATGATGGTCTTTCCGACGTGAAAACTCAAGTTGCATATAGCGTAATGTATCATTCATCCAACCCATATTCCACTTATAGTTATAACCCAGTCCTTTGGGATAAGTAGGGGAAGTAACGAGTGGCCAATCGGTCGCTTCTTCAGCAATCATGAGGACTCCCGGATAGACTCGAAACACAACCTGATTGAGTCGTTGCATAAAAGCCATGGCCTGCAAGTTTTCCCGTCCTCCATAGATATTGCGTTCCCAAGGCTTTCCTTGTTCATAATCTAGATAAAGCATGCTACTGACTCCATCCACTCGAAGTCCATCAAGATGATAGGTTTCCAGCCAAAAAATGGCATTGGAAATCAGAAAACTCCATACTTCTGTTTTAGCAAAATTAAAATTATAGGTTCCCCATTGTCCATGTTCGTCCTTTTCGAAGACTGACGTCCCATTGAATCGTCCCAAACCATGGGCATCTTTGACGAAATGCCCTGGCACCCAGTCCAAAATCACTCCTATGCCTGCTTGATGACAGCGATCAACAAAATACATAAAATCCTGCGGTGTTCCATATCGACTGGTGCAGGAATAATAACCGGTCACTTGATATCCCCAAGAACCATCATAAGGGTGCTCCATAATCGGCATCAGCTCGATATGGGTATAACCCATTTCCAAAACATAATTTAATAATTCCTCAGCGAAGTCCTGCCAGTTGTAAAAGCCCCCATCCGCTTTCCTACGCCAGGAACCTAAATGGACCTCGTAAATTATGATCGGCTTCTCTTGCCGATGACTTGTTTCTCTTTGAGAAATCCATTCCTGATCTAGCCAATTATAGCCTTCTAGAGAATAGACCTTAGAGGCTGTTAAAGGCCGTAGCTCAGAGTAGAAGGCGAAAGGATCAGACTTCAAGAGTACTACTTTCCCACCCTTTACCTGAATTGAGTATTTATATAATTGTCCCAGAAGAATCTCCGCAATGAAGAGTGTCCACACACCCGTATTACCGACTTTAGTCATTGGATTTTGCTTAGCAGACCAGTGATTAAAATCCCCTACGACAGACACAGCCTCGGCATCTGGAACCCAAACTGCAAAGAACGTTCCCAGCAAATCCCCGTCTGCAATGCTATGAGCACCAAACTTCGTATAACTCTTATACAGCTCCCCCCTGTTAAAAAGATATAGTTCTTCAATACTTAAAAACCGCTCACTATCCATAGTTCCAGCCTCTTTACAATATTTTCTTCCTCCCTGATTGTATTCTATTTCGTAAGGGTTTCTCCTTTGCTTTAAGTTAATTATTTTTTTAAATAGATAACCAAGGACTTCGCCCCTTCTATTGCAGCGATGCCCACATATCTTTAGCTCACCCATTGAAATTTTAAAGAACACCCCATATATTTGCCAATATGAACGAAATGATCAATAAGTGATTATAAAAATATAATCACCAAGGCTAGGAGGTTTCTATCCCTCTAGCCTTGGTGACTTATAATGTCATTTAGGTATCTATTGTTGTTCTCCGAGCAGGATTGTAGCTATTCTTGATATGCTTCCCATTGCTCAAAACACTTTTCCAGCTTTTTCTCCTGAGCTTCCTTTTCCTGAAATAGCTCATTTAAACGATTGGCATCCAGACCAAACTCCATCATTTCCCCTTCAATCATTTTAATCTTACCATCATATTGTTCAATCTCTTCTTCAAGGAGCTCTAGTTTTTTAAGATTAATCCTCTTAGGTTGCTGGGCTGCAACCCTTTTCTTAATCTCCTTAGTTGCCAAACTAGAGGCTGCTACCTTTATTTCTCCCATTTCTTTTTTATGTTCTTCCAGATAATAGCTGTAATCACCGAGATAGACTTTGATCCCTTTATTCTGAATCGCCATCATCTTATCAGCCACTTTATTAATAAAATAACGATCATGAGAAACAAAGAGTATCGTCCCATCAAATTGAATGAGGGTTTCTTCTAAGACTTCCCTAGAATCAATGTCCAAATGATTGGTTGATAGCCGACTCGCGCGTCTTTCCGAATGGCTATAGTACCCTCTTGGTAATCCTCAACCCCCGTAATCATTTTTAAAATGGTCGTTTTACCACAACCATTTTGTCCAATCAAACCGATTTTTTCTCCAGTTTTTAAATCAAAGGATATGTTCTGAAATATTTTATTGGCACCATAATATTTGGTCATATTGTTAATACTGTATTCGATCATTGATTTGTCCGCTCCCAACTACAGTTCCCTTATACTCCTGTCAACTTTATCGGCCGTTTGAAATAATGCCAAGCCCATACAACATTAGTCAACTCCCAGCCCTCTTGCCCATACTCATTGAGGATTCTAGTAGTTCTCTCTCCAAGTCCAAGAATCAAAACACATTTATATTCGTACTTTGGCATCCATACTCTCTCCTTAAATTTCCCCAGTACCAATTTCTTGAAATTCCTACTTTCTAATTCTAATATATCCTATCAAAAGCATATATTCACATGCGAAGTAATGATGTCTATTTTTAGCATTGACTACGAAGCAGTATTCACGTTATCCTAAATTTAGTTACCCATTATTGTAGTAAGAAAGGAGCGCAAAACCGATGTTTGCGACCGTAAATTCAGATTGTATCGGGTGTGGTGCCTGTGAAGCGATTTGTCCTCAAGTTTTCAGGATGAATAGCTATGAAATTGCCGAGGCTTACATAAATCCGGTTCCTCAAGCCGCTGAAGCATCAACTAAAGAAGCTGCAAAAAGTTGCCCTGTTGCAGCGATTATTTTAGAATGATGCTGAATTTTCTATCCTAAAAACAGGGAGGCTATCCCAAATAAAATCGTACTAATCCCCGCAGCGATTAACGACGGCCTCAACTTGAAATGGGCATATTCCATCAAGGGAACATCAAGAATTGTACACAAAGTCACCGTATTATCGCTTAAGGGTGAGGCAAAAGCCCCAAATGTACCGCTGGCAAATACAGCCCCTATAACCAGAGTAATATCGGACCCAGTCTGATGAGCAAGCGTTACCCCGAGGGGCATTAACAACCTTCAGATCAACTTCCGCCACCCCTCAATCGTTTAAAGCAGGACGTATGAGGGATGGTATAATTCTAATTCGAAGAACACGATAAGTCGAATTCCCTCAATGGTTTCAAAGGTTCATGAAAACAAAATTAATATCCTTCACAATATTATGATCTAGTTGCCCCTCGATCAGTCATACTTATCAGGATTTCCATAGCATTATTATAATTCTTAGGCTTTCTATAGGGCCTTTCTTCACCTGCTAATGCAACCATCTATGACGTTGCTTAAGTGCATTTTTCACATCCTCAATAAAGGCTAATACTTGATCCTCTTTCGTTGCCCAAGAGGTGACAAGGCGAATTGCAGAGTGATCAACATCAACCTTTGACCAGACATAGAATGAATAATTCTTATGAAGCTCAGTGATCAAGCTATCGGGGAAGATTGGAAATAGTTGATTTGATGGCGAGTATACCAAGAATTTAAAGCCTGCTTTGCCGATTTCAGCCCTGAGCAAAGCCGCCATCTTATTAGCATGCTTGGCCAGATCGAAATATAGGTTATCTCTGAAAAGCTCAAGAAACTGTATGCCTAGCAGTCTCCCTTTTGCGAGGAGCGCTCCTTTTTGCTTCATATAATATCGGAAATCTTCCTTGAGCGAATCTCGGCAAATCACGAGTGCTTCACCCATCAGTGCTCCATTCTTAGTTCCTCCAATATAGAAAGCATCCACAAGTGTTGCCAGATCGGAAAGATCCAGGTTACTCTCTTCTGAACACAAAGCCGAACCCAGCCTAGCACCATCTATGAACAAATAGAGATTATTTTCCTTGCAGAACCGACTTATCTGTTCCAGTTCTTCCTTATTATATATTGAGCCAATTTCTGTCGGATTTGAAATATAAACCAACTTAGGCTTCACCATATGCTCGTCAGTATGTGAATCAAGTGCAGCCTTAATGTGCGAATCGTTTAATTTCCCATTAGTTACTTCTATAGATATAACTTTATGTCCTGTGGCCTCTATCGCGCCTGTCTCATGCACCAATATATGACCAGTGTTGGCTGAAATCACTGCTTCATGAGGCCTCAAAAAAGCTGAGATAGCGGTAAGATTCGTTTGGGTACCACCTGAGAGTAGATGAATATCAATGTCATTTGTCCCAATTCTTTGCTTTAAAAGTTCAACCGCTTGTTGTGTATAGCAATCCTCTCCATAGCCTTCAACCTGCTCAAAGTTTGATTCCATCAAGGAGTTCAATATTCTAGGATGTGCACCCTCACTGTAGTCGTTCTTAAAACTGTACATTGTTAAAACTCCCTCTTTTCCTATTCGCTTGCTTACCTAAGCCCAATGGCTTTAGTATTTTCTCTTCTTAATTTTTCGATTCTGTCCATTTACATTCTTTAACAAGTAATTTAAACTTTTCTAAAGCGAGTCTACACGACATAATTCTGCGTTTTTTCACTAAATCCTGCCAGTACCTGTTTTTATACTATCAAATACAAGGTATTTCCGGAATCGCCCGGAACATCGAGAACCCGTCGCCAAAGATGCAGGTTGTTCACTCTAAGGGCTATGCAACAATCTAAAGCTTTATTAAATGTAAATAGAAAAAAGGCCACTCATTGAGTAGCCTTAACATCTAATATTGAATCCCGCAAAGTTCCTCCAGAATTGAATTAATGGATACACGGCTCTAGATTAATCTTTAACCAAACATAACCAAACGTTATTAACCGGAGAATATAGGTTTGTAGCTAATACCTTACAACTAGAAATCAAAACCAGATAAAACGCAGCTCTGTTACCACCCAGTAAGGGAATCAAGACTTTAACCTAACTAAACGTAAACCAGTTAAAAACAAAGTTCAAAGGTAACTAAACTAATCTTGACAAATCCTCCACTATTTCTTCAATACTTTAGGTCCAACTGGGATCAATCTGAAAACAGTCATTAAGGAAAATTTGATTTTTGGAACGCAGGCCGGAATTTTTTTGGAGAAACAAAGGCTAACTTAATTAGGCTAACCGAATTCAATATAAACAACAAACGGGCTAATGACTAACCACTGACCACTAAATTACTAACCATTAAACTAACTATCCACTAAACTAAACTATCCACTAAACTGACTATCCACTAAACAAGCTACCTAAACGACTGACTGTTCATGCAAAAACGAATCTTTCTCAACTGACTAAACCATTATTACCAACCGACTTGCTTCTACTAATGAGAGGAACTTTGCGGGAAAACTTTCTTTCTAACAACAAAAACCACCCTTAGGTGGCTCCAATTCTTCGAAATTCAGCATCGAACTTAACTAATTGCGATGCATAAACCTTCGATGAATCGAAACTTTACCTAGCACGCGACCAATAAGTTTTTAGAAACCTGAATCTTTATTAATGAGTGTTTATACTTTTATTATACGTAAATTCGGTACTCTGTCAAGTGCCTTGAACAAAAAAAATTCTGGCTCAACCATTGAAGCCGTAATCTTATGATTGATTAAATAGAGGGAAACTAGGGGTGAAACAAGGGGACAGGTTCCTGTTTCCCCCTCTTGTTTACAAAGCGAGAGCCCGTTCCTCGAAGTGCTTTCTTTGCGGTCTCTTCTATAATTCTGTAGCCCGTTCTAAGAGGGCTACTAGTAAATCCACAGCTGCTTTAACATCCCGTTTGTCAAGCATTTCGGCGGGGCTGTACGGCAGAATTCCCCTCAATGTGCCGGTCTCCAGCCTTATCCCGAGGGTAAATCTCATCAAGTCTGCTCAGAATATCTTTTTGTACATCCGGGTCTGCATTTTCGTTGATCGCATCCTCTTTCGTTGCCCAGGATGTGACAAGGCGAATTGCAGAGTTATCAGCATCTAGCTTTGACCAGACATAGAATGAGTAATTCTTCTGAAGCTCAGTGATCAATCGATCGGGTAGTATAGGAAATATTTGGTTTGATGGCGAGTATACCAAGAACCCTGCTTTGCTGATTTCATCCCTGAGCAACCCTGCCATCTTATTAGCGTGCTTTGCCAGATCAAAGTACAGGTTGTCTCTGAAAAGCTCAAGAAACTGTATGCCTAGGAGTCTCCCTTTTGCGAGGAGTGCTCCTTTTTGCTTCATATGAAATCGGAAATCTTCCTTGAGCGGATCATGGCAGATCACTAGTGCTTCACCCATGAGTGCTCCGTTCTTGGTTCCTCCAATATAGAAAGCATCAACAAGTGTTCCCAGATCGGAAAGTTCCAGGTTATTCTCTTCTGAACACAAAGCTGAACCCAGCCTAGCACCATCCATAAACAAAAAGAGTTTGTTTTTCTTGCAGAACTGACTTATTTGTTCCAGTTCGCTCTTATTATAGATAGAGCCAATTTCTGTCGGATTTGATATGTAAACCAACTTAGGCTTCACCATGTGCTCGTCAGTATGTGAATCGAGTGCAGCCTTAATGTGTAAATAGTTAAGTTTCCCATCACTTACTTCTATGGATATAATTTTATGCCCTGTGGCCTCTACCGATCCTGTCTCATGTACCAATATATGACCGGTTTCTATTTACATGAATGCGTATCTTTCCGAGCGTTCACGTGGTGGATCCGTCAATTGCATCCTTTACCCAATACAAAAGGCACCGGCTTGCTTTCCTGCATAAAGTTAATGATCATTTGTCAAGTAAAGTCTTAGCACGATATATAGTTTAAAACGTCAAAAACTAACAATAATATGCCAAAAACCCTGTATTCAAATCTAAATTAGGTTTTAAAACTCTAACCCTTGGCTTATTAGTCAGTAAAAGTTCGCTTCCTTATAGACCTAACACTTCAAGTAGAAAAGGCTCTAAAAAAGGCTCGACACCGCAAAGAACGGTATAAAAAGCAGCGGGACTCGGAAATCCGCTGGGGCAAAACGTTTCACGAAAATTGGTTGTGTGATTTTCCTACCCTCTAGCAAACTACCTATGGCGTCAAAAAAAGACATTTTCAATTCCCTCTTTCTCAATCTTTTCATTTACTAACCAGTTCTAAGAATATATCTACTACATCCTCTTCAATATCCCTACCGCCACGCCAATAACAGATATTTGATCCCCTCGCATTTGGATCGGTTCATATTTATCATTCTCTGGGATAAAAAGTACTGTATCCCCCATTTTCATAACATTATTTTCCATTAGATAGATTTCTCTCTTCATTTTGTGCTAATATAAAAGTACAAAGAAATATTTTTTGAGGAGTGATACCATGCCTTTAATTTCACACTTTTATGGGATTTTGATAAGGATGTTTTTTAATGATCAAGAACAGCACCATCTACCTCATTTTCATGCGATCTATGGAGAATATTCCGGTTCTTTTTCACTCGATGGTGAAGTTATAACAGGAAATATCCCTAAGAAACAACTGAAGCTCATTGCAGCCTGGGCTACAATACATATGGAAGAGCTTGAGGCACTATGGAAGTCCGTTCAGGAGACTGGTGAGTATTTTACCATAAAGGGTTTGGAGTGATATAAGATGCTGCCAAGACCAAAAGAAGTTAAACCATTGAACAACTACTGCTTGCAAGTGCTTTTCGATAACGGAGAGACTAAGATTTATGATATGTCAAAGCTAATTGAGGAGCCATTTTATCGCAAATTGAAAAATAAGCACATTTTTAATACTGTTAAAGTGAGCGATATTACTTTAGAATGGGCATCTGGCGAGGATATTTGCCCCGATGAGCTATATAATAACAGTAAAAATGCTTAGAGAGTCATTTGCGTGTCAATCATCCATTGTGAGTTCTATTTCCCTCTCAGGATTAACCATGGCTAATTCTTCAACGAGATTGGGAAAAGCGCCACCTGGGAATAACAACCATCCTCACCTTCTGACCGGCCCTAATTAAAGCAAAGCGCATGCTGAACTGTCCGATATCGCTATTCCCTGAACTAACGCCCCGACCGTAAATAAGTTGCCATTGCCCTCGATATGTTAATTTTTCACCAATTCCTGATTGGCCAATTTAATGATTTGGAACATCCTCCGGGTAGAACAGTGCACAAGGTATATCCAATTGATCCAGATTATCCATCAGACGGGCAGCTTGTCTGAAATCTAAAAGCGTAGCATTCCGCTTCTTACCGGTTTCGAAGTCAATAATGCTGGGGATTCCGCCTGTAGAATGGGAAATAACCTTCCCTGGTTTAACAACCACTTTCTGGCTATTGGGTCTTGAAAAAGAAATTTCCTTTCTAACATGGATCAATACCTTTTGGATTAAAGAGCGCCTTCAAGGTCAGCATGAGGAGTAAGGCCTTCTTCTTTTTGCAATTTCTCATAAAGAGTCTTGACCTCCGGATGTTCATTAAGGATTGTGGTAAATCCTTTGTCGTCCTCCTCAATCGAAAATTGTTCTTGTTCTTCAACGTTAGGAAATGTTAGTATCTTTGCCTATCTGTAAAACATCCTCCCTTGAAGCGGCAAAAAATTGCCCAGTAGCAGCAATTATTTTGGAATGACGCTAAAGAGGCCCCCGGCTACCGATGGCTCCTTTCATCTTTGCTCCATGGCCGCAACTCTCCACTAATCTAGCTTTGGCATCTGAAGCATAGCATTTCTATTACCGGCTTTCTTCTCTTGGGTCATTTACACGACATCCCTCAGGTCCATTTGTTCATCTTAAGCAGCCCACACATTTCTCGTTATGGGCAGTAACCATCGGCCGATAGCCGCTTGAATT
Source organism: Desulfosporosinus burensis (assembly GCF_054657535.1). NCBI lineage: Bacteria > Bacillati > Bacillota > Clostridia > Eubacteriales > Desulfitobacteriaceae > Desulfosporosinus > Desulfosporosinus burensis. The sequence goes on from NZ_BAAHYN010000002.1 coordinate 359,047, forward strand.
AAACGTATCAGAGCGATTAACCTTTGGTCTCGGCAGCATGACCCGAGAGAAATCTCAGATATGTTTAAGTTCCGGTTGTTCCAGCATAAATTTAAACGCCAAAAGACCTCAACGCTATCAAGAACGCTAAGGTCTAATTTTTTGCCGTTTCAAATTGGAATCAAATAAAAAAGGCTTCATCTCAGCTTATAGACTACTTGAAATACTATTGGATTGAAGAAACTGTTCATGTGATCGATTATAGGCTCACCATAGTTTAAACTGAGACAAAATTACCGAATGTCAATCTGCTCCCGAATCCATTTCATAAGAATATGCGCCGAATTGGGGTTTGTCGCGAGTGGGACATTATGCACATCACATAAACGCAGCAACGCAGAAACGTCCGGCTCGTGCGGTTGGGCGGTTAATGGATCACGCATGAAAATCACTGCCGCTACCTCTCCATGCGCTATTCGAGCCCCAATCTGTTGATCCCCGCCCAACGGACCGGTTAAACAATAATCTAACTCGAGCCCGGTTTCCTTATGAATTCGACGTCCGGTTGTCCCGGTGGCAATCAAACGGCAATGTTTAAATACCTGTTGATGTGCCTTCACAAATTCGATCATGTCATCCTTTTTCTTGTCATGGGCAATGAGTGCCACTAAAGGTTTTTTTTCTTTCATTCTCCAGTCCCCACAATCCTCTGCCATCAGCCTACAACAATTCTTTAAGATCTAGTTTAGTTTTAACTTGTTTGTTTACTAGGTTTTTAGGAAAGAACCCTTGGAGAACCTCAGCTACCCCCTGGGCTGCTTTGGTTTTTAATTCAATTTCAGCCTGTTCAGAATACCAGGCAACGTGTGGATTTATGATTACATTATCCATACCTAACAACGGATTGTCCTGGGACGCAGGTTCTTCTTCCAAGACATCAAGTCCGGCTCCGGCAATGAGTCCATCCTGGAGAGCTTTAATTAAAGCCTTTTCATCGATGACAGGACCCCGGGATGTATTCAAAATAAAAGCGCTGGATTTCATTAAACTTAATTCTTTTTCCCCGACTAGATGATGAGTCTCGGGAGTTAGAGGAGCATGCACAGAAACAAAGTCAGAATTAGCCATTAGTTCGTCTAAACCAACCAGTGCTGCCCCATACGGGTCTACATCAGTTTGGGTAAGAAAGGGATCATAGATCAAAAGTTCAAACCCAAAAGGTCTGGCTTTTTCCGCTAAAGCCCTGGGAATTCTGCCAAATCCAACAATCCCTAATTTCCGTCCTCTTAGTCTGTAAATAGGTCTACTGATTTTGTAATCCCAGGTTCCCGCTTTGATACTATTATTTAACTGGACTACCTTACGGGCACACGCCAGCAACAAAGCAAACGCGTGGTCCGACACCTCATCTACACAATAGTCGGGGACGTTAACCACACAGATTCCCTTTTCGGTAGCCGCTTCCAAATCAACAGTATTGACGCCCACTCCGTAGCGGGCTATGACTTTGCAGTTGTCCAATTTCTCAATCACCCGTCTGGTAATCGGAGCATACTGGTTCAATAAACCATGGGCATCTTTACAGACTGCAATCAGATCATCTTCCGTTTTACATTGAGCCGGTACCAGGGTGGCGCCGGCATTTGTCACAACCTCTTCTTCATACTGGAGCGTTGAATACTCGTAATCTGTGACAACAACTTTGTACTCACTCATTTTGTTACACCTCTTCAGTAAAATGTTAATTTTCCTTTCTGGCCTTGTCTACCACATCAACGATTTTGCGAGCCTTTTCAGTGATCAAGTCCCACTGACCTTCCTGAACCGCCTGTTTGGGAATCAAAGAACCTCCCATACCCACTGCTATACACCCTGCCTTAATAAATTGAGCAGCATTTTCCACACTGACTCCACCGGTAGGGATCAAGGGTATATGTCCCAGAGGCCCGCGGATATCCTTGATGTATTGGGGGCCAAGCACTCCTGCAGGAAAAACCTTGATAATATCTGCCCCAAGTTCATAAGCCGTTATAATTTCCGTAGGAGTCATTGCGCCTGAGATTACCGGTTTTCCGTAACGCTTACAAACCGTTATTACGTCCGGTTGCAGGCTCGGAGATACTATAAACTCGGCTCCGGAAAGCAATGCCAGCCTGGCGGTTTCCCTGTCCAAAACTGTCCCGGCTCCAACCTTGACCTCGCTGCCTATTTTTTCGCTAACCTGTTTGATCATTTCCAGAGCTCCCGGAGCGTCAACGGTAATTTCGATGACATCAATTCCCCCAGCCTTTAAGGCCTTGGCAATGTCAAGGATACTCTCCAGTTTAGCCCCACGTAGAACCGCGATAACTCCACAAGCTAAGATTTGAGTATTCATATTTATCACCTGTCAATCATCTCTTTTTCGCCTCTAAAAACTGCTACCTCTTCCATCGTAGGCAATCCTTCCACATCTCCAATCACAGTAGTGGCTATCGCTCCTACCGCATTGGCAAGCTTGGTTGATTCCTCCAGGCTGTATCCCTTGAGAATCCCTGCTATAAAACCGGCGGCAAATCCATCACCGGCACCAATCGGATCAACAACCTTTTCAATAGGATACCCTGGAATAAATTTCGCCTCGTCAGGAGTAGCATAGTACGCTCCTTTTTTACCCAGTTTAACCACTACAATTTTTGCTCCCAGGTCTAAAAACTTGTCGGCAATTTTTTCTGGTTCTGTTTCACCCACCAGAATCTCACCTTCACTAATACCAGGCATAATGATGTCAGACTGAGCCGCAAACTCCATGATTACCTGCCTGGCCACTTCCTTTGTCCATAGTTTTAACCGGATATTGGGATCTAAAGAGATTTGAACCCCGCGGGCTTTAGCGATTTTTACTGCTTCCTGCAAAGTACTGTAACATGATTCACTCAGAGCCGGGGTAATGCCGGTGATATGCAACAACTTGGCAGACCCTAGATAATCGTGATTGAGGTCTTCAGGGGAAAGCAGGCTAGCGGCTGACCCTTTGCGATAGTAATACACCTTGCTTTCTCCGTATTCTCTCCGTTCTTTTATATACAATCCTGTTGGAGCAACTTGGTCGAACTTTACCTGAGAGGTGTCTACTCCTTCTCCTCTTATAAAAGAAGCAATATACTTTCCGAACTCGTCGTTACCTAGCCTGCTAATCCATCCGGCGCTATGTCCTAGCCGTACCAACCCGATAGCGAAGTTAGATTCTGCTCCTCCGATTTGTTTGGTAAAGGTGTTAATATATTTTAATGGGCCGGAACTTTCCGGATTCATTAATAACATTGTCTCTCCGAGCGTTACTACTTCCGGCAATCTATATCTCCTCCTTCACAACGAGGTTTTGTAATGAACCAATACCTTCAATTCTTGCTTCGACTCTATCACCGGGTTTAAGTATTCCCGCACCCGGAGGAGTCCCGGTACTTAAAACATCCCCAGGGGACAATGTCATGATTTGTGATGCATAAGCTATAAGATCCGCGACTTTAAATACCATATCTGACGTATTGGAGCTTTGCGTCTTTTCGCCATTCAAAAACATTTCAAGGGTTAAGCTGTCAGGATCAAGACCTGTTGCGATATATGGGCCGAGCGGCAAAAAGGTATCATAGGACTTAGCCTTAGTCCAAGGCCCCCCTGTCATCTTATCTTTGGCAGTTAGATCATTGGCACAGGTGTAACCAAGGACATGGTTTAGTGCTTCGTCTCTGCTGACGTTTTTGACAGTATCTTTCATCACTACAGCTAACTCTACTTCATAGGCCAGTTCCAAGACATCAGATGGGTGAATAATATTTTCCCCTGGTCCAACAATGGCAGAAGGAGGCTTTAAGAATATCACAGGTTCCTCAGGAACCGATGCCTTTAATGCCTTAACATTAGCGTGATAATTAAGTCCAATACAAACAATTTTACTGGGCGTAACCGGAGGCAAAAGTTTTACCAAGTTTAAGGAATAGATCTTATCAGTAGGGCGCCAATCGCTAAAAAAGTCTCCTTCGATCACCCTTACTGATGAATCCTCAAGTATACCTAAATTAACTTCACCGGCAACTGCAAAGCGAACGAACCGCGTCATCGTGAGCCTCCTTGTCTTGCTTCAGCTATGATACTTAAGAATTGTTTTGCCTTCGCCGTAATTTCCTCGTACCTACCCCTACGGATCAGGTCCTTGTCAACAAGTTCACTGCCGATACCTAATACGGTTGCCCCTGCTTTTAAAAAGCCGGCTGCGTTAGAAGAGTTTATACCACCAACAGCCATGAGCTGAACTTGTGAAATTGGGCCCAATATATCTTTAAAGTAGCCGGTTCCAAGAGTTGCCGCCGGAAAGACTTTAACCATTTTTGCTCCCCATTGTAGAGCCTTCACAATTTCAGTAGGGGTCATTACCCCTGGAATTACGGTCTTACCATAAAGATTACCGATTTCTATAACCTCTCGCGACAGACTAGGTGAAAGAAGAAATTCAGCCCCGGCCAGGATCGCCGACCTTGCCATCGTCCGTTCAAGTACTGTGCCTGCTCCCACCAATATATTTTCACCGAAATGACACCTTAATTGTTCAATCATTTCCAGTGCACCAGGTGTGTTACAAGCCACCTCCAGTACGTTTACTCCGCCTTCTCGAAGCGCTTCAACCGCCGGTAAAATTTCTTCCTTCTTGCACCCTCGAATGATGGCAACCAGGCCAGTATCACGTATATACTGTAAACTCATTACATCAACACCTTAGTTTCAATCTTGGTATGAATTGGATCTTACTTAACAAACCAGCTTAGTGGTACCATAACAATATCTGGGAAGATAATCAGGAGTAACAACACTAAAATTTCTATTAAAACCAAAGGCCAAATCTTTTTCACGAGCTCACCTAAGCCTATTTTTCCAACACCGCACCCTACATAAAGAACAGTACCTACCGGGGGTGTAACGAGACCGATTACAAGATTAAGCACCATAATAATGCCGAAATAGACGGGATCTATTCCTGCTTGCTTGACAACAGGCAGTAAAATAGGAGCAAATATCAAAATAGCAGGAGTAATATCCATCACCATACCCAAAAATAGAAGGAATACATTAATAACCAGCATTAATCCGAGCCTTGAGTCTGAAAACCCGGATAATGCTTCGACCAGCTGTTGAGGTAAATTAGCTGTAGTAACAACCCAAGCAGTTGCCGTCGCTGTTGCGGCAACCAGCATTACCTGTCCGGTGGTTTTAGCCGAGTTCGTTAAAACATGAGAAATATCCTTAAGTTTAATCTCTTTATACACGAAAATAGAAATTAACAAGGCGTACACGACAGCAACGCCCCCGGCCTCAGTTGGTGTGAAGATTCCGAATCGAATACCTCCAATAATAATGATGGGCATTACCAGTGCTAAAATGGAATTCTTGAAGGCCTTTAGCATTTCACTTCTTGTAGCCCTTTTTCCACTCGGGTAATTATTTTTCTTGGCAAAAAAGTACCAAAAAATCATTAAGGCCACTCCCAGGATGAGACCAGGAACAATTCCCGCCATAAAAAGCTGGCTAATAGAAACCTGCCCAGCCACTCCATATAGAATCAACGGAATACTCGGAGGAATGATGGGAGCAATGACTGCCGATGCGCAGACTAAGGCGACGGAAACCGCCTTATTATACCCCGACGCGATCATCATCGGTAACAATATAGCTCCCAACGCAGCCGCATCAGCCACGGCAGAGCCAGACAAACCGGCAAAAATTATACTGGCAATAATAACAACATATCCCAGACCGCCTCTGACATGTCCAACAAGGCTGGCCACAAATTCCACGATTCGACGCGATATGCCTCCAAAACTCATTAATTCCCCCGCTAAAATGAAGAAGGGTATCGCTAGCAGAGTAAAGCTGTTAGCACCGAAAAGGACGGATTGGGCTATAAGCTGGGTGTCGAAATTACCGGTAGCTACCAACAGAACGACTGCTACCCATAATAAAGTAAAAGCAATGGGAACACCGATAAACAGTAAGCCAAACATCGACGCTAAAAATAGAACAATTAGTTCCGTTCCTGCCATTTACGTTGCCTCCTTTCCGAAAACTAATTCTGTAAGGTTTTATAGGTTTGATATACCAGAATAATCCCTGTCGCAATGGCAAAAACAACAAGAGAGGCGTTTACTAGGGAAAGGGGGATTCCTAGTGATGGGCTGATGCTGGTATGGGTCGCTTGCACAATTTTGCTGCCCCCATCAACTAGTATTCCTAATCCAATTAAAACCAGGACATTGGCAACTACCAGGAAAATCTTTTGCAAACCTTTTGGCAATCTATTGGTTAGTATATCTACCTTGATGTGTATATCATCTTTAGCTGCCAGAATACCGCCCAAGAATATTACCCAAACAAATAAATATGTTGCCAATTCTGAACTCCAGGTAAGGCCGCTGTTAAATGCATAGCGTAAGACAACATTCATAAACACCAGCACGACGATACCTGACATAGCTATTACAGTAAGGCTCGTTATTAAGCGATCCAGCATAGCTGCTAGTTTCTTCATCATTACACCCCCATAGATCCAATGTCGGATTCCCCAAAGCACATCTGGGCTATTATCAGATACAGGCTCATAGCGAAGCCTGTATCTGATTTCTTATGCTTATGATTTATTGAGCTTTTTTAATGGCATCTAAGATGTTTTCTAAACGGTCTTTACCAATTTCATTTTCAAACTTAGAATAGATTTCTTTGGAACTGTCGATGAATTTCTGTCTTGCTTCAGGAGATAATTCATTAACAGTAATCTTTGCCTGTTTCATTTGTTCGAGATATTTTTGATCATTTTCACGGTTGACTTGTCTTTCGTAGGTTCTGGACTCAACAGCCGCCTTCTTAATCATTTCCTGATCGGCAGGTGAAAGTTTTTCTATGGTCTTTTTACTTACCATGAAAACGAAAGGTGTATAGAAATGCCTGGATATAGTAAGGAATTTTTGTGCCTCATAAAACTTAGAATCGTAGATGAGAGGAATAGGATTCTCTTGACCATCAATAACCTTTTGCTCTAGGGCAGTAAACACTTCATTGAAAGGCATTGGTGTTGGGTTAGCGCCCCAGGTCTTAAAGGTTTCTAAGTGAACCGTATTTTGCATAGTTCTAATCTTCAAACCTTTGAGGTCCTCAAGTGAATTGATCGGTCTTTTACTATTAGTAATGTTACGGAAACCGTTTTCCCAATAAGCTAAGCCTATAATGCCTACACTATCTAACGTGTTTAGAATCTCTTGTCCGGCGGCACCGTCTAGAACCTTATCAGCCACTTGCTCGTTGGGGAAAAGAAATGGAAGGTCAAAGACCTCAAAGGACTTGGTCAAATTGGCAATCGGAGCGGTAGATGTAACTGTAAAATCAAGGGTACCCATGCGCAGAGCATCCATCATCGATTGGTCATTGCCCAACTGTCCGTCAGGGAACAATTGCAGCTTAATTCTGCCATTACTTTCTTTCTCAACAATTTCTTTAAATTTTACAATGCCTTTACCGTGTGAACTACCTTGCAAACTGGAACCTATTCCGACTTTAAGAGTAATCGCTTGTCCTGCTTTGTCCCCTTCTTTTGGGGCATTTTGGGTAGACGAAGTTCCACAACCCACCAGGCTAATGATCAAAGTTAAGCTTAGTAAAAGGGCCATTAAACGTGTAATCTTTTTCAACACAATTTACCTCCTGCCGTTAATAATATTTAAGGATGCAGTAAAATTTTCATTGAGTCTTGTCCGGATTGCATTAATTTGATGCCATTTTCAGCCTGAGCAAACGGTAACCGATGGGAAATAATACGAGCCAGATCGTTTATCTCTTCCAGCATGGTAACAGCTATTTGGAAGTCCTTTGCTGTGTAGACTCGTACCCCAATCAACGATAACTCCCTGAAATTAACAGTTTGTAAATCCACCGGGGTCGGCTCTTTAAAGACCCCCACAATAACAACCTGCCCCGTGATCTTCACGATTTTGGTTGCTAACGCTATGGTGGGCGCTACACCGGCGGCCTCAAAAACAATATCTGCTCCATCAGGGCCAGTCATAGCTAATAGTTCATGTTCGGGGTTATCTTTCGCATCAACAACATTAAAACCTAGTTCAGAGGCTAATTTTCGACGCTCTTCACTTATCTCACTGATTACTATTTTTGATGCACCTGCATACCTAGCACAAATAGCAGTCAGGAGCCCAATGGGTCCTCCGCCTAACACGACTACGCTATCTCCGGCTTTCATTTCTGAGCGGCGTATGGCATGAACCGTTACCGCAAGGGGCTCTGCCAGGGCGGCACTGTCTAACGGGATGCCAGGTGGCAACTTTAGTATTTTGTCAGAACCGACTGCTACATATTCTGCAAAAGCACCGTCACAATCAATCCCAACCAATCCCAGCGTCCGGCAGACATGAGCATGACCCGTCCGGCAGGGCTGACATTTACCACAACTCATCAAAGGATTGATTGTTACCTTGTCTCCTACTTTCAGCTCACCGCTATCAGGTGGGGCAATTTCAACAATCTCCCCAGTCAATTCGTGACCCATTATAAGAGGTGCTTTAGCCCTGGGGTGCTTGCCACCGTAAATCCCCAAATCGGAACCGCATATTCCGGCATAGGCAACTTTTATCATCACCTCCCCCGGTGCTAACCTTGGGACATCCACCTGGTCTAGGGCAAGTTGTCCCTTGCCTTTCCAGACCACAGCTGTCATCTTCTCATTCATTAAACAGTTCCTCCTATGTCAAAGTCTAAATTGCCAAGGAAAGAAAACCTCCGTCAACTGCGATAGTGCTCCCGGTAACAAAGTTAGAAGCCTCGGAGGCAAGAAAAATGACTGCTCCCACCAAATCCTCGGGAAGTCCTAACCGCTGCATGGGAGTACGGTTGACGATTTTGTCATAGGTCTCTTTTTCTTTGAGCATTTTTTCGGTAAGCGGTGTTTGGAAATACCCCGGCGAAATACTGTTTACGTTTACTCCGTAGGGCGCCCATTCGGCAGCAAGGACCTTAGTCATCTGTAATACAGCCCCTTTGCTTGAACAGTAAGCCACTGACCGGGTGATACCCAAATGAGAACCTAATGAGGCGAAGTTGATAATTTTCCCACCCCCTTGAGCTATCATTCTTTCGCCAACGACTTGACTCACTGTAAATACACCCTTGGCATTAACCCTTAAAACATCATCCCACTCTTCTTGGCTAAGCTCCAATGCAGGCTTTTTATAGTTCTTTCCTGCGGCATTAATCAAAATATCAATTCGACCAAACTTATTCATAACCTCATCGACTAACCTCTTAATGTCATTCTTGTCAGTAATATCCGCCGAAGTGAGTAGTGATTTGCGGCCAAGATCTTCAATTTGACTAACCAAATCTGCATTACGCTCCGTACTCCGACTAACAGGTATAACATCCGCACCAGCCCTGGCTAATCCCAGGCTTACAGCATGCCCCAGTCCACCGCCTCCTCCAATAAAAATGGCAACTTTTCCAGATAAATCAAACAGTTCCAGGCTCATAAATATCCTCCCTTGATTTAAATAAGTAAATTTTAGAAAAAAATATAGTAATTTTATTTAATTAAACGATTTAGTTTACCGGTTTACTAATATAAAATAAATTGCTTAAGTTTTTCCAATGACTACCCGCTCTCATACTCCCTTCTTCTTTAAAGTTGAAGTAAAGAGCGGCTACGTTCTTGATAAGTTCAACTAAGATTCAGTTGGAGTCCAAACTCCACCTTCACTTGATGGCAAAACTGTCGAGCCCCTGATGATCAGTTCGGCAGGCAATTGAATGATCTTCGGTTTGGCTTTTCTTTTAGCATTGATTCTGGTAATTAACGTTTTCGCACTTTCCACTCCGACTTGATAAGAAGGCTGCGAAATGGCTGTTATCCCCGGGGGTATTAATGAAGCCCATCCCCAGTCATCATAACCGCATACACCGATGTCCTTTGGTATCGTTAAACCTAATTTACTAATACCATTCAATACGCCCAACAGAGTCACTCCGTTTACCGTGAAAACTGCCTTCTTAGCATAAGGGTTTTCCTTTGTAAAATGTATTATAGAGTCTAACACGGTTTGGGGTTCGGAATTATTAATTACATAAATAAAGCTTGCGGCATCAATCCCCTTGTACTGCTTACTCGCGTCCAAAAATGCGTCCCTACGAATTAAGCGGGTACTAATCTGGCCAATCTCCTCCGTAAAAAATGCCACCTTTTCAAAACCAGCCTCAAACAGGTGTTTGATCGTCCTGACTGTCATTGCATAGTTGTCGGTCATTATGGTATCAAATTTTAATTCAGGCAAAGCTCTGTCTGCCAGAACAATAGGTATGCCCTGATTTCCGATTGAGACTAGATAATCGCCGTTTTGCCCGGAAGTATTAACGATTAGCCCTTCCACACGGTTGTCAATGAGCGACTGAATATAGTCTTGTTCTTTTACAGGGTCGTTATCCGTATTGGCAATGATGATTTGGTACCCTTTTTCCTGACAAAGATCCCCGATGCCTTTGACTAAAATCGAAGAGAAAGGGTTGGTAATGTCCGAAATGATCACACCAATGAGGCTACTCTTGTTCGACTTTAAACTCCGAGCCAAATTATTTGGCCGATAAGCCAATTCTTCTATGACGTCTTGAATCCGTTTCCTCGTCTCATCTGACATGAATTCATACCGGCCATTGATAAATCTAGATACGGTTGTTTTAGACACTTTGGCTCTTTTGGCTACTTCATCAATTGTAGTTTTTCTGCTCTTTGGCTGCATCTTCAACATCCCTACCCTTTCAGGTATGTTAACCAATTAACGAAACCGGTTTACCTTCTGAATATTTTTATATTATACCATCTGTTGTTTTCCGTCAATCCCTTAATAATGATATTATTCAATAAATTTTTGAAAAAAATTATGCAGATCCTCACTGGAAGTTTTAAGTATTTATATGCATATATGGGAATACGTTCCGGTTTTAGGTCATTATACTAGTACTATCTTGTTTCCTATTGGTTGCTTAAAATAGCACCCGATCCATTTCACAAGTCCCCCAAGTCGTCTTCATCAAAGCTCAGATAGTTTCTTAGTTAGGTTATCACACAATACAATAGCATTGATTAATTCTGTCTTATGAAGATTTAGATCTCTTTGGTCTAATGAGCGGTCTCTTCTATAATTCTGTAGCCCGTTCTAACAGGGCCACTAGTAAATCCACGGCTGCTTTAACATCCCGTTTGTCAAGCATTTCGGCGGGGCTATGGACATATCGCGTGGGGATCGAAAGAACTCCTGAGGGCACCCCTCCCCTGGACAAATGAATGGCTCCCGAATCCGTTCCACCATACTCTAAAACCTCCCACTGGAAGGGAATCTTGCTTTCCGTGGCAATAGCTGCCATCCAACGCTTAATCTGAGGAGAGGTAATCATAGAGTGATCGAGCACCTTAATCCCCACACCACTTCCTAGTTTTACGGACATAGGGTGTGCTTTGGGAGTATCTCCGGTAGCCGTGACATCCACAGCAATCGCCAAGTCAGGTTCGAGAGCATAGGCAGCCGTTCGGGCACCACGAGTCCCAATTTCTTCTTGTACCGTAAAGACAAACGCTAATTCATGTGTGGACTTGGTTCGTTTGAGTGCTTCTATTGCTACAAAACAACCAATTCGGTCATCGAGGGCCTTCGAGATTATCTTCGATTCCGATTCTACGAAATCCCCAATAAAAACTGCCGTTTCCCCTATGTGGACAATCTGTTCAGCCTCTTCCCGAGATGACACACCAATATCGATATAGAGCTTATCAAGCTTGAGATCGCTGGGTTTATCTAATTTTTCAACTCCGATCGTTCCGATCCTGCCCTTGCTAAACTTGACTCTCTGTCCAACAAGGTTGGGAATACGCACTCCACCGAGGGGGGTAAAACGCAAGAACCCTTCTTTATCAAGATGGGTGATCATCAAGCCGATTTCATCCATATGAGCAGCAACCATGATTTTCTTACCCGTTCCATGACGTAAGACTATGAGATTTCCTAAGGTGTCCGTCTTAAGTTCGTCACAGTAAGGGCGCAATTGATTGGCTATGAATTCCGCCACTCGCTCTTCGGAACCGGAAGGGCCAAATATTTGGGTTAATTGTTCAAGTATTGCAAAATCCAAATCCATCACACCTTATCCTCCTTATCGATCAAGCTAACCTCAAGCTTACGCGGAATTTCTTTTAATAATTCATGGACAAGGTTAAGACAAGCTGTGTAATCCTTTTCTGAGATAACCGAGACAAAGGAATGAATATAACGACAGGGTACACTTAAAGCAATTGTCGGGATTCCAGCTTTACTAACATGAATAGTACCAGCGTCATTTCCACCACTGCCTCCGCGCCGAAACTGCAGTGGAATCCCTTTATGACGGGCTATGTCCGTCACCCACTGGATAAGTTCGGGGCTGAAAAAGGTTGCTCTATCCATGAGCGAGCAAGCAGGGCCTTGGCCTAACTCTGTAACCCAGCCCTCTTCTTCGCGATCAAACACATCAGCCGCTACCGTTCCCTCAATGACTATCGCAAAATCTGGGGCGACGTGATAGGCTGCGACCTTGGCACCCCGAAGGCCTACCTCCTCTTGCACAGTAAACGCAGCAACTAGAGGGAAATTATAGTCTTGCTTAAGCAACTCAACCAAGATGGCACACCCTATCCGATCATCAAAAGCCTTTCCTTTGTATAGACCTTCTCCGAAAGGCTCGCATTTCGTCATAAAATAAGCATAATCGCCCAGTTTAACTTTCTTGGATGCGTCTTCTTTGGATTTAGCCCCGATATCAATATAGAGTTGGTCAAAGGACAAAGCCTTTTGACGTTCAGACCTTTTTTGTAAATGGATGGCTTTAGCTCCGATTACCCCGACGAGAGATTCATTAATTTGTACTGGTTTAGAGACCAGAATTCGAGCATCAATTCCCCCAACCGGCCGAAATTTGAGAAAACCTTCACTAGTTATCTCGATGATCATCAAGGCTACTTCGTCCATATGAGCGGCAATCATAACTTTCGGACCAGGAAGATGCCCGTTTCTAGTCGCAATCAAATTTCCGATTTTATCGACGTTGATCGTCTCAACAAAGGGTTCAATTTGTTGGCACAAGAAATTACGGACAAGGCCTTCAGCCCCTGAGGTGCCGTTTAATTCGCTCAGACTCTTTAATAACATAAAAATCCCTCCAAATCGTCTGGTAAGGAGGCAATAAACTGAGCCAGTAGCTTTCCAGAATTAAGTACGTCTTGCATATCTAGAGTTTCTACAGAGGTATGCATATAGCGCAAAGGAATTGAGATCAGTCCGGTAGGGATCCCTGCTTGGGTTACTTGAATAGCCCAAGCATCCGTTCCAGAATGTCCTGGGATCGGTTCAATCTGAATCGGCAAACGGTGCTCTTGAGCGTTTACTGAGAAATGACGGTAAATGGCAGGATGAATATTGGGTCCAAGCCCCACTGCCGGTCCTTTACCTAAATCAATGGTAACTTGACCCTTAGTATCCGGCGTGCTCGCGTGGGTAACATCAATGGCCACTGCTAAATCAGGATTAAGCGTATAAGCACTGGTAAGAGCTCCCCGGAGTCCTACTTCCTCCTGGGTCGTAGCCACCGCAATCACATCGTGAGAATGCTGGAGGCGGGAGAGTTCTTCTAGGCAAACCATCATCACCACAACCCCAGCACGATCATCCAACGATTTTCCCGCCATCACATGATTAAGCAAAGGATATAGTTCTCGCTTTAGGGTGATTATATCTCCGACTTGGATAACCTCATTAAGTTTAGCGGAGGAAAGTCCAACGTCAATCGCCATTTCCTCCATCTTAACCGCTTGATCCGAGTCCGGATTTTGTAAAAGGTGTGGAGGCAAAGAGCCAATAATGCCGGGGATTCTCTCTCGTCCATGAACAAGTACCTCCTGGGACAAGAGGGTTCGCTGGTCTACCCCACCAATAGAAGTAAAACTCAGAAAACCTCGAGGATCGATCTTCTTGACGATAAGGCCGATTTCATCCATATGAGCAGCTAGCATAATTTTTGAACGCTTACTATTGCCTTTTTTCACGGCATAAACATTGCCAAACGTATCACACCGTACCTCATCGGTTAATGGAGTAAATCGCTCCATTAACAAAGAAGCGATAGAAGCTTCATAACCCGAAACCCCTGAGGCAGTAGATAAAAGACTAAGGAATTCGCGCGCGCTCTGCATTTGCGCGTTGAACAAACGCTTCACCTTCTCTCGGAAACATTGTTTAACGTTACTTATATATTACTTCTACTTTCCATTCAGAATATCCTTCTCAAGACATTTCCCGCAAACGGGGGTGAAACAGGGGGACAGGCACACTGTTTTTCTCCTCTGTTTCCTCATAAACAACAAAACAAGGAACCTGTCCCCTTGTTTCACCTTTATATCTCGAGCGAGAGTTTATTTGAGCATAGATAAAGCGCCGTCTGGGGGCCAACATCTATTCTATTCACAGCTTGGAAATATGTTCTCATTTCCTTTTCCCCATGGCGTACAAATCCGAAGTAATCTCCACCTTCTGCCCATTCGATTAGATCCGTAAGAAATCGACGCTTTTGGTTATAATCATAGAAAAGGACCCGACCACGGGAAAGTCTGCTGGCCTCAGTATAGATACGTTGACGCAACTCAGTATTCAACCCATGCAAAACATAGGATGAGAGCACCAAGTCAAAACTTTTAGCAGGAAAATCCAATCCTTTAGTAACATCCCCCGGTACTAACTCAATCGACTTCCCCTGAGTGGACTTTTTGGCTGCTCGGAGCATCGATGAGGAAAAATCTACTCCCACGGCCCGATACCCTCGCTCCGCTAAACAATATATAAAGGCCCCTGTACCACACCCTATATCCAAAACTCTGCCTCCAACTGGAATATTCAGCATCTCTTCATATTTGTCCAGAATAGCCCGATAATTCCTGACTTGACCTCCAAAAAAGACATTGTAGACAGGAGCAATTAGGTTAAATAATCGTGCATGTTTTTCTAATTCTCCCATGTTTTTTCCTACCTTTCCTTTTCGCTACTTCTTTGAACAACTATCTGGTCTCCACCCTGTTTAGGATTTATTCATAATAATGGGTCATTGACAATTATGGGAATCAATGGTTTTATTAAAGCGATACTCATCTTAGCCAAAGAACTTGTGATTGAGAGGTGCTATTCTTGGATGAAAAAATAATGCAAGCCATTATAAATGCTCAAAATACGCAAGTAAAGGCTGTCCTTGCGACGATTATCCACACTGAGGGCTCGACACCACGTGATCTGGGTACCCAAATGTTGGTCATGGAAACTGGCCAAACAATAGGAACTATTGGAGGAGGAACAGCAGAAAAACTGATCACTAAAAGGGCACTGGCAATGTCGACTGCTGACAGTGAATCAAACACTGAAATACATCGCCTAGCGATTAATCAGGAGACCATTACTGCTGGAATCGCCATTTGTGGGGCCAATATAGAGGTTCTATTGGAGCCAGTTCAGGGAAATCATTACTGGCAAATTGCTCAGGAACTCCAGATGAGTGGAAAAGATGTTGTGCTAGTAACTTCCTTAATTCCCCCGCACCCTAAGAGTATTTTGGATTCTTATGGCAATGTGCTATTGGGTCTGCCTCAACCAAGGTTAATGCTCTCCGTTAAAAAACTACAAGAAATATACTCCTGCAGGCATGCAGAAGTTGTTGGCTTAGGCAGTGAAGACTCTCGTTGGTTAGTGGAACCCGCTTTAAAAATAGAGCGGTTACTAATTTTAGGAGCGGGCCATGTGGCCAAGGAAGTTGCTTTTTATGCAAATTCGCTTGATTTCCAAGTGACTGTTATCGATGATCGTCCAGCCTATGCTCTACCTGAGTTTTTCGCGGAATCATACTCGGTTATTTGCAGTGATTTTGAGACAGGTATCAAAAATTATCTACCCAACCGTGATACCTCTGTTGTCATAGCGACTTGGAGCCATCAGACAGATGCCGATTGTTTAAAAAACATCCTCAGCTATTCAACCAAATATGTGGGAATGTTGGGCAGTACAAAAAAGATAACCGCGATTGGAAACTACCTGCAAAAAATAGGGTATACTTCGCAAGATCTTACCCGTTTAAGAGCGCCAATAGGTTTAGATATTAATGCTCAAACTCCGTCAGAAATTGCCATAAGCATAATAGCTGAAATCATTTCTGTTAAAAGATCCTTATACTAAAACTCAATATTTCGAATACGCTTGGGGTTAACCTTCTCGACTAGAGCTAGTTCCTCCTCGGTTGGGACGAATGTAGAGGGTATATCCTATATTACTACATTTAGTTGTATTATATCTACACCTCGTACTGACTCTAGACGGCATCAAACGTTCTTCTCTTTCAAATAAATTCGTCATACTTATTGCAAAAAAGAGTACTAATAAATATCGCGGGAATCTTACCTAAGGTCGGGAAAAGCAGAAATGATCTACTCAATATAAATGAGAGGAGGGTACCCAACTGGATTCTTCAAAGGTTGTCAATATGATTCCAAAACCTAAAATGAGTAAAAGCCTTATTACATCTGGCCTAGTGGTTCTAATCCTTATTATCTTGGGGCTAAATGCCTTTGTCATCGTGAATGCAGGTCAAAGAGGCATCGTTCTTCAATTAGGGGCAGTGCGCCCGATCGTTTTAACCGAAGGAATTCATTTTAAGATCCCCTTCATTCAAGACGTGATCCATGTTGATGTACGAGTCCAAAAATCTCAATCCGATCAAACGGCCGCTTCAAAGGACCTACAAATCGTTACCACGACTGTCGCAGTTAACTTTCACCTTGAGCCCAGCGCAGCGAATAAGCTTTATCAAAGTGTAGGTTTATCGTACGGAGATCGAATTGTAGATCCCGCCATCGGCGAAGCAGTAAAGGCTGTTACCGCCCAATACACTGCTGAGGAGCTGATTTCTAAACGTTCAGAAGTTAGTTCCAAGATCAAAGAGACACTCTCGTCAAAATTATCCACTTATTATATGATTCTTGATGAAATTAACATTACAGAATTCAAATTTAGTCCGGAGTTCAATAACGCGATTGAGCAAAAACAAATTGCTGAGCAGCAAGCGCTGAAAGCCAATCTTGATCTTCAGAGAATAGAAATCGAGGCAAAGCAAAAGATTGAACAAGCTAAAGCTGAAGCTGAATCTCTACGACTTCAAAAACAAGAAGTTACCCCGGAACTTGTGAAACTGAGAGAAATTGAAGCACAGATTAAAGCCATTGACAAATGGGATGGTAAACTTCCAAATGTTACTGGCGGCGCCGTTCCTTTTATCAATGTCAATGATGCTCAGTGAACTCGTTCACCCCACCTAAGCAAAGCATGAAACCCCACTTACTAGAAGTGTGGGTCTTTTTTTTGTGAAAAGTGAACTATTTTACCAAGTTTTACATAAATTTATTTAAAGGACATTTGCATATTTCGTCGAATATTTTATGATGTGCCCTAAAAAGGGAAAATAAAGCTGAATCTAGATTCATCTAGAGCGGGGGATATTACTATGGGGTTAAACGCGTATTTTACGCGTCGGGCTTACACCTTCTTGCCCGAATCCGTCAACTAACCTCGTAAGCTATGAAAGGTGAAAAACAATGCAACTGGATTTCAAACAATCTTTCCGCAACACTCTCCAAAAAATATCTTGGAAATCACCGAAAGTCATCGGTGGTCTAGCAATTACAATTATCCTAACTGGAGGGCTGACCAATTATCTTTCGACAACGACTTCTGCGGCTGTCGTAATGATTAACGGTCAAGAGATTGGCTTAGTACGTGATGTTAATACGGGTAATAATCTGGTTGAAACGATTCTAGAAGAACATGGCAAGCCCTTCGGGCTGATTGCCAAAACTCATGACCAAATTACCTATGAAAAGGTTAGGGTAAATCGAACAGTCTATCATGACTCTGCTTTGAGCGAACAGACATTGGAAGATAAATTGGGATTTTATCTTGATGGTTATAAGTTAGAAGCAGATGGTTCTGTTATTGCAATTTTACCCAGCAAAGAAGATTCCGATAAAGTTCTTAAAGACTATGAATCCTATTATGTTAAACCCAGTGAGGAAAATAAGGTCACTTCCGTTAATTTTGCCGAAGAGGTTCATGTCGAAGAGACAGAGGTCCAACCCAATCAAATGATCCAAGTTGATCAAGCTTTTAAGAAGTTGGTTGATGGTAAAATAAGGACAAAGGATTATACTGTCCTAGCCAACGATTCTTGGTGGCTTATTGCCCGCAAAAATAATATGTTGACAGATGAAGTACTAGCCGGTAATCCAGGAGCAACTAAAGATACAAAGTTGCAACCGGGCCAAATTATTAAGCTTGTGGATTCAACACCCTATCTTACTGTCGTGAGTCAGGGAACCTATTCGGGTCCAGAGACAATTCCCTATGATGTCGTAACAAAATCTGATAACAGTTTAGGATACGGGAAAACAAAAGTCATTACACAAGGTAGTAATGGCTCAAAATTAGTTACATATTCTTATGTGCAAAAGAATGGTATTGACGTTACTAAGCAGGTAGTCGATGAAAAGATCATTCAAGCTCCTGTCAATCAAGTAATTGCTAAAGGCCCTAATAGTCGGCCTGTCACTGTCGCTTACGCTGCTTCTCGTGGAAGCGGTGATTCTTCAAGCATCGTAGATCGCGCCCTTAGCTTGCAAGGGACGCCCTATGTTTTTGGCGGAACAACACGCAGTGGCTTTGACTGTTCAGGTTTTACCAAGTATGTCTTAGCTGGTGCTGGGATATCCCTCCCTCGTACATCCTTTGATCAATTCACCTCCGGAACTGCAGTGGGCAGAGATGGTCTTGTGCCCGGTGATTTAGTATTTTTTACAACCTATGCTAAGGGTGCATCTCATGTGGGCATTTATACCGGAGGAGGACGTTTTGTTCATGCCAGTAACCCCAATAGTGATGTAAAGGTATCAAGCCTTAGTGATAGCTTTTACGCCTCCCGTTACCTCGGGGCACGCAGATATTAGAGAGGGAATATGTACTGAGACCGGTTACCATGTGGTAACCGGTCTCAGTGTTAAGTGATGCGATCACTGCGAAGCATTGTTTTCATAGACTTCATAAAGCCTTCTATGGTTCCACTCGTGCGCAGAAGGTGCTCAAGGCACATGACGAAAAACATAGCTAACATGACTTCCCAGGTTCTGATTTCCAGTAAGGTAGCTTGAAGTGAAGTAGATGCTTTTTCCCACGTGGGCGAAGCAATTAAGAATAAGATAATCGAACCTGCTAGCATAGCATGCCCGATTTGAACGCGCCTCCTCAGAAGCCAAACAACGAGGATCAAGGTGCTTAGAATTTTCGCCATGACGATCATGGTTTTCCCGTCCCTTCTATTTCC
The DNA here is from genome assembly GCF_054657535.1 of Desulfosporosinus burensis. Classification (NCBI taxonomy): domain Bacteria; kingdom Bacillati; phylum Bacillota; class Clostridia; order Eubacteriales; family Desulfitobacteriaceae; genus Desulfosporosinus; species Desulfosporosinus burensis. The sequence continues at coordinate 378,535 of NZ_BAAHYN010000002.1, forward strand.
AGATGGCTTGAGGAAGTCCCCTTGCCAATAAACATCATTCACTATAAACCCTCTCATTGGTTTTTTCAACGTGTTTTTTAACCCAAGTTATTAGAATAACATTATTATTCTTCAACCAAAGAATAGATGAAAGGCCAAAGTCACTTCCATAATTTTCGATTGACTCCGTGTGAAATAGTTACCCTATAATATAGGACAGGTATATAATCTTACAATAATCTTTGATATAGCAATGCTAGCAGCCCAAAATCTCGTCATAGCACTTAAGGGAAAAGAACCACTCAATCTAATCCCGGAATTAAGAGAATCCGTCAAGTAAAGAGGAACCAAGCCTTTAGCGTAGGCAATCGCCATAGTTGCACTGCGCTACAAATAGGGTTGTAACACACTTCAATAGAAGTTTGTTACAACCCTATACCTATGGGTTACATAGTAAAGAAGACCCTTTTCTTATTTCGAGAGCTTTATGATGCAGTTCCCTAACTCTTTATCAGCCAATTTACAGGCAAAATGATCCCCGTCAAGTACCGGCCCCACGCCCGCCGGAGTACCAGTAAAAATGATATCCCCTTGCCCAAGTCCAAGGTGCAGTGCAGTATAATCAATGACTGTCGGTAGGTCAAAAATCATTTTTTTTCATAGTTCCCCGTTGAACCTCTTGTCCATTTTTGTCTAAAGAAAAATCAACATCCAGCATAGCTTTAAGTCCAGCAAAAGGCTGCCAAGGGGTGATTACGGCCGAGTTGATAAACCCTTTGGCTAGTACCCAGGGATAGCCTTTACCTTTTAACTCTGTCTGAACATCACGCAAGGTAAAGTCGATACCTATAGCCATTTGGTCCACTAGGTCATCTAACTTAATTCCAGGCTCATATTGTCTGATATGGAATACGAGTTCTACTTCATATTGAATTTGGCCTCGATCTCCCGGAAAGATTATCTCACGGCCATTAGCCTCAGCTAAAGAATGGGTTGGCTTAGTAAACAACAATGGGGATTGTGGAACCGCATTGTTAAGTTCGTGAGCGTGTTTGAACGTAATTACGACCCACGCAGATTATGTTTTTTATAGATAAAGACATGTCTGTGTTGCCTCCTTATATCAAGCCCTCAATATCCACTTTTTTAACTAATTCAAATTTAACATCCTTATTTGCTTTAGTTCTAACAATTCGATCAACTGTGCCATGATTTTCCGGAACAGCATAAATAATATTTATCATACAAGTCCTCCAGTGGCACTATTATATCTTAGCTATTCGACAAATCTTCTTCATAATTAAACTCATTATCGCCCTTAATAACCTTTAATTCTAACTCTAAATGTTGACCGAACTTTTCTGTGTTATCCGTGAATTTCAAATAATGAGGGACTAGACAGTGCCAACGGGCATTGGAAACTCCCTTAAAGGCGCCTGGAGTCTGAAAAATGTGCAGAGCTGCAGGATACTTTTTACAATATGAAGCTAAGAGCAGCGCCGCCTTCTTTAAGTTAGTCATTAAGTAAGCATTCCCTTGCAATTGAATGCCTTGTATTTTCTTCCAATCCCCATAGTCTTCGGTAATCACCGCAGCAGATAGAGATTTCTCGCGCAAGTTAGTGCTGTGTATAGACGTAAGTTCCGACAAAAAATAGATCCGAAATCCGTGATTAATAAAAAAAACAGGGGTTGCCCACGGTCCGTTTTCCCCATATGTAGAAAGGATCATCGTGTTATGTTTTTCTAAGTAATTAAGCAACCTTTGGGCCTTTTCATTCATCGATTTATACCCCTCCAGGTTAGCCATTCTGCAGTACTTCCTGTAATAACCACTGGTTTTCCGGCCAATTCATGCAAATTAGAGGCCCCGACCATTAACATCGTTCGTCTTAACTGATCTATGATTCTTTCGACTCGTTCGTTAAGACCTTGCTCAGTACTTTCGAATAGAACCTGCAAGAAATGCCCTGCAAAACCTATTAATTGTGCCCCCAAAGCAAGTGCTCCTGCTACATCACTCCCACCTTTAAAACCCCCGGAAGCCAAAATACTAAGCGGTAATTTTAAGCTTTGGGCTTCCATAAGGCTTGCAGCTGTAGATATCCCGATATTCTGGTAGTTCCCTAGGTAGTCCTGACCCGAACGCATAGTTTCAATCTTAATAAAATCAGTTCCCCCTTTTCCGGCAGTATCTATGTACCGCACCCCTACATCATAGATTTTCTTAATCGTCTCACGGGACAAACCAAAACCAACCTCTTTAACGATAACCGGTACATTTGATAACGCTACTATTCTTTCGATATTAGCTAATGTACCCCTAAAATTCCTGTCCCCCTCAGTCATAGCAAGTTCCTGAGCCACATTTAAATGTAATTGGACCCCGTCCGCATTGATCATTTCGATAGCTTCTTTTACCATTATCCACGAAGTGAGCGCACTTACATTAGCCAATAAAACTCCATCCGGGTTCTCATCGCGGGCAACTTTATATGTATCTTGCACATTCGAATCTTCCAGCCCAGCTATCTGAGAGCCAACAGCCATTGCGATTCCTGCCCGAGCAGCCACCTTTGCCAAACTTCGATTGATGTGTTTAACGTCTGGATGCCCCCCTGTTATAGCATTTATTAATAGGGGAGCCTTTAGATTCTTACCTAAAAAGCAAAGAGTAGTGTCAATCTCCTCAAGATTTAACTCTGGCAGGGCCTCATAAAGCAAATGAACATCGGAAAAACCGTTGTTTCTCTGTGATTCTACAGCGGCCTTCAGCGCAAATTCAATATGTTCCTTTTTGCGAGCCTTCCTGGATAGTTTACCCTCTTGATCGTCGTTATCCATCTTTATCTACCTCTTTACAAACCCCACGGTAAAAATACTGTTAGCAAACAAATATGCTATAGATAACATTCACTCGATTACTATAAGTTTAAATCTCCAGTTTATTCGCTGGCCAACCGCCATTAAGAGTTACACTGTTTAAGTGGCGGTTAGCCACCGGTAGATTTAACCTAAGTTTACGGTAGGGTTTAAAAACCCCTCTGAAGTAAGCATTCCTTATTATTATACATTAAGTACCTTCTAAGGGAAAATAATCGCCAATTCATATTTTGGGGTTCTACATTTCCTCGACCTTGTAAAAAATAAGCAACGAAATACTTTGCAGTAATTCAAATAAGCCGCAAGGGTATTTGCCCATGCGACTTATTTGTTTAAAGACATTTTACAATCCCGTCAGCAGCTCTGGTAAATAGGTAGCAATTCCCGGGAAAATCATGAGCAGGATTAAACATATTATGATTGTACATAGAAACGGCCATACCCCTTTAAAGATTGTTTCTAAAGGGATTTCCGGGGCAATTCCTTTAATAATATAAACATTCATCCCTACCGGAGGGGTAATCACACCCATGGCTACTACTAAAACTACAACGACCCCAAACCAAATCGGATCATATCCAAGGGTATTTACCACCACAGGAAAGAATATGGGAATAGTCAGCAAGATCAGAGCTAAAGCATCAATAAAGCAGCCTAGGATGAGGTAGATGAAGAGAATCATGCCCATAATGGCAAACGGTGGCAAGGGAAGAGCTCCGACCCAATTTGCCAGTTCAAAGGGCACTCTGCTTATTGCCATAAAACGGCCAAAGATGACAGCTCCAGCAAGCATGAGCATAATCATCGCAGTAGTTCTTGTAGTATCAAATAGCGAATTTTTCAGGTTTTCCCAACTAAGCCGCCGCTCGAAAAGACTGACCATTAGTACGCCACCAGCACCTACAGCACCTGCCTCTGTAGGCGTAAACCAGCCGGCAAAAAGGCCACCAACAGAAAGAATAAAGACAGCCAGGGCTTCTCCCAGCCCTCCCCGAAGGGAACGAATTCTTTCTCCCCAACTTGATTTGGCACCGGCTGGTCCTAAACTCGGGTTACGCAAAGTAAGCAAGTAAATCATGCCCATGTTTAAGAACATCAGAAGAATCCCGGGAACGATACCGGCCATAAAAAGGGTTCCCACAGACTGTTCAGTGGCAGTGCCATATAAAATAAAAATAACACTTGGGGGAATCATGACCCCCAAAACGCCCCCTGCAGCAATACTGGCTGTGGATAATGACTTGTCATACTTATATTTATCCATCTCAGGCAGAGCGATGGCCGCCATGGTAGCCGCTGTTGCGGTATTGGAGCCACAAATCGCTCCGAAAACAGCACAAGCTGCTTGAGTGGCAATTGCCAGTCCCCCTGGCAAATGTCCAACCATTTTATAAGCGAAAACATATAAACTGGTGCCAATTCCTGAATAGTAAGCCAGAAACCCCATCCAAACAAACATGGCAATAACACTTAGTGAATAGGAAGTAAAGGTATTATATAATTCTTTGGCCGCCATATCCAAAGATGCCGGTACTGAAGTGAGGTAGCTGAATCCAACAAAACCAACGAGGGCCATAGCATAGGCAATCGGCATACGTACCATTACCAAGCCAAAGAAAAAAGCGATCCCAATTAGCCCAATTAAAAACACACTCATGGTGCCACCTTCTTAGCTGCACTTGTCCCGAGAACTTCTCTGAAAGAAACTAGGAGCTTAAACAATAGCACCAAACAAAGCCCCAACAGGCCAAAAGCAACCAAATATATAAACGGGTAAACAGGTATTTCTGCCGAGGGTGAAACGAGCCCTTTTAGCTTCATAGCATGACCAAATTTCCCTAGCGACCAGACAGCTGCAGCCCACAACATTAAAGAAGCGGCATTAACCAAGACAGCTGCAATGGACTGGATTTTTCGCGGAAAGTGTTCCATGATAAAGCTAACCGCGATATGGCCCTCTTGAAAAGCACAGTGTGCTAGGGCCAAGGCCACTCCCATAGTTGTTATGAATCCTACCAGCTCATAAGTTCCCAAAATGGGTTGGTTGAAAACCGTCCGCAAGATAATATTTGCTACAATCAACAGCATCACGGAAAAAATACATATTCCAGCTAATTTATCCAAGATACTGCTAACTCCTTTTACTATGCCAGATAATTGCTTCAATTTTAGACTCCCCCTCAGGATTTACTTAAACTCCTTGTTATATTGATCCGCAAGATTGTTCACTTTAGCCAAGATTTCTTCTCCCTGCTGCCCCTTTTTCTTCATTTGAGCTACATAATCGTCCTGAATTGGTTTTATTAAACTAATCCATTGATCCTGCTCTTCTTGAGAAAGGGTAATGACTTCCATCCCTTTTTCATTGACTGCATACTTTAACGCAGACTCATTTTGTTTATCCCATAAACCCATGGCAACTTCTTCAAAAAACTTCTGGTTTACCGCTTCGATCGCTTTCTGATCTTTAGGAGCTAGGGAGTTCCATTTATTATTGTTCATGGTAACGTAGAATAAATTATTGTATAAGAAAGGTGTCAAAGTCAGATATTTGGTTACTTCTGCCTGCTTCCAACCCTGCAAAACCTCAATTGGACCTAAATTTCCCTTTGCGACGCCCTTCGATAATGCTTCGTAGGCTTCAGATTGGGCCATCGCAACTGGCATGGCACCCAGAGCTGTAAGACTTTTAGCGCTAAGACCCGTAGCTCTAATTTCTAACCCTTTTAAATCCTTAAGAGCACGTACAGGTTGTTTGGTATATAAATCTCCAGGGCCTGTTGTAAACACCATCATCAATTTTGTATCCTGGACCTCTTTGGGATTTAACTGTTTGATCCCTTCCCACGCAACTTTACTGGCAGCCTTGGAATTGGCGTACTTAATACCTGGCAGTTCAAAAACCTCTAACACAGGAAAATTACCCCGTGTATAAGAAAAACAAGAAAGTCCTAGATCTGCAATTCCATTGATAACTCCATCATAAACCGCGTCAGCCTGTAGTAACGTCTGTCCCGGGTAGCTGGTAATCTTCACTCGGCCCTCAGTTGCAGTCTCAATCGCCTTTGCCCAAGGTTGAACAAGCTCTTTTTCAGCAGGGTGTGTAGCTGGAAAGAAATGAGCTAATTTTAACTCGACTGTTTGAGGTTTCGTTTCATTCTGAGCAGTTGGAACAGAGGCTGTCTGTCCGCATCCTGAAACAAAAACCAAGTTCAATGCCAGCACCACAAATAAAATCCCTCTCCCTAACGACTTCAAGTTAATTGATTTACTTAACCCTTTTTTCACAAATATCTCTCCTCTTTTATAATTTTGGAAAATAAAAAAACCCCTAATAGGAGTTAGAAAAACAGAGTAAGACCCCACATCCGTAACAAAAGACACGGATACAGAGAATAGACCCATCCTTATTTCTACCATCCTACAACTGACCTACATTATTTAAAACAACCATTACCTAACTATTACCTACCATTACTCTACCATCCTACAACTACCGTTAGACTACTAACCTACATCTACATCTACATCTACATCTACATGAACGATATCAATCAACTCTATAAACACTTACAAGAATAGTATATGTGTTCCACTATAAAATTACCATACTTTACTATAAAAAATCTAGTTAGTATAGCCTTTATTTCCTTCCAAGATGCAAAAAATAATCTCATCTTGAAGTCAAATGCAGATCATTCCAGTAACTGACCTGCATTCCCCCTTGTTTGCCTAGAGAATTTCTGGCTAGTATTTGCGATAGCAATTATTACTCATTAAATTACCTCTAGCCAAATATACAAGTAAAAAAATATATTACGGGACAAATCTTTGCGAACAATTAAAAGCGGATATCAACGCAGAGTATAAAGCGATAGAAGAATACCAAAATAAGACACCTCTTCACACGTAGCCTCGCCGATGTAATTAGCATCAAAATAGTATATAATAAGGGAAAAACCATTAGGTTTGAGGTGAGATAGTTCATGAAACCAACTGATAAGTCCATTGTACAACTCGCGCTGGATAGCTTTCTCAACCGCGAAGTCTACCTCCACCTAGAGACGACCAATGGAGCCTATGCAGCCCATAGGCAAGAGAGCAATATGACTGTCGGTGCATATATTCGCAATGGTCGTATCCGCTTTGGACGAGGGATTATCACTGGCGACGGTCCGTACCGAGTTGGTCTCAAAATGGAACTCGGTTGGGTATACGCCGAGGGACTAACCGATTTTGAGATAGACCAAGAGGGTCGGCTATTGCTCGCCGGTCATGATCAAGAGGGACGACTGGCTGTGGCTCTCGAACTTAGTTTATCTCCATTCGAACTATAGATTCGTCGCATAACACCTGTATACAGGTGTTATGCGTTGTTGTCTAAACGAAAACCACCTGCTATGCAGGTGGTTCCAAAAAGCTTTAGCTATGAGTAGAAAAAACTACCTACCTTTGTTAAAATAGTGCCGGTTTCGTCAGCCGCACTAAGACAAAGGAGGTAGATCCCAATGGATACAGAAAGTTTAGCACATACGCAGTGGAACTGTAAATATCACATAGTGTTTGCCCCAAAATATCGTAGGCAAATAATCTATGGAAAAATCAAAGGGGATATAGGAAAGATAATAAGGACATTGTGTGATTACAAGAAAGTAGAAATCATAGAAGCAAACGCATGTCCAGACCACATTCATATGTTAGTGTCTATTCCTCCGAAACTAAGTGTATCAAGTTTTATGGGATACCTCAAAGGAAAAAGTTCGTTGATGATCTTCGATAGGCATGCGAACTTAAAGTACAAGTATGGGAATAGGCATTTCTGGTGCAGAGGCTATTATGTAGATACAGTAGGGAGGAACAAAAAGGCAATAGAACAATATATCCGTAAACAATTACAAGAGGATATCGCGGCAGATCAGCTAACTATCAAAGAGTTTGTTGACCCGTTTACGGGTGAGCCAGTAGAAAAGAACAAGAAAAAATAGCCCCGCAACCCCTTTAGGGGTAGTTCGGGACAGGGTGCGGTTGGCGAAACTTTCAGCGAGCCTTTAGGCTCAGCCTGTACCCAGCCCTTATAGGGCTAGAGCAAACCACCCGCTGAGCGGGTGGTTGTGATTAATGGACTTTGGATTAAAGTGGGAGGCATCAGTCATTGGAAAAACATGTTCTCGTAGTTTTCCCCCATCCAGACGACGAAACGTTTGGCTGCGGCGGAACCATTGCACAATTCGCGAAGTCGGGCGTTCCAGTTACTTATATCTGTGCTACTATGGGCCAAATGGGACGCAACATGGGAAAACCGTTCTTTGCCACCCGAGAATCGCTAGCGCATATTCGGGAAGCAGAGTTGGCTGAGGCTTGCCAAGCTATTGGCATCAAAAATGTCATTAAACTCGGGTTGCGAGATAAAACGATAGAGTTTGAAGACCCAGAAATTCTAATCGATAGAATTGAGCGGATCCTCCGCGAGATTCAACCTTCCTTGGTCCTTACCCACTATCCAGGATATGCAGTGCATCCAGATCACAACGCTCTCGGGGATGTGACGATCCGAGCCATTTCTCGTCTTTCTGTTCAGGACCGCCCTGTCGTGTACGCCCATGCTTTTTCTCACGAATCTCAAGATGTGCTTGGCCCGCCGGATATCGTCAATGATATTTCAGATGTGTCCGAAGTGAAGCTGGCTGCGGTCAGGGCCCATAAATCACAATCCCAAATGTTTCTGTCTCGTATTGCAAGTGGACAAAAAAAGGGAAAGTCCTCCAAAAATCAGTTTAGTCACATGCTCCTCAAAGAGACTTTCTGGACCTACCGTTTTTCGGATGAGTGCCGATAAGCGATTGTGACCAACCGCTTTTTATTACTGAATTATAAAGTGTATAGAAAATGAAGAACCTAAAGGACTAGTTTCAATACTTATCCTTCCATTGTGGCGTGCAACTATACCGTAACACACGGCTAATCCTAAACCAGTACCTTGTTCTTTTGTTGAAAAGAATGGTGTACCTAACTTTTCAATTATACCCTGTTCAATTCCATTACCTTCATCTGATACGACTAAGACTACTTCAATGTTAGTAGAAAACGTTCTTATGCTTAACTGTC